>NZ_JAWSUJ010000035.1:0-37755 GCF_033549285.1 Halomonas sp.
GCGCCAGATGGTCTCGGCCAGCGTGCGCGGCTACCGGCACGGCCCGCAGACGCTCGCCGCACGCCAGGACGTGGCGCTGGACTACCTCAACTCGGTGCCGCTCTCCGCGGCCCCCGGCTATGGCGAGGTCCATGGCCTGGGGAATGGCCTGTGGGTTTGGTTCGGCGCCGATTTCGACGCGGTCAACCGCCTGCTGGTGCCCACCTTCAATGCCCCGGACAGCCTCGCCGCCCAGGGCCTGGCGCTGCGCCAGGTGGTGGCCCTGATGATCGCCCAGCGTCGTCCCTCCTGGTATCTGAACAGCGGCCACCAGGCCCTGGAGTCGCTGACCGACGGCCACCTGCGCCTGCTGGCCGAGGAGGGCCTGGTGACTCCGTCCCTGCGCGATGCCGCCCTGGCCAGCCGCTTGACCTTCCGCGACTTCACCAGGGAGCCGGTACGCCTGCAGGTCGCCCATGACAAGGGCCTGCAGGTGGCCCGCCAACGGCTCGGCCGCCTGGTCGGCCTGTCCTTCTACGACCTCGACCGGCTGGACCTCTCGGCGCGCACCACCCTGCACGGCGACCTCCAGCGCCGGGTCACCGCGTATCTGCAGCGACTGGCCGACCCGGGGTTCGCGAGCGAGGTCGGGCTGCTGGGCGAGCGCATGCTGTCGCCCGAACGGGCCGCCGACGTGCGTTACAGCTTCACCCTGCTCGAGCGCGACGCCACGGGCTTTCGGGTGCGCGTGCAGACCGACACCACCGGCCAGCCCTTCGACATCAACGAGGGCAGCAAGCTGGAGCTCGGCTCCACCGCCAAGCTGAGGGTGCTGGCCACCTACCTGGAGGTGATCGCCGAGCTGCACGGCCGCCATGCCGGGATGCCGGTGGATGCCCTTCGCCGGATCGAACTGGATCGGCAGGACGTGCTGAGCCGCTGGGTGATCGACCGGCTCATCGCCGAGCCTGGTCTGGGGCTTCGCCCCCTGCTCGAGGCCGCCATGCAACGGCGCTACTCGGCCAGCCCCCACGAGGCCTTCTTCACCGGCGGTGGGCGCCATACCTTCGGCAACTTCCGCCGCGAGGATGACGGCCGCCACCCCGGGCTCGATGATGCCCTGCGCGAATCGCTCAACCTGCCCTTCGTGCGCCTGCTGCGCGACCTGGTGCAGCATGTCATTCATCAGGGCGAGGGCCGCCGCCCGCTGCTCGAGGACGATCAGGACCCGCGGCGGCAGGCCTACCTGGCGCACTTCGCCGACCGGGAGGGCCAGGTCTTTCTCGAGCGCTTCTGGCGCAAGTATCAGGAAAACTCGCGCGATGAACGCCTGGCCACCTTCCTGGATGGCCTGCGTCCCACGGCGTCCCGGCTGTCCGCCGCGCACCGCTACCTGTTTCCCGAGGCCGACCGCGATGCCTTCGCCGCCTTCCTCGCGGCCAGGCTGCCGGGCAATGCGCTAGACGAACGACGCCTCGAGGCGCTCTACCGCGACCACGCGCCGGGCAGGCACGGCCTCAGCGACCAGGGGTACATCGCCGGGGTGCACCCGCTGGAGCTGTGGCTGGTCGGCTACCTGCTGGATAATCCCGAGGCCGGGTTGCGCGAGGCCATCGCGGCGAGTCACCAGCAGCGCCAGGAGGCCTATGGCTGGCTGTTCAGGACACGTCACCGCAGCGCCCGCGACGTGCGCATCCGCACCATGCTCGAGGTGGAGGCCTTCGACGAGATCCACCGCCGCTGGCAGCGCCTGGGCTATCCCTTCGACCAGCTGGTGCCATCGCTTGCCACCGCCGTGGGAAGCTCCGGAGACCGTCCCGCCGCACTGGCCGAACTGATGGGGATCATCCTCAACGACGGCGTCCGCCTGCCGGTGCTGCGCATCGATGAGTTGCACTTCGCGGCGGATACTCCCTACGAGACACGCTTCGTTCCGTCCGAGACTCGCGCCCGGCGCGTCATGGCCCCGGAGGTCGCCGCCGTGCTGCGCGCGGCTCTCGCCCAGGTCGTGGAGGGCGGAACCGCCCGACGCCTGCAGGGCAGTTTCACCCTCGCGGATGACGCCCCGCTGGAGATGGGCGGCAAGACCGGTACCGGCAACAACCGCATCGAGACGGTGACCCGCAGCGGCCAGGTGATCGACTCCCGCGCCCGTAACCGGACCGCCACCTTCGTCTTCCACCTGGGCGAGCACCACTTCGGCACGCTCACCGCCTACGTGGCCGGCAGTCAGTCCGACGACTTCCGCTTCACCTCGGCACTCCCCGTCCAGGTGCTCAAGGGGATGGAACCCTTGCTGGCCCCCTACCTGGCCCCGGGGGCCGCCGGCCGATGCCTGCCCGCCGAGACCGAGGAAGGGCAGCTGGCGCTGCGCTGAAGGCCAGTAAGGGCCTGCACAACCGCCAGAGAGACCACGGCCCGGCAGGTCGCCTGCCGGGCCGTGGTGTGCGGGCTTGCCGGAAGGGAGCCCATCCCGCTCAGGGAGCCGGCCCGATCACGCCACGGGCCCGAGCGCCGCTGAGGCGTAACGGTGCGAGGGGCTCAGTCGCAGGGCACGACGGTGCGGGCGGTGTCCTTGGCCCAGAGGCTCTTGCCGTCGGGGGTTGTCCCGTGGGCGTTCCAGGTCTCGCTGACCTCGACGCAGTAGGAACCGAGGTCCTCGATGCGCTTCTCCGGGTTGGCGGGGCGCTCGTCGCTGATCCGCATGATGTCCGGGTTGGCACTGGTATAGGTCGGGGAGATGGCACTGCTGGTGCAGCCGGCGACAAGGGCGGCGAGCAGGGCCAGGGGCAGGGCATGACGTAGACGCATGGGGAATTCCTCCGGGAGGGGGACAGGGTTCACCAGCGTGACTTCGGTTGCAGGACCTCCGGCGGGACATCACTCCGTTTGACGCCCCGCTGGATGGCGGCATCATACCCGAGCGGTGGAGAGCACGCCAAACGGGCGCTCGGCGCGGATGCAGGCATGCGCGAAGATGGCTACAATCGTGGCCTGATTTTCAACGGGATACCCTGAGCCGCCATGTCGAACACCGCCCGCGCCTCGCGCAAAATCCTGGTCACCAGCGCCCTGCCCTACGCCAATGGTGCCATCCACCTGGGCCACCTGCTGGAGTACATCCAGACCGACATCTGGGTGCGCTTCCAGAAGAGCCGCGGGCATGAGTGCCACTACGTGTGCGCCGACGACGCCCACGGCACGGCCATCATGCTGCGTGCGGAGCAGGAGGGCATCACCTCCGAGGCGCTGATCGAACGGGTCTCCCGCGACCACCAGACCGACTTCTCCCGCTTCGGGGTGGCCTTCGACAACTATCACTCGACCCACTCCCCGGAAAACCGCCACTTCAGCGAGCTGATCTACACCCGGCTGCGCGACAAGGGGCACATCGCCACCCGCGACATCGAGCAGATGTTCGACCCGGTGAAGGGCCTTTTCCTGGCCGACCGCTTCATCAAGGGCACCTGCCCGAAGTGCAACACAGAGGACCAGTACGGCGACAACTGCGAGGCCTGCGGTGCCACCTACACGCCGGCGGAGCTGATCGATCCGGTCTCGGCGATCTCCGGTGCCGCCCCCGAGGTGAGAAGCTCCACCCACTACTTCTTCAAGCTGCCGGACTTCGCCGATTTCCTGAAGGCGTGGATCGACGATGACCATGTCCAGCCGCAGATCCGCAACAAGCTGATGGAGTGGTTCGAGTCGGGCTTCAACGAGTGGGACATCTCCCGCGACGCTCCCTACTTCGGCTTCGAGATCCCCGACGCGCCGGGCAAGTACTTCTACGTCTGGCTGGATGCCCCGATCGGCTACCTGGCCAGCTTCAAGAACCTCTGCGACCGCCGGGGGATGGACTTCGATGCCTACTGGGCACCCGACTCCGACGCCGAGGTCTACCACTTCATCGGCAAGGACATCGTCTACTTCCACGCCCTGTTCTGGCCGGCCATGCTCCACGGCGCCGACTTCCGCACGCCCACCGCGGTCAACTGCCACGGCTTCGTCACGGTAAACGGCGCCAAGATGTCGAAGTCGCGGGGCACCTTCATCAAGGCCGCGACCTATGCCGACCACCTCAACCCCGAGTACCTGCGCTACTACTTCGCCGCCAAGCTGACCTCGCGGGTCGACGACCTGGACCTCAACCTCGAGGACTTCGCGGCGCGGGTGAACAGCGACCTGGTGGGCAAGGTGGTCAACATCGCCAGCCGCTGCGCCGGCTTCGTCAAGAAGCTCGGCGGCAATCGCCTCGCCGGACACTGCAGCGAGCCCGAGATGGTGGCACGCTTCATCGCCGCCGGTGACGCCATCGCCGAGGAGTTCGAGGCCCGCGAGTTCGGCCGCGCCATGCGTCTCGTGATGGAGCTGGCCGACGAGGCCAACACCTACATCGCCGAGGCCGAGCCCTGGGTGCTCGCCAAGCAGCCCGGCCGCGAGCAGGAGGTGCTGGAGATCTGCTCGGTGGGCATCAACCTGTTCCGCCAGCTGATGGTCTACCTGGCCCCGGTGGTGCCGGCCATGGCCGAGCAGGCCCGCGCGTTCCTCGGGCTCGAGACCCTTGACTGGCACAGCCGCCACACCCTGCTGGTGGACCACGAGATCGCCAAGTTCAAGCCGCTGATGACCCGCGTGGAGCGGGACAAGATCGATGCCATGATGGCGGCATCGAAGGAGGACCTGGTGGAAGAGCAGAAACTCAAGGAGACGGCGAAGGGCCCCCTGGCCGAGGAGCCCATC
The DNA here is from genome assembly GCF_033549285.1 of Halomonas sp. GTDB lineage: Bacteria > Pseudomonadota > Gammaproteobacteria > Pseudomonadales > Halomonadaceae > Halomonas. The sequence goes on from NZ_JAWSUJ010000035.1 coordinate 4,720, forward strand.
GGTGAGGAGATCAGCTTCGACGACTTCGCCAGGGTCGACCTGCGCATCGCCCGCATCGCCCGGGCGGAGTACGTCGAGAAGGCCGACAAGCTGCTCAAGCTGACCCTGGACCTGGGCGGCGAGACCCGCACCGTCTTCGCCGGCATCCGTGCCGCCTATGCCCCGGAGGCCCTGGAGGGACGGCTGACGGTGATGGTCGCCAACCTGGCGCCGCGCAAGATGCGCTTCGGCGTGTCCGAGGGCATGGTGCTCGCCGCCGGCAACGACGACGGGATCTATCTGCTCGGCCCCGATTCCGGCGCCGAGCCGGGCCAGCGGGTGCGCTGAGGCGCCGCCGTGACGGAGACCGATGCCCGCTCCCGGGCCGCGCTGATCGAGGCGATCGACGCCGAGCTGCCCCAGACCCAGTGCGGCAAGTGCGGCCAGCCCGGCTGTCGCCCCTATGCCGAGGCCATCGTCGACGGCGAGCCCATCAATCGCTGCCCGCCCGGTGGCGAGGCCACCGTGGCCCGGCTGGCGGCGCTGACCGGTCGCACGCCGCTGCCGCTGGCCGAGCCCGCCCAGTCGCCGCTGGTGGCCTGGATCCGCGAGGCCGAGTGCATCGGCTGCACCAAGTGCATCCAGGCCTGCCCGGTGGATGCCATCCTGGGGGCGTCCAAGCGCATGCACACGGTCATCGTCGATGAATGCACCGGCTGCGAGCTCTGCGTGGCGCCCTGCCCCGTGGACTGCATCGACCTGCTGCCCCACCCCGCCTGGGAAGCCGCCGAGACCGATGAGGCGCGCGATGCCTACCTCGCCCACCGCGCCGAGCAAGGACGCCGTCGCCATCGCGCCCGCCAGCAGCGCCTGGCTCGGGAGGCTCGGGAGAGGCGCATGGAGCGCCAGAAGCGGCTGATTCGGCAGCGCCAGCGCTCGGGGCCGGGCAGCGCTTCCGGCCCTGGGCCGCAGCGCCAGCGTCAGATGGCCGTCAACGCCGCCGAACAGGCCCTGCGACGGGCCAGGCAGCAGCTGGCCCACGCCGAGCGCCAGGGCGAGGCCAGCGCGGTCGAGGCGGCCGAGGGACAGGTCGACAGCGCCAGTCGGCTGCTTGCCGACGCGCGAAAGGCGCTGGAGCAGGCCACCACAGCCGAATGAAGCAAAACAACGGATAGTTGATCAACCAGCACCCGACGGAAGGGGCGCCGGAGACAGGTCGGAGAGGAGGTCCTACGCCAGGGATGGCGTCGGTAGCGCCCAGGGAGGGGTTCACAGCGCCTCCTCGGTGGTCCGACACTTCGGGGCCTGTCTCCGGAAAAGCCCCGGGCATCGCCACTGACCCGGAACACCATGAACGCCCAGAAACGCCACGAGATCTTCGCGCGACTGCGCGACCACAACCCCGAGCCGACCACCGAACTGCACTGGACCACGCCCTTCGAGCTGCTCGCCGCCGTGCTGCTCTCGGCCCAGGCCACCGACGTGGGGGTCAACAAGGCCACCGCCCGGCTCTTCCCGGTGGCCAACACGCCCCAGGCGATCCTCGAGCTGGGCCTCGACGGCCTCAAGGCGCACATCCGCACCATCGGCCTCTACAACACCAAGGCCGAGAACCTGATGAAGACCTGCCGGATCCTGGTCGAGCAGCACGGCGGCGAGGTGCCCCGCACCCGCAAGGCCCTGGAGGCCCTGCCGGGCGTCGGCCGCAAGACCGCCAACGTGATCCTCAACACCGCCTTCGGCGAGCCCACCATCGCCGTGGATACCCATATCTTCAGGGTGGCCAACCGCACCGGGATCGCCAGGGGCAAGGACGTGGTCGAGGTCGAGAAAAAGCTGCTGCGCCATGTGCCGAAGGAGTTCCGCCAGGATGCCCACCACTGGCTGATCCTCCATGGGCGCTACACCTGCCTGGCGCGCAAGCCTCGCTGCGGCAGCTGCATCATCGAGGACCTCTGCGAGTATCCGGACAAGACCGAGCTGTGACAGGCGCCCTTGCCGGCCTGTCGCACCGCCGCACGCCTCGCCACCGCCACCCCTCGAAGGGCCCTGGCTGGCACAAGTGCCCGCAGGCTGGTTCACTGGCGGCATGACCGCCAACGAGACCCGCCCATGGAAGCGCTGAAGTATCTCCTGCTGCCGCCGGTGATCAATGCCCTGCTGATCCTCGCCGGCCTGGTCCTGGGTGCTCGCCGGCTGAGCGGCGGCCTGCTGGTCGCCCTGGGGCTGGGCGGCCTGCTGGCCCTCGCCACTCCGCTGGCGAGCCACGCCCTGCGCCAGGGGCTCGAGCCGCCGGCCCTGGCCGGGCCCGCCCAACTGCGCCGGGCCGAGGCCATCGTGATCCTCGGCGGCGGACGCGACTACGCCTCACCGGAATTCGGCTGGGGCGATGCGCCGTCCAATGCCAGCTGGCGCCGGCTGGCCTACGGCGCCCACCTGCATCGCGAGACCCGGCTGCCGATCCTGGTCAGCGGCGGGCGCGTGCACGACGAGCACAGCGCCGAGGCGAGCCTGATGGCGGCGGCGCTGCGCGAGGTCTTCGAGGTGCCCGTCCGCTGGATGGAGGGGCGCAGCCGCAGCACCGCCGAGAACGCCCGCTTCACCGCCGAGATGCTGGGCGGCGAGGGTATCGGGCATGTCGCGCTGGTCTCCCAGGCCTGGCACCTGCCGAGGGCAGTGGCGGAGTTCGAGCGCGCCGGTCTCTCCGTCACGGCCGCGCCGACCGAGTTCGCGAGCGCCCCGCCGCCGGGCGTACACGCCATGATCCCGCGTGCCTACCACCTCCACCAGAGCACCCGCGCCCTGCACGAGTGGCTGGGGCGGGCCGAACTGGCCCTTCGCAACCAGCTGCTGCGCCGCGGTGATTGACCCCAACGTCGAAGCGCCACGCCTGCCGTGAGGCGCTAGGCTGGTCGCTTCGTTCCGACTTCTCGACACGAGGCTCGACATGCTGGACCTGCTGATTCCCCTCTCCCTGGCCGCCGCCTTCGGTGCCCTGCTCGGCTCGCTCTGCCGGCTGACCCGCTGGCCCGGCCGCGACCGCCCGCTGCTCTTCACGCTGGTGGGCCTGGTCGCCGGCATCACCGCCTTCTTCATCCATCTGGTGCTCAACTGGGTGACCGGCGCGCCGGCCTGGTGGCTGCCGGTGCTGGTGGTGCTGCAGGTCTGGCTGTGGCTGGGGCCGCTGGGACCCCGGCGGGGGCTCGGCCGGCAGCGCAAGTAACCACGTCACGACAGGGAGAACTCGCCGCCCCTCTCCACCGCCCGGCGATAGGCCGGACGCTCGCGGCAGGCCGCCAGGAACGCCTGCAGCCTGGGGTAGCCGGAGAGGCCGCCGCCGTCTTCCAGGGCGAGCAGCGGGAAGCTCATCTGGATGTCGGCCGCACTGAATGCCTCCCCGGCGAACCAGGCACCACGCTCGAGTTCCACTTCCCAGTAGTCGCTCAGCTGGCGGATCTGCGGCCCCAGCAGCTGCTGCTCCACCCCACGGGCGAAGAGCCGGCCGAGGGGCCGGGCCAGCGCCGGTACCGGGGGTTTGCCCAGCGAGGCGAACACCAGCCGCATCACCAGCGGCGGCATGGCCGAGCCCTCGGCATGGTGCAGCCAGAAACGGTAGCGCTCGTGCGCGTCACTGCCCGCCGGCGGCTCCAGCAGGCCCTCATGATCGAAGCGTTCGACCAGATACTCGAGGATCGCCCCCGATTCCGCCACCACCCGACCGTCCCGGGCCTTGTCGCTGATCACCGGCGACTTGCCGAGCGGATGAACCTCGCGCAGCGAGGCGGGTGCCAGCATGGTCCGGGGGTCGCGCCGATAGGTGATGACCTCGTAGTCGACGCCGAGCTCCTCCAGCAGCCACAGGACCCGCTGGGAGCGGGAGTTCTCCAGATGATGGACCTTGATCATGCCGTCCTCCTCGATGGGCCCCGGATAGCGGGGACAATCCCCGCACCCTAGCACGCCACCCGCGCCGCCTCCTGCCAAGGTCGTCTTTGCCACCGCCCGGCCGGCCACTAGACTGATCGGCAACCATGCATAAACGACCGCACACTCATAGGAGGGCACCATGGCCAAGGTGCTGGTGGTGGACGACGAACCCAATATCGTCCTGTCCCTGGAATTCCTGATGCAGCAGGCCGGCTTCCAGGTGGACACCGCCGAGGATGGCGAGAGTGCCCTGTCGCGCATCGCCGAGTCGCCCCCGGACCTGGTCCTGCTGGACATCAGCCTGCCCGGCATCAGCGGCTTCGACGTCCTCGAGCGCCTGCGCGGCGACCCCGACCATGCCCGGCTGCCGATCATCATGCTCACCGCCCACGGGCGCGAGGTGGAGCGCGAGAAGGGCATGGCCCTGGGGGCCGACGACTACATCACCAAGCCCTTCTCGACCCAGGCGCTGGTCGAGAAGGTCAAGACCCTGCTCGCCGAGGTGTCCTGATGGCCAAGCGCGGCTCCCGCCTGCCCCGCCGCCAGCGGCTGATCGGCCTGTGGCTGTTGCTCAGCGGTGTCAGTATCTTCGGCGGCGCCGTGTTCGCGCTGTGGCTGGACAGCCTCGCCGGCCTCGAGGGCACGGCGCGGCTGCTGCTGTGGCTGGGCTGCTTCTCCGGGGGCGGCACCATCTTCCTGGTCGGCCTGCTGCTCGAGCGCCAGCTGTTCACCCCCCTGCGCCACCTGCAGGTGCAGCTGGCCCGCCTGGTGGCCAACCCGGATGCCCGCCAGGACTATCCGCCCGAGGGCTGGCTGCGAGGGCTCGGCCCCGATCTGATGCGCGTACGCGAGGCCTGGCGGGCCGACCGGGAGCGCCTGGCGACCGCCCATGCCGAGGGCGCGCGCAGCGCCGCCCGCATCCGCCAGGAGCTCGAGACCCTGCTCCAGGTGCTCGACACGCCGCTGCTGCTCTGCGACCACCACCGCCGGGTGCTGCTTTTCAACCAGGCCGCCGAGACCCTGTTCGAGGGCCATCCCGGCCTGGGGCTCGGCAAGCGCCTGGACGCCCTGCTGCCGATCTCGAGCCTGGAGGATGCGCTGGGCCAACTGCCCGACGACGGGGCGCCACGGGAGATCCTGGTGCCCTGCGACGAGCGCTGGCTGCACGTGGTGCTGCGCCGCGTCCCCGACAGCAACCACGAGACGCTGCTGACCCTGACCGACACCACGGCGGCCTGGACCAGCGAGATGGGAGCCCGTGCCGATATTGCCGAGATGCTGCCGGTACTGCGGCGCCACAGCGCCAGCCTGACCAGTGCCGCCGACGCCCTGGTGGGCGTGCGCGACGACGCCGCGGCCGGCGAGCTCGGGAAGCGTCTGGAGGCGGTGATCGACGAGGAGAGCCGGGCGCTGGCCGCCCAGCTCGAGCGCATGGGCCGGCTGATGGAGGACATGCACCGCGAGGGCGAGCGCCTGGTCCCGCTGTGGTCCAATGATCTCTGGGCGGCCCTCGAGGAGCGCCAGGATGGCGCGTCCCTGCGCATCACCCCCATCGGCATGCCCGCCTGGCTGAAGGGCGACGCGCCGGCCCTGCTGGCGCTGCTCGACTCGCTGCTCCCGCGCCTGACCGCGCACTCCGGCCAGGCCGAGCTGGAAGGCGAGGTCTGCCTGGGCAACCGCCGGGTCTACCTGGACCTGATCTGGCGCGGGCGCCCGCTGGGCGAGCAGGGGCTGGACGAGTGGCGTGCCGAGCGCCTGGACGCCCTGCCGCTGGCCCCGCGGGTCGGCGATGTCCTGCGCCAGCACACCAGCGATGCCTGGAGCATCGCCGACGAGGACGGCGAGCATGCCCGGCTGCGCCTCCCGCTGCCCGCCACCGAACGAGTCGGCGCGCCGCGCCCGCGCACCCCGCCGCGTCCGGAATTCCACGACTTCGGCATCGCCGACATGCCCCCGCCGGACAGCGAGCTGGCGGCCCGGCCCTTGAGGACCCTGGAGGTCGTGGCCTTCGACACCGAGACCACCGGGCTGGAACTGCGCCGCGGCGACACCGTGGTCAGCCTCGGCGCCTGCCGCATCGTCAATGCGCGACTGCTGGCCAGCGACATCTTCGACCTGCGGGTCGACCCGGAACGGCCCATCCCGCCGGCCAGCACCGCCATCCACGGGATCACCGATGATGACGTGGCCGGCGCCCCGCCGCTCAACGTGGCACTTCCTCGCTTTCGCGACTACATCGGCGAGGCGGTTATCCTGGCCCACAACGCCGCCTTCGACCTGCTGGCCATCCAGCCCCCCGGCGGCGGCATCACGTTCGACATGCCGGTGCTCGACACCCTGCTGCTCTCCCGGGCGCTCGACGACAGCCTCGACGGCCATGACCTGGACAGCCTGGCCGACCGCTATGACCTGAGCTTCCCGCCCGGCACCCGCCACACCGCCCTGGGCGACGCCCGTGTCACCGCGGAGCTGTGGCTCTCGCTGCTGCCCCGGCTGGAAGCGCGCGGCATCGAGACGCTGGAGCAGGCGCTGGCGCTGCAGGCCAGTGCCTTCGACAGGGAGGACGCCTTCGCCTCGTGAACACGCCGCGCCTGAAGGAGCGCCTGGTCGCGCTGATCGTGCTGGCGGCCCTGCTGTTCTCCCCGCCCCTGCTGCTGGTGGCCGACCGCTCCCCGACGGCCCCGGGCTGGCTGGTTGCCTACCTCTTCCTGGCCTGGGGGGCGGTGATCGCGCTGATGGCCTGGCTGATGGAACACCGTCACGAGGAGTGATCGCGAATGCAGGCTGACACGCCATGAGAAGCAGCGTCGTGGTCCTGACGGTGGCCTTCGGCTACCTGGCGCTGCTCTTCGTCATTGCCGCCTGGGGGGACCGCCGCGCCGAGCAGGGGCGCTCGCTGATCGGCTCTCCCACCGTCTATGCCCTCTCCATCGCGGTCTACTGCACCGCCTGGACCTTCTACGGCAGCGTCGGCCGCGCGGCCCAGTATGGCCCCAGCTTCCTGCTGATCTACCTGGGCCCGACCCTGGCGATGCTGATGGCCCCCTTCGTGATCCGCAAGATGGTGCGCATCGCCAGCGCCCAGCGCATCACCTCCATCGCCGACTTCATCAGCGCCCGCTACGGCAAGAGCTCGAGCCTCGGGGCCCTGGTGGCGCTGATCGCCCTGATCGGCATCACCCCCTACATCGCCCTGCAGCTCAAGGCCATCACCGTCAGCCACGCGGTGCTGGTCAACTACCCCCAGGCCGCCGAGCTGCGCCTGGCCGACGAGAGCTTCTGGGCCGACAAGTCCTTCTGGGTCGCCCTGGTCCTGGCGGTGTTCATCATCCTCTTCGGCACGCGCCACCTGGATGCCAGCGAGCGCCACGAGGGCATGGTGGCGGCCATCGCCTTCGAGTCGCTGGTCAAGCTGGTGGCCTTCCTCTCGGTGGGGGTCTTCACCGTCTTCGTGCTCTTCAACGGCCCGGCGGAGCTCTTCGCCCGGGTCGGGGCGATGCCCGAACTGACCCGGCTGATGAGCCTGGAGGCGGTGCCCGGCGGGGCACTTGGCTGGGTGGGCATGCTGGTGCTGGCGTTCCTGGCCTTTCTCACCCTGCCGCGGCAGTTCCAGGTGCTGGTGGTCGAGAACGTCGACGAGCGACACCTCAGGCGTGCCAGCTGGCTCTTCCCGCTCTACCTGCTGGTGATCAACCTGTTCGTGATTCCCATCGCCCTGGCCGGGCTGCTGCTCGGCGACGTCAGCGGCGATCCGGACAGCTTCGTGCTCACCCTGCCCCTCTCGACCGGCCTGGAGGGGCTGCCGCTGCTGGTCTTCATCGGCGGGCTCTCGGCCGCCACCGGCATGATGATCGTCGAGACCATCGCCCTGTCGACCATGGTCAGCAACCAGCTGGTGATGCCGCTGCTGCTGCGCTCGCGCCACCTCCACCTGAGCACCCGCGGCGAGCTCGCCGGCTGGCTGCTGCGCATCCGCCGCGTGGCCATCCTGCTGATCCTGCTGCTCGGCTACCTCTACCATGCGCTGATCGGCGACGCCTACAGCCTGGTGACCATCGGCCTGGTCTCCTTCGCCGCCGCCTGCCAGTTCGCCCCGGCGCTGCTGGTCGGCCTGTACTGGCGGGGCGCCAACCGCCTGGGGGCCGGGGTGGGCATGATCGCGGGCTTCCTGATCTGGGCCTGGACCCTGTTGATCCCGGGCTTCGCCCAGTCCGGCTGGCTGGATGCCGGCTTCCTCGACCAGGGCCCCTGGGGGCTCGCCTGGCTGAGGCCCTATGCGCTGTTTGGCCTCGAGGGCTGGGACATCTATACCCACTCGCTGCTGTGGAGCCTGGGCGCCAACCTCGGGCTGCTGGTGGGCATCTCGCTGTTCACCCGCCAGTCACCGCTGGAGCAGACCCAGGCGGCGCTGTTCACCGAGGCCATGCACCCCGGCCTGGTGCAGACCTCGCTGTGGCAGGGCCAGACCACGCGCGGCGAACTGCGCGCCCTGCTCGACCGCTACCTGGGGGGCGCCGCCACCGCCCGGGTCTTCGCCACCCATCCCGACGAGGCCGCCGACGACAGCCAGCCCGCACCGCCGGGACTGACCGCCCGCGCCGAACAGGCCCTGGCCGGCTCCCTGGGCAGCGCCTCGGCGCGGGTACTGATCGACTCGGTGGTGCGCGGCGAGGCCCTGAACCTCGAGTCGATCCTCAGCATCCTCGACACCACGTCCGAGACCCTGGAGGTGAACCGTCGCCTGGAGCAGAAGTCCCGGGAGCTGGCCCGCACCAGCGAGGAGCTGCGCGCGGCCAACGAGCGCCTGCGCGAGCTCGACCGCCTCAAGGACGAGTTCGTGGCCATGGTCAGCCACGAGCTGCGCACGCCCCTCACCTCGATCCGCGCCTTTGCGGAGATCCTGCGCGACAGCGGCGACCTGCCCGACGAGAAGCGCCGCCACTTCCTCGACGTGGTGGTGCGCGAGAGCCAGCGGCTCTCGCGCCTGATCGAGGAGATCCTCGACCTGGCAAGGCTCGAGAGCGGCCGCCTGACCCTGGAGCCCCGGCGCCTGGACCTGGTGGCGTTGGCACGGCACAGCGTGGATGCGGTGCAGCGGCTGCAGGAGGACCGCGGGGTAAGCCTTGAAGTCGAGATCACACCGGAGACCTCGACGGTCATCGGCGACCCGGACCGCCTGGAACAGGTGATCATCAACCTGCTCGACAACGCCGGCAAGTTCGCCGCCGACGACGACCCGAAGGTGCTGCTGCGCCTAGAGCGGTACAAGGACCACTACCGTCTCGCCGTGGAGGACAACGGCCCCGGCATCGCCGAGGACGAGCGCGAACGGGTCTTCGAGAAGTTCCACCAGATCCAGCGCCAGGAGGGGGGCGAGACGCGCGGCCGGCCCCGCGGCAGCGGCCTGGGGCTGCCCATCAGCCGCGGCATCGTCGCCCACCTGGGCGGACGGCTATGGGTCGAGGAGGCGCCGCGACTGGGCGGGGCCTGCCTGGTGATGGAGCTGCCCGAGGCACCGCCCGAGAAACTGGAAGCTGAAAGCTGAAAGCTGAAAGCGGAAAGCGGAAAGCGGAAAATCAGCATGGTCGGGCAACGCGGGGAATCAAGCGGCCCCTTCGACCTTCAAGGGGCGAGGCCCCGTTCTTCCAGCCTATGGCTTGCGCGCTCTTCTCAGAAGTGCACGGATCTGCAGCAGGTCGTGGCGCAGCAGCAGGCGCTGCTCCTCGCCCAGCCGGCCGATATCCACCCAGCCATCGGGGCTGCGCCCCTCGGCGAGGGCCCGGCGCTGCTCGTCGAGCATCAGCGCCTGCAGCCGCTCGTGTGCCGCGGTCAGGGCCCGGGCGTGCTCGGCATCGAGCGCCTCCTGCATCACCAGCGCCACCAGCCGCGAGCGGGTATCCGGCGGGCGCACCCCGTGGCGCAGTGCCAGCAGGCGCACGGCATTGACCAGCGGCAGCATCCCCTGGCGCTTGAGGTTGATGGCCCTTTCATGGGGGGCATCCTCGCCGTCGCCGGCGAGCCGGCCAAGCCGGTCCAGGGCCAGCGGCAGCTCATCGAGCAGGCTCGCCATCTCGTCGAGGAACAGGTGCGATGCCGGCAGCAGCCGGGCCACCCGGTCGGCCAGGGCCTCGGCGAGTGCTGCCTCGCCGTGGACCGGGTGGAAGTCGAGCAGGATGTTGGCCTGCTGGACACGCTTGACGCGGCGCTCCGCGGTCCAGATCTCCAGCTGTGCGCGCCACTCCGAGAGCCGCTTGCGCCACATCGGCCAGCGGGCCATGACATGGCCCTGGCAGAGCGGGATCCCGGCCTCGTCGAGGCGCGCGGTGAAGCGCTCGCCCAGCGACTGGAAGTAGCCATCGATCTCGGTATGCCGCTCGTCGGGGTAGTCGGCGATGATCATGGCGTTGTCCTGGTCCGGCGCCAGCAGGCTCTCGTGGCGCGCCCCCGACCCGAGGGTCAGCACGCAGAAGGCTGCCGGCGGCCTCCCCCAGCCCTGGCCGCACATCTCCTCCAGGGAGAGGGTAATGGCTCGCCGGTAGAGCCAGTCGTTGTGGTCGCTGATCAGCTGGCTGATGCGCCAGGCGGGCAGGTCGAGCCGATCGAGGGCCTCCACGAGCTGGCCCTGCCAGGCATGGGCCTCGGCCAGGGAGGGAGTGGGCCCCAGGCTCGCCAGGGCCTGGCCCAGCGGGGCCAGCAGCGCCGGCCAGCCGTTCGGGTCGGGCAACGCATCGGTGGCGAAGAGCCCTCGCCAGGGCGAGGGTCGGTGCAGCAGGCGCATGGCAACTCCGGATCACGCTATGGATCGGCATGTCCTGAAGTATAAGGCGGGTCTCAGCGCGGCGAGAACATCTGGTCTCCGATCTCGTCGATGTAGCGCTGCGCCTTGCTGACCATCAGAGCATCACAGGCCTCGCGGCCGGGCAGCATGTCGGAGCGCTCGAAGCGGTGCTCGAGCATCTCGCCCTCCTCCCCGTCGGCGGCGGGCAGGGGCTTGCGGATCCAGCCGCTGACGCGGTACTGGCCGCCCTGGTCGGCGGGTTCGGAGATGATCAGGTAACCCTTGTACTCCACCGGCTCGGCGGCCGCGGCGTTGCCGGACGTGCTATCGCCACCGCCGAACAGGCCGGATAACAGTTTCTTGAACATGGTGCTCTCCTCGCAGGTGATGGGCCTCGACACGACGACGCCGGCGGCGGGCCGGCGTCGAGGAAGACATGACGGTCCGTCTCAGTCCTGCCTGCGGCCCTTGCCGGCGGCGATGCGCAGGCGCAGGGCGTTGAGCTTGATGAAGCCCTCGGCATCCTTCTGGTCGTAGGCGCCGGCATCGTCCTCGAAGGTGGCGATCGACTCGTCGAAGAGCGATGCGTCGGACTTGCGGCCGGCCACGGTGGCACTGCCCTTGTAGAGCTTCATGCGCACCACGCCGGAGACGTTCTTCTGGGTCTCGTCGATGGCCGCCTGCAGCATGCGACGCTCCGGGCTCCACCAGTAGCCGTTGTAGATCACCTCGGCATACCTGGGCATCAGCTCGTCCTTGAGGTGCGCCTCCTCGCGGTCCAGGGTCAGCGACTCGATGGCGCGGTGGGCGCGCAGCATGATGGTGCCCCCCGGGGTCTCGTAGCAGCCGCGCGACTTCATGCCCACATAGCGGTTCTCGACGATGTCGAGGCGGCCGATGCCGTTGTCGCCGCCCAGCTTGTTGAGCTTCTCGAGCACCTCATGGGGCTTCATCGGCACGCCGTCGATGGCCACGATGTCGCCCTTCTCGTAAGTCAGCTCGATATAGGTAGGCGTGTCCGGCGCGGCCTCCGGCGACACGCTCCAGCGCCACATCTCCTCCTCGGCCTCGGCCCAGGGGTCCTCGAGGATGCCACCCTCGTAGGAGATGTGCAGCAGGTTGGCATCCATCGAGTAGGGCGACTTCTTCTTGGAGGAGAAGTCCACCGGGATGTCGTGCTGCTGGCAGTAGGCCATCAGCTTCTCGCGGGAATTTAGGTCCCACTCGCGCCAGGGCGCGATCACCTTGACGCCCGGCTTCAGGGCATAGGCGCCGAGCTCGAAGCGCACCTGGTCGTTGCCCTTGCCGGTAGCACCGTGGGAGATGGCATCGGCGCCGGCCTGGTCGGCAATCTCGATCAGACGACGGGCGATCAGCGGGCGGGCGATGGAGGTGCCGAGCAGGTACTCGCCCTCGTAGAGGGTGTTGGCGCGGAACATCGGGTAGACGTAGTCGCGCACGAACTCCTCGCGAAGGTCCTCGATATGGATCTCCTTGACCCCCAGCGACTGGGCCTTGGCCCGGGCCGGCTCGACCTCCTCGCCCTGGCCGATGTCCGCGGTGAAGGTCACGACCTCGCAGTCATAGGTTTCCTGCAACCACTTGACGATGACGGACGTGTCCAGGCCGCCGGAATAGGCGAGCACGACCTTCTTGACATCGGACATGCTGAGGCTCCTCTAGTAGCGTTCTCGAAGGCAGCGATTATAGCGCGCCGAGCCTGCAGCGAATACCGGCGACGCGACTCGCCGAGGGCAAGCTGCTAGACTTTCGCGGTTTCGAGACACGATGGCCCAGACAAGGAGAGGTGCATGAGCGAGGCGATCGCCCGCGAACTCATGGCGCAGCGATTCCGCAGCTTCCTGCCCGTGGTGGTGGACCTGGAAACCGGCGGATTCAATCCCGAGAGCGATGCGATCCTCGAGATCGCCGCCGTCACCCTGACCATGGACCCGGGCGGCAACCTGGTGCCCGACGCCACCTACGCCTACCATGTCACCCCCTTCGCGGGAGCCAACGTGGAGCAGTCGGCACTGGATTTCACCGGGATCCGCCTCGATGACCCGCTGCGCCGCCAGGTAGCCGTCAGCGAGGCCGAGGCACTGGGCGAGATCTTCCGCCCGGTACGCAAGTCCATCAAGGCCCATGGCTGCACCCGGGCCGTGCTGGTTGGCCACAATGCCGCCTTCGACCACGGCTTCCTCAATGCCGCGGTCAACCGCTGCGGGATCAAGCGCAACCCCTTTCACCCCTTCTCGAGCTTCGACACGGCCTCGCTCGGCGGCCTGATCTATGGCCAGACCGTGCTGGCCAGGGCCTGCCGCGCCGCGGGCATCGAGTTCGACAACAGCGCCGCCCACTCGGCGCGCTACGACACCGAGCGCACCGCCGAGCTGTTCTGTGCCATGGTCAACCGCTACAAGGACCTGGGCGGCTGGGCCCTGGCCCAGAAGGAGCAGGGGCTGGAGGAGTAGCGCCAAGCGGCCAAGCGGCCAAGCGGCCAAGCGGCCAAGCGGCCAAGCGGCCAAGCGGCCAAGCGGCCAAGCGGCCAAGCGGCCACCAGGCTCAAGTGACAACCAGCATGTAACAAGAACCCCCGCCAGAAGTTAATCCGGTGGGGTTTCGCGTTCCTGCCTCATTACCTGTCGCCCGTCACCGAACAGCTTGGCGGCTCGGCGCTTACTGCTCAGCGTCATCCTTGTGCTTCGCGGCGGTCTCCTTGATCAGCTTCTCGAGCTCGCCGTTCTGGTGCATCTCGACCACGATGTCGCAGCCGCCGACCAGCTCGCCGTCGACCCACAGCTGGGGGAAGGTCGGCCAGTTGGCCACCTTGGGCAGCTCGGCACGAATGTCCGGGTTGTCCAGGACGTTGACGAAGGCGAAGCGCTCGCCGCAGGCCATCAGGGCCTGGACGGTCTGGGCGGAGAAGCCGCACTGCGGCAGCTGGGGGGTGCCCTTCATGTAGATCAGGATCGGGTTCTCGCCGATCTGGCGCTGGATATTCTCGACGGTGGTGCTCATGACGTCTCCCTTTTCTCGTTTGTCCGGGCTTCGGCGAACCGGGCCTCGATAGACCGTGGCCGGCATGCGCCCGGGCAATACCCGACTGTGCTGGTCGGCCTTGTGGATGAGGGCCATTCTACTGATGACGGGCGCGTTGCGCATCCCCCGTGGGCTGGCTAGGATGGTCGTTTTTTCCCGTGGAGCGACACCATGGCCACCCGCCATTTCCTCACCCTGCTTGACCTCAGTCCGGACGAGCTGCGCTACCTGATCCAGCGCGCCATCTCGATCAAGAACGGCCTGAAGACCCACGGGCCGACCTACACGCCCTTCGCCAACCGCACCCTGGCGATGATCTTCGAGAAGTCCTCGACCCGCACCCGGGTCTCCTTCGAGACCGCCATGGCGCAGTTCGGCGGCCATGCGCTCTTCCTCTCGCCCCGCGACACCCAGCTCGGCCGCGGCGAGCCCATCGGCGATACCGCGCGGGTGCTCGCGGAGATGGTCGACGCGGTGATGATCCGCACCTTCTCCCACGAGGGCCTGGAGACGTATGCCGCCGCCAGCACGGTGCCGGTGATCAACGCCCTCACCGACGACTACCACCCCTGCCAGCTGCTCGCCGATGTGATGACCTGGACCGAGCTGCGCGGCAGCGTCAAGGGCCGCACCGCGGTGTGGATCGGCGACGGCAACAACATGTGCCACTCCTGGATCAACGCCGCCCGCCAGTTCGACTTCCAGCTGCGCATCTGCTGTCCGGAGGGCTACGAGCCACGCCAGGACATCCTCGCCGCCGCCGGCGACCGGGTGACCATCTTCCGTGATCCCCAGCAGGCCGTGGCGGAGGCCGACCTCGTCACCACCGACGTCTGGGCCTCCATGGGCCAGGAGGAGGAGCAGGCCAGGCGCGAGGCCGACTTCGCCGGCTTCCAGGTGAGCGAGGCGATGCTCGACCGGGCGAAGGACGACGTGCTCTTCCTGCACTGCCTGCCCGCCCACCGCGGCGAGGAGATCAGCACGACCCTGCTCGATGACCCGCGCGCCGTGGTCTGGCAGGAGGCCGGCAACCGCCTGCATGCCCAGAAGGCGCTGATCGAGTTCCTGCTGCTGGGACGCGTGGAGGGCTGAGGAGCAGGCCCCGCGCGGCGTCAGGATCCCACCGGGCGGGGCATCTTAGACCTTCGTATGACATCGACCTTCGTCGCATGTATAATGCGCTGCAGCAGAATCCCTTAAGGAGATGCGGCAGCATGAAACATGACACCCCCAGCAACACCCGCATGCAGCGTAGCCTGCGCCAGTGCCTCTCCAACATGGCCGCCCTGCTCTATCGCCAGGGGCATGTGCTCGAGACGGTCACCGTTCCCCACCGCGGCCTCGACCGCACCGCCCTCGAGGCACTCGGCAAGGCCGACCGTGACTGGGCACCCTGCCAGCACGTCCTCGAGACAAGCAGCGCCGCCACCTGGAACGACCAGCAGCGCTTCGTGCTGACCGGTCTGGGCCGCGAGCTGCTGTTCGACATGTTCGGCGAGGGGGCCGCCGACTGCGCCTGAGCCGGACAGAGCGCCACTCCCATGATGCCCGGGCACGCGACGTGATTGCGTGCCCGGGCATCTTTGGTTAAGTTGGCAGGACTTGTCGGGGAGCCCCGGTACGCTCATGGAGCCGTGCACGGGGGCTGAGATCGGTACGGCCGAACCCGTTGAACCTGATCAGGTTGATGCCTGCGGAGGGAACAAGCGCATGTCACGCCTGCCCGTTTCCTGCCGTCATCCCGCCTGGTCAGCCATGCCTGCTGCTGGATGGCCGCTATCTTGACAACCACCACGGATCACATCGCCGTCGCCGGTGCCGGCCTGCTGGGGCGCCTGGTCGCCTGGCAACTGCTCGCCGACGGCCACACCGTCACCCTCTATGATGCCGGCGACCTGGACGCCCCGCCGGCCGCCGCCTGGACCGCCGCCGGCATGGTCGCCCCGCTCTGCGAGACGGCGGTCTCGGAGCGCTGCGTCCATGACATGGGGCGCTTCGCCCTGACCCAGTGGCCGCGGTGGCTCGAGGCCCTCGACGCCGCGTCGCTGTGGCATCAGCACGGCAGCCTGATGGTGGCGCACCCCCAGGACCTGGGCGAGCTCACCCAGTTCCGCCGCGACCTCGACCACGCGCTGGGCGGCGACGCCCCTTGCCAACCCCTCGACGCCCGGGAGATCCACCGGCTGGAGCCCGACCTGGCCCTCGATTTCCAGCAGGGCCTCTACCTGCCGGACGAGGCCCACCTGGACAACCGGGCACTGCTCACCCGGCTGCTCGACGAGATTCGCGCCCTGGGCGGGGAGTGCCATGCCCACTGCCCGGTGGAGACCTTCCCCGGCGAGGTCGCCACCGCCGCCGGTCGCCGGCGCTTCGACCTGGTCATCGACTGTCGCGGCACCGGCGCCCGACCACGCCACCCCACCCTGCGGGGCGTACGTGGCGAGACCCTGCACGTGCAGACCGCCGAGATCCGGCTCTCGCGTCCGGTTAGGCTGATGCACCCTCGCTACCAGCTCTATGTGGTCCCCAAGCCGCAGGGTCGCTTCGTCATCGGCGCCACCCAGATCGAGAGCGAGGACCGCTCCCCCATGTCGCTGCAGTCCTCGCTGGAACTGGGCAGCGCCCTCTACACCCTGTCACCGGCCTTCGCCGAGGCGCGCATCCTGGAGCAGGGCGTCAACCTGCGCCCCGCCTTCCTCGACAACCTGCCCCATGTCACTCACCAGGAAGGGCTGGTCACCGCCAACGGGCTGTTCCGGCACGGCTACCTGCTCGCTCCGGCCGTGGTCTGCCACCTGCTGGCCGGGATCCGCGGCCACGGTGACCGGCCCTTCGCCGACATTCTGGCGGCTCGCCCGCCGCAGGAGGACGCTGCATGAACGAGATCACCCTGCGTCTCAACGACGAGACCACTCGCCTTCCCGCCGGCACACCGCTCGCCGAGGCATTGCAGTCGTGGCACTACGCCGACCGTCGTGTCGCCGTGGCGGTCAACGGCGAGTTCGTGCCCCGCTCCGCCTACGCCGGACGGGTCCTGCAGGAGGACGACCGCATCGATATCGTGGCCCCGGTGGGAGGTGGCTGATGAACGCGCAGCACGACGATACCCTGACGCTGTATGACGAGACCTTCACCAGCCGCTTCCTGCTCGGCACCGCCCTCTACCCCTCGCCCACGGTGATGCAGGAGGCCATTCGGGCCGCCGGCTGCGAGATGGTCACCCTGGGCCTGCGCCGCCAGAACCCCGCCGGCGGCGACGGCGAGGCCTTCTGGCAGATCCTGCGCGACAGCGGCTGCCGGCTGCTGCCCAACACCGCCGGCTGCCGCTCGGCCCGGGAGGCGGTCACCCTGGCGCAGATGTCCCGCGAGCTCTTCGACACGCCCTGGATAAAGCTCGAGGTGATCGGCGACGACTACAACCTGCAGCCGGACCCCTTCGGCCTGCTGGAGGCCGCCCGGGAGCTGGTCGACCAGGGCTTCAAGGTACTGCCCTACTGCACCGACGACCTGGTGCTCTGCCAGCGCCTGCGCGATGCCGGCTGCCAGGCGCTGATGCCCTGGGGCTCGCCCATCGGCACCGGCCGCGGACTGATGAACCGCTATGCCCTAGAGACCCTGCGCCGGCGCCTCGACGTGCCGCTGATCATCGATGCCGGCCTGGGCGCCCCGTCCCAGGCCGCCGAGGCCATGGAGATGGGCTTCGACGGTGTGCTGCTCAATACCGCCGTGGCGCGTGCCCATCGCCCGCCGCTGATGGCCGAGGCCTTCGCCGAGGCCATCCGCGCCGGCCGCAAGGCCTACCTGGCCGGGCTGATGCAGCAGCGCCAGACCGCCAGTCCCAGCACGCCGACGGTGGGACAGCCCTTCTGGCATCGCGACGGCGGCTGACTTGGCGCTCCTTCCCTCCGCACGCGCCGCCTGGGGGATGACGTCGGGACGGGGAAGTCTGCTATCGTCTGCCCGAGTCGATTCCCCCAGACGAGAGGAGGCACCCAGTGAGCAGCGAGACCCTTCCCGATACCATGGCCGCCATGCTGCTGACCGGGCATGGTGACGTCGACAGGCTGGTCTACCACGACGACGTGCCGACTCCGGGGCCGGGGCCCGGCGAGGTGCTGGTGAAGGTCACGGCCACCGCCAAGAACAACACCGACCGCAAGGCCCGCGAGGGGCTCTACCCGGTGAAGAAGGGCGAGGTGACCTCCTTTGCCATGGGCGGCGAGCCGACCCTGACCTTCCCGCGCATCCAGGGTGCCGACATCGCCGGGCGCGTGGTGGCGGTAGGCGATGGGGTCGATGCCTCGCGGATCGGCGAGCGCGGCCTGCTCGACTTCAACCTCTACCCGGATGCCCGGCGCGACATCAACCTGACCCCGGACTACTACGGCCACGGCGCCGACGGCGGCTTCGCCGAGTATGTCGCGGTGCCCTCGGACCAGTTCCACCATGTGCCCAACCCGGAACTGCGCGACGCCGAGCTCGCCGCCCTGGGCATGTGCTCCTACCAGACCGCCTACCATATGATGACGTCCGCCCGCGTCAGCGCGGGTGAACGGATTCTCGTCAGCGGTGCCAGCGGCGGGGTCGGCACCGCGCTGATCCAGCTCTGCCGTATCGTCGGCGCCGTGCCCTACGCGGTGAGCCAGCAGGAGAAGGCGCCGGCGCTGAAGGCACTAGGCGCCGAGGCGGTAATCGACCGCGGCGACCTCGAGGGCTTCGCCGGGCGGGTGCTCGAGGCCACCGGGGGCGCGCCCATCGACGCGGTGATGGACCTGGTCGGCGGCGAGATGACCGACCGCTTCATCGACACCATGATCCAGGACATGAAGGCGCGCAGCACCTACCCGCGGCTCTCCATCGCCGGCGCCAGCGGCGGCAACATCTCGGAGATCCTGTGGACGCGCATCTACCTCTACCAGGTGCAGATCTTCGGCGTCTCCCACGGCACCCGCGAGGAAGCCGAACAGCTGATCGCCTGGATCCGCTCCGGCGAGCTCAAGCCGGTCCTGCACGCCGCCTTCAGGCTCTCCGACCTGCACGCCGCCGAGCGCTACTTCGTCAGCCGCGGCAGCAACTTCCTGGGCAAGATGGTGATCGTCCCCGACGGCCAGTGGGACGAGCATGGCGCGCCCTTCGCCCTCGAGGGACACTCATGAGCCAGGAACTGACCCTGCAACTGATCGACACCCATGCCGGCGGCGATGTCAGCCGCATCGTGGTCGGCGGCATCGAGCCCCTCCCCGGCGCCACGGTGCGTGACCAGATGCACTACCTGCGCGACGACGGCGATGGCCTGCGCAGGCTGCTGCTGGAGGAGCCCTACGGCATTCCCGAGATGTCGGTGGACCTGCTCGTGCCCGCTACCGACCCGGCCGCCGAAGTGGGCTACATCATCATGGAGGTGATGGGCTACCCCATCTACTCCGGCTCCAACACCATCTGCACCGCCACGGCGGTGCTGGAGAGCGGCCTGGTGCCCAAGCAGGAGGGACGCCAGCGCTTCAAGCTGGAATCGCCGGCGGGACTGGTGCAGATCGAGGCCCTGGTCGAGAACGGCGTGGTGGAGTCGATCACCTGCGGGGGCCTGCCCAGCTATATCGACACCTACCGCGCCTCGATCCATGTGCCCGGCCTCGGCGACGTCACCTACAGCGTCGCCTACAGCGGCGGCTTCTACGCCCTGGTGGACGCAACCGAGCTGGGCTTCCACCTCAACCGCGACGAGGAGCGGGAACTCGCTGACTGCGCCCACCGCATCGTCGAGGCGATCCAGGCCGAGCGCGGCTTCTCCCACTACACCCTGGGCGACGTGGGCCCGCTGCCCTTCCTGCACTTCATGGGACCGGTGGAGCAGGTCGCCGACGACTTCTACCGCTCGCGCTCGGCCACCTATGTGCACCCGGGCGTGATCTGCCGCAGCACCACCGGCACCGGCACCTCGGCGCGCCTGGCCCTGATGCGCCACGAGGGCACCATCGAGCCCGGCGACAAGCTGGAAACCGTCTCGCTGCGCGAGACCGGCTTCATCGGCGAGTTCACCGGCACGCGACAGGAAGGGACCCACACGGTCGTGGAGAACACCATCACTGGCAAGAGCTACGTACTGGCCCGCTCCGACATCGTGGTCAACTGCGACGACCCCCTGGTGACGTGCGCCGGCCTGCACCATATCCTCAGCGCCGGCCAGGTCGCGTCCGACTGAGTGCCGCCCGGAGGGCGGCGGGAAAACCGCGCCCCGGTCACCAGGTCTGACGAAAGCGCATGGCGGTGACCACGCGTTCCCGGGCCATCTCGACGGCCACCTGACGGGGAAGCCCTCCGGCGGCCTCGGCGCGCTGCAGCACCTCGGTGACGTTGGCGCGGATCTTCTCCGCGATGCTCTCGAGGGCCTGGCCCTGACTGCCGCCACGGTGCTCGACGGCCGCGCAGATCACTCCGCCGGCGTTGACGATGAAGTCCGGCAGCACCAGCACCCCGCGCTCGGCGAGACGGCGCTCCGCCGCCTCGGTGACCGGGATGTTGGCTCCCTGTGCCACCACCCGGGCCCGCAGCCGGTCCACGTTGCCCTCGTGGATGACGTCGGGACGCGCCGCCGGAATCCAGATGTCGCACTCGGCGTCGATGATCGCCTCCCGCGGCCCAGCCTCCCCGCCGGGGAACTTTGCCAGGCGACCGCCCTGGCGCTTCCAGTCGACCAGCGCCGGGACATCGAGGCCCTCGGCTCGTGCCAGGCTGCCCGCGGAATCCGATGCCGCCACCAGCCGCGCCCCGCGCTCGACGAGAAAGCGCGCGGCGTTCATGCCGACCGCCCCGAAGCCCTGGATGGCGACCCGCGCCCCGGCGAGCGGGAGGGGCGAAAAGGGCTCGGCCGCCTCGAGGGCGACGGCCAGGCCGAACCCCGTGGCGCCGATCTCGTCCAGGGGGATGCCGCCGATCTCCCGCGGCAACCCCACCGAGCGGCCGATGACGTCGTGCACCCAGGCCATGGCGGTCTCGTCGGTCCCCATGTCCGGGCCGACGATGTAGTCCTGCACGTCCTTCAGCGCATACGCATAGGCGCGCACCAGCCGCTCCTTGTCGGCAGCCGGCATACCGGGATCGGCGAAGATTACCGCCTTGGCCCCGCCATGGGGCAGGCCGGCGGCCGCATTCTTCAGTGTCATCGCGCGGGCCAGTCGCGCGCACTCCGCCAGGCTCACGTCCGGCGCCATGCGCGTACCGCCGATGGCCGGCCCGGCCGCCACGTTGTCGACCACCAGGATGGCCCGGAGCCCCGTGGCCGGGTCATTAAGGTGGAGGACCTTCTCGGGTCCCAGGTCGTCAGCCAGCTCGAAGACATCGCCCATCGCCGCTCTCCCCATCGCGTCGTTCCTGAGCTCAAGCTAGCAGGCTTCGCCCCGCATGGCGCCATGCCCGAGGGGCCCCGAGTGCCGGCGAGGCGCCCGGCATCAGCGCCGGCGCCAGTCCAGCTCGAAGGGGGTGATGTCGCGGAAGGTGTCGGTCCTGGGCATATCGCGCCGCAGGGGGAAGGCCGCCAGGACATCGACCGGGTCGAGTCCCGCCAGCCGGTCGAAGTCGACGCCTTCCCACGCCTCGCGGGAGACCTTGGCGCTGAAGAGGTAGCGGGCCTGGCACTCGCCGCCCTCCAGGGGCTCGACCCGGCAATGGCCGGAGACCAGCACGTGCTCGATGCCCGGGAGGCGGGCGAAGACCGTGCCCAGCACGCGGAAGGCCACGCCATGCACATGGCGCCGATAGAGCTCGCGCTGTCGCGTGGCGCCGAGCTTGCGCGGCGAGAGCTTGAGGCGCTTGGCGGGCATGGTCCAGTAGCGGTCGGGCATCTCCTCCTCGCCCGGCAGGTCGATGTCCAGGGCGATGGTGCGGCCGTCGTCACTCAGCTCGAAGTCGACCAGCGTCTCACGCGGCCAGCCGAGCTCGTCCAGTCGCTCGGCCAACGTCTGCTGCATGGCCTCGGGGTCGTTCCAGGCCGCCACCTCCTCGCGCTGCTGACGCTCGAACTCGCGGGCATCGAACTGGGCCTTCTCCCACTCCCAGGCACGATAGGCCTCGGCGTGCGACGCCTTGCGACGCGCGTTCTCCCGCTCGAGCCGTGCCCGGGCTCCCGGCAGGAGGGCATGCCGCCAGTCGGGACGCTCAAGGGTCACCGGCGCAGGAGGAGGCTCCGGGTAGCTGCGCGGCTGATAGCCGGTGGCCCCCGGGGGCGGCGTCTGCTCGTGCAGGCGCTCGAGTCGGTCGAGGGCAGCGTTGAGCTGCGCGCAGTGGCTCTCGAGTGCCGTGCGTATCGCCGCCTCGCCCTGGCGGCGCAGCGCCCGGGCCTCGGCATCGGGAAGGCGGCGCCCATCGGGATGCCGGTAGCGAATCTCCCCGCTGGCGGCGATGTCGAGGTACACCCGCAGGCCCTCGCCGCCTTCACCGGTTGCCAGGGACAGATGGATACCGGGCGGGCCGACCGAGAGACCGGGCCGCAGCCTGCAGGTAAGGAGTCGCGCACCGGGTGCGAGACGAATGCGACGCTGGAAGCGAAACCCCACGATGGCCTCTCCCTGATGACCGGTCCCGCTACAGGGTACTGCACTGGCCGTCATTCGTAACGAAGGATGTGGCAGCCACGGGAAGCTGGCCCGCTCAGGCGCAAGGCACCATCAGGGGGGCAAAGGGGCACGCACCAACGAAAACGCCGCCTGAAGCAGGGCTTCGGGCGGCGTTTTCATGAAGGAGGTTGGTGGAGCCTAGCGGGATCGAACCGCTGACCTCAACACTGCCAGTGTTGCGCTCTCCCAGCTGAGCTAAGGCCCCACATCGTTCCCGCCTTGCGAGAACGAGGCGAATAGTACGCAGCCCCTCCGGGTGCGTCAACCCCATGAGGGCAATTTCACTCTTCTGCCTTGTGCCAATTCCCCTTAGGGACGGGATGTGCCACCCTAGCGGGACTGATACCGAGCCGGCCGACATGTTGGCATTTCCTAGCCAGGCCCCGTCTCGGGACGACACTCACCCACCTCGTTTTCAGGAGCGTCAGCGTTGATCAGGGTTCTCGTCGCCGATGACCATCACCTGGTACGGACCAGCATCGCCCACCTGCTGAATGCCGAGCGCGGGATCCGCGTGGTCGGTGAGGCCGCCGATGGCGAGGAAGCCATCACCAAGGCGCGCAAGCTCGAACCGGACATCGTGCTGATGGATATCCGCATGCCCGGGATCGGCGGCCTGGAGGCCACCCGCAAGATCAACCGCTTCGCCAGCGACATCCGCATCCTGGTGCTGACCGCCTTCATCGAGGAGACCTTCGCCCAGCGCCTGCTCGAGGCCGGGGCCCACGGCTTCATCAGCAAGGGCTGCCAGCACGACGAGATGGTCGAGGCGATCCACTGCGTGTTCGGCGGCAAGCGCTATGTCAGCCCCGAGATCGCCCAGCGCCTGGTGCTGTCTCGCATCGATGCGCCGGACAACCCCTTCGACCAGCTCTCCCAGCGCGAGCTCCAGGTGGCGATGATGGTCGTCAACTGCCAGCGCGTCGCCGACATCGCCGACCGCATGTTCTTGAGCCCCAAGACCGTCAACACCTACCGCTACCGAATCTTCGAGAAGCTCGGCGTGACCTCCGATGTGGAGCTGACCCACCTCGGGCTGCGCCACGGCCTGGTCGACGGCTTCAGCGACGCCGAGTGAGCGCCTTGCCGGGCCTCCCGATCTGGTAGAATGGGGCCTCCGCTTCCCGTTCACGGCACGCCGTTTCCATGAGCTTCGATTCCCGCGACTTCCTCGGCAGCGTCAGCGAATCCCCGGGGGTCTACCGCATGCTCGACGAGCACGGCGAGACCCTCTATGTCGGCAAGGCGCGTCGCCTCAAGGCGCGCCTGGCGAGCTACTTCCGCGGTGCGCTCAACACCAAGACCCAGGCCCTGGTCGGGCGCATCGCCGACATCCAGGTGACGGTGACCAACAGCGAAACCGAGGCCCTGCTGCTCGAGCAGACGCTGATCAAGGAACTGCGCCCGCCCTACAACATCCTGCTGCGCGACGACAAGTCCTACCCCTTCGTCTTCGTCAGCGACCGCCACCCCTTCCCCGCCCTGGAGTACAAGCGCGCCCGGGTGCGCCATAACGATGGCCGCTACCTGGGCCCCTACCCCAGCAGCGGCGCCGTGCGCGAGAGCCTGTCGCTAATGCAGAAGATCTTCCGCATCCGCAACTGCGAGGACAGCGTCTTCGCCCACCGCACCCGCCCCTGCCTGCAGTACCAGATCCAGCGCTGCAGCGCCCCCTGCGTGGGCCTTATCAGCGAGGCGGACTACCGGCGCGACCTCGAGCATGCGGTGATGTGTCTCGAGGGCAAGAGCGAGGCGGTGACCCGCGAGCTGAGCGAGGCCATGGAGACCGCCAGCGCCCGCCTCGACTTCGAGGAGGCCGCCCGGCTGCGCGACCAGGTCCAGCACCTGCGCCAGATGCAGCAGCGCCAGTTCGTCGACACTGGCGGCGGCGACGCCGACGTCTTCGCCCTGGCCAGCCGCCCCGGGGCGCTGTGCATCTCGGTGCTCACGGTGCGCCAGGGCCGCCTGCTGGGGGCCCGGCACCATGCCCCGGCCAACGGGCTCGACCTGGGCCCCGAGGCGCTGCTCGGCGACTTCATCAGCCAGTTCTACCTGGGCCAGGCCCGGGAGATCCCGGCGGAGGTGATCACCAGCCACCCGGTGCCGGACGCCGACCTGATCGCCCGAGCGCTGGGCGAGCGCGCCGGCAAGCGCATTCGCCTGACCGACCAGGTCCGCGGCCATCGCGCCCAGTGGCGGGAGCTTGCCCGCACCAATGCCGAACAGCAGCTGGCCAGTCAGCTGGCCAGCCAGACCCAGCTCTCGAAACGCTTCGCGGCCCTGCGCGAGGCCCTGGAACTCGAGGACACCCCACGCCGTCTGGAGTGCTTCGACATCAGCCACAGCCATGGCGAGGCCACCGTGGCCTCCTGCGTGGTGTTCGACGAGAACGGGCCGCGCAAGTCCGACTACCGCCGCTTCAACATCGAGGGCGTGGCCGCCGGGGATGACTATGCCGCCATGCGCCAGGCACTGACCCGCCGCTTCAAGCGCCTTGCCGACGGCGAGGGCGAACGCCCCGACATCCTGGTCGTCGACGGCGGCAAGGGGCAGCTGAACATGGCTCGGGAGGTGTTCGCCGAACTGGGCGTCAGCGGCGTCACCCTGCTCGGCGTGGCCAAGGGCACCACGCGCAAGGCGGGGCTCGAGACGCTGTTCGTCGAGACCGTCGACCGCAGCCTGGACCTCGACGGCGCCTCCCCGGCCCTGCACCTGATCCAGCACATCCGCGACGAGTCCCACCGCTTCGCCATCGCCGGTCACCGGGCACGCCGCGACAAGACGCGGCGCACCTCCACCCTGCAGGACATCCCGGGGGTGGGGCCGCGTCGCCGGCGTGAGCTGCTGCGCTTCTTCGGCGGCCTGCAGGGGGTCAGGCAGGCGAGTCGCGAAGAGCTGGCCCGGGTCCCCGGCATCAGTGCCACCCTGGCCGAGACGATTCATCGCGCCCTGCATGGATGAGTCAGGCCCCGACGGATAGAATGAGGGGGTTTCCGGTATCTCTCATGGCAAGGACCGCACCTCCCGATGAATATCCCCAACCTGCTCACCCTGGCCAGAATCCTCTTCATCCCGCTGCTGGTGGTGCTGTTCTACCTGCCCTTCACCTGGAGCATGCCACTGGCCGCCGCCCTGTTCGCGCTGGCCGCGGTGACCGACTGGCTCGACGGCTACCTGGCGCGGCGCTGGGACCAGTCCACGCCCTTCGGCGCCTTCCTCGACCCGGTGGCCGACAAGCTGATGGTGGCCGTGGCCCTGGCCCTGCTGATCGAGCGCTACGAGGCCATCTGGCTGACCCTGCCGGCGCTGGTGATCATCGGCCGCGAGATCGTCATCTCGGCCCTGCGCGAGTGGATGGCCGAGATGGGCAAGCGCGGCCAGGTAGCCGTCTCGTGGATTGGCAAGGTCAAGACCACCCTGCAGATGGTCGCCCTGCTGGTACTGCTGGCCTTCGCCCCCGGCACCCCCGTGGCTCTGCTGGGCGTGGCAACCCTCTACGTGGCAGCCCTGCTGACCCTCTGGTCGATGTTCCTCTACCTCAAGGCGGCCTGGCCGCACCTGAGTAGTTCGATGCGCTGAAGGTTGGCGAAAAGTGTTTGACAGTCACCGACTTATCCGTATAATTCGCTCTCGAGTCAGGCGGGAATAGCTCAGTGGTAGAGCATCGCCTTGCCAAGGCGAGGGTCGCGAGTTCGAATCTCGTTTCCCGCTCCATTCCCCACGAATGGCATGACTCATGAGGCTGGATGGCAGAGTGGTTATGCAGCGGACTGCAACTCCGTGTACGCCGGTTCGATTCCGACTCCAGCCTCCATCATTCCCCTAGCTGCCCGCTCGGAACCGTGCCGCCCGGATGGCGAAATTGGTAGACGCAAGGGACTTAAAATCCCTCGGTGGCAACACCGTGCCGGTTCGAGCCCGGCTCCGGGCACCAGCTTTCCTGCACCCTTCCGGCAAGCGTCGGGCGCGACCCTCCAACGGGACGCCATGACATGATCCTGCCGCGCCTGCGCGACCCCTACTTCAATTATCAGCATCGGCGCAAGCTGCATGTGCTGCGCATCGTGCTGGCCCTGTGCCTCACCTTCGCCATCATCGAGCTCTTCGCCATCCAGCACAGCGGCTGGGCACTGGTCAGCACCATCATGGTGATGGGCAACCTCCCGCACATCGGCGGCGTGCTGGACAAGGGGCGCCAGCGCCTGCTGGGCACCCTGCTGGGTGCCGGCTGGGGCCTGCTGCTGATCCTGCTGCCGCTGCCCTGGCCGCCGCTCGTTCCCCTCGCCAGCCTCGCCGGCATCGCCGTCGCCACCTGGCTGACCTTCAGCAACCGCCACGGCTACAGCGGCCTGATGTTCGCCATCAGCCTGCTGCTGGTGGTCGGCGACGGCACCCAGGAACTCGACATCGCCCTGTGGCGCGCCTTCGACGTCCTGCTCGGCACCCTGGTGGGCATCGCCGTCACGGTGCTGGTGCTGCCGCAGAAGGCCACCGACATGATGCGCTTCATGCTGGCCGACAACCTGGACCGCATGGGCCGCCTCTACCATGCTCATACCTCGGCCACGGCGGCCCCCGACATCGATACCCGCGAGATGCTCAAGGCGACCAGCAGCCTGCTGGTCAAGCAGCGCGGCCTGGTGGATGCCATCCATCGCGAGCGACGGCTGACCCGCCACGAGCTGGACGACCTGATCTCGCTGCAGCGGCGCATGCTCTCCACCATCGAGCTGCTGCTCGAGACACACTGGAGCAGTCGCGATGGTCACGAGCACATCGATGCCATGGCCGGACTCCGCGAGGAGCAGCACACCCTGGCCCGCGGCATCGGCACCCTCGCCTTCCAGGTACGCACCGGTCAGCCGGTCGACGTGACCATCACCCCCTTCGAGCTGCAGCGTCACGCCGAGCTGGCCGGCAATGCCCGGTCCGCCGATGGCCGCATGCTCTTCAGCCCCAGTGGCTACCTGTGGCTCAATCGCGAGCTGGCGCGCCTGACCGCCGACCTCTCCCAGCGTCTGGGCGGCCTCGAGCGACTGCCCAGCCGGCGGCTGCGTCGCCGGGCACCCCACCACGGGCTCACCGAAGGCGCCTCGGCGATCGCGCGAGCCACCACGCAAGAAGGAAAGGCAGATGACAGACGGCAAGCATGAGGTGCTGGTCATCGGCGGCGGGGTCGCCGGTCTGGTGCTGGCGCTGGAGGTGGCCGATCATCGCCGGGTCACGCTGCTGCGCCCGGCCAGCGACGACCAGGGTGCCAGCCGCTGGGCCCAGGGCGGCATCGCCGCGGTGCTCTCCCCCCAGGACGATATCGAGGCCCATGTGGCGGACACCCTGGTGGCGGGCGACGGCCTATGCGACGAGGGGGCGGTGCGCTTCACCGTCGAGCAGGGGCCGTCAGCCATCGAGTGGCTGCTGTCACTGGGCGTCCCCTTCACGCCGGACGCGAGCGCCGATGCCGGCTACCCCTACCACCTCACCCGCGAGGGCGGCCATGGCGCGCGGCGGATCATCCACGCCGACGACGCCACCGGTCGTGCCGTGGTCGAGACCCTCAGGCGGCACGTGGAGGCCCACCCGAACATCGAGCTTCTCGGCGACCTCACTGCCATCGGCCTGATCGGCGACGTCGAGGGCCACTGTCGTGGGGCTCGCTGCCTGGATGCGGTTGGCCTGCTGCATGAACTGCTGGCCGAGGACACCGTGCTCGCCACCGGCGGGGCCAGCGGACTCTATCGCCATACCACCAGTCCCCAGCCGGCCAGCGGCGAGGGCATGATGATGGCCGCCGAACTCGGTGCCGAACTGATGAACCTGGAGTTCCAGCAGTTCCACCCCACCTGCCTCTACGACCCCGAGGGCCCCGCCTTCCTGATCAGCGAGGCGGTGCGCGGCGAGGGCGGGCTTCTGATCAACGCCGCGGGCGAGCGCTTCATGCCGGCGGTGGACCCCCGGGCCGAGCTGGCACCCCGCGACATCGTCGCCCGGGCCATCGACGCCCAGATGCAGCGCACCGGCACCGACCATGTCTACCTGGACATCCGCCACCTCGGCGAGGCCGCCATCCGCCACCACTTCCCGACCATCCATGCCCACTGCGCCCGTCGCGGGCTGGACATCGTGCACCAGCCGATCCCGGTGGTGCCGGCCGCGCACTACAGCTGCGGGGGGATCACCACCGATCTCGGGGGCACCACCACGGTCCCGCGGTTGCACGCCATCGGCGAGGTGGCCTGCACCGGTCTGCACGGGGCCAACCGCATGGCCAGCAACTCCCTGCTGGAGTGCCTGGTCTATGCCCGCAGCTGTGCGCAACGGCTGCGCGCCGTCGCCCCCTTGCCGACTGGCGAGCTGGCCCCGGCACGCTGGGGCCGGCAGCCGGTCGCCCTGGATGAAATCGGGGAGATCCGTGACGCGATGCGCCAGCTGATGAGTGCCCGCGTGGCCATCGTGCGCACGGACCTAGGACTGGACGAGGCCGCCCAGGGCCTCGCGCTGTTGCAGCGCCGCCTCGCCCCCCGCATGGCGGACGCCGCACCCACGATTCCCCTGGCGAACCTCTGGCATGCGCTGCGCCTGGCGCGCCTCACCGTGGCCTGCGCCCGGGCACGGCGCGAGTCCCGCGGCCTGCACTTCAACCCGGACTGCCCGGTCCACGGCGACGCAACGCCACGTCCCTCGCGTATCCGCCTGCAAGCCCTCGACGCGATCTGACCCCCTGCCCCCAGAGGTAACGGGGGCCTTCAGGGCAGCGGCAGCAGCTCTCGGCGCAGGCGACGCAGCGACGCCGCGTCACTACTGTCGGGCCACAGCCAGAGGCGACGCCCCTCGACCCTGAGCCCGATCAGCCAGGGACCGAGGTAGTCGCAGCGCACGTTCACCGGGCGCCAGGCCTGGGCGGCAGTGTCGCGCCAGGACCACTCCACGCCACCCGCCGCCTTCGGCGTGCCACGCAATTCGCCACCCGGGCGCTGGCGGGCCAGCGTCACCAGCACCCCGCCCAGCACCACCGCCGCGAGCATGCCGGCCCAGGGTGGGGCTACCACCGCCACCAGGCCGGCAACCGCTGCGGCGCAGAGCCCATGGGCCGCCAGCGACAGCCTAGAGGTTGCGATAGCGATCGTTGTCGGTGGTCTCGGCATGCTCGACGATCATCTTCACGATGCGCCGCCGTGCCGGGTCCTCGGGCCACTCGCGACGCATCAGCCAGGCGAACAGGTCCTGGTCCTCCTCCTCGATCAGCGACCGGAAGGCCGCCTGGTCGGCCTCGCCCAGGTCGCCATAGCACTGCTCGAGGAAGGGGATCAGCAGCAGGTCCAGCTCCCACATGCCGCGACGCGAATGCCAGTAGAGGCGCTTGCGGAGGGTCGCTTCCGGGGACGAATCGTCGTTCAAGGTGGGCCTCGTTGGGTCGGATGGGTGTGCCGCCAGTATACCCGAGCCCCGCCCCGGCGGCAGCCCGCCGCCCCCGCGCACCCCGCCGCCTCGAGAAAAGGTCGTAGTGCGTTGTTTTCTCGAGACTTGCACAGTATGCTTTGGAAAAACAACAACGCCGGGATCGCGTCGACCCAGGCAGGACCGCACGGAGTAGAGCCGATGACCAAGTCCGAACTGATCGAACAGATCGCCATGCGACAGCCGGAGCTGTCGGTCAAGGAGGTCGAGGCGGCGGTGCGCCTGATCCTCGACGACATCACCGACACCCTGGCCGAGGGGGGACGCGTGGAGATCCGCGGCTTCGGCAGCTTCTCCCTGCACTATCGCGAGCCCCGGGTGGGTCGCAATCCCAAGACCGGGGAACCTGTCGCACTCGACGGCAAGTTCGTGCCACACTTCAAGCCCGGCAAGGAGCTGCGCGAACAGGTGGATGCCAGCCGCGCGCTCGGCTACTGAGCGGCGCCCCGCGACCGCCGTCTCTCCTTCAACCGACATGGGAACAAGCACATGCGTTGGCTCAAAGGCCTGATCCTGGCCATCATCCTGCTGGCGGTGCTGCTGATCGGCATCCTCTTTGCCGTCAACAACCAGCAGGCCCTGCCCCTCAACCTGATCTGGATCGAGCTGCCTGCAGCCTCGCTCTCCGTCTGGCTGCTGGCCTCCCTGGCCGTGGGCGTGCTGCTGGGCATGCTCGCCATGAGCGGCGTCTACCTTCGCCTGCGCACCCTGCTGACCCGCGCCCAGCGGCACAACCAGCAGCAGCGCAAGGAGCTCGACCGCCTGCGCGTCCAGGAGATGAAGGAACTCCCCTAGAATGCCCGATGTCTTCCTGCTGGCCCTGCTGGTGGTGGCCGTCGCCATCGGCTGGTGGCTGGGCCGCCGGGAGCGCCAGGACACCGGCAGGAGCGCGCAGCCGCCGGCGCTGGCGCGAGACTATTTCGTCGGCCTCAACTACCTGCTCAATGACCAGCAGGACCGGGCCATCGAGACCTTCATCGGCGCGCTGGAGGTCAACAGCGACACCATCGAGACGCACCTGGCGCTGGGCAACCTCTTCCGCACCCGGGGCGAGGCCGACCGTGCCCTGAAGATCCACCAGAACCTGCTCGCCCGCCCGACGCTGACCGCCGGGCAGAGCGACAGGGTTCAGCTCGAGCTCTCCCGTGACTTCCTCGCCCTGGGGCTGCTCGACCGCGCCGAGCGCCTGCTGCAGGGACTGGTACGCGACAGCCAGGACGACGAGTTGCGCGGCACGGCGCGGCGGCTGTTGGCCGACCTGCTGGAGCGGGAGGGGGAGTGGCAGGCGGCGCTGGATGTCGCCCTGCCGAGACTGGTCCGCCAGCACGAGGAGATCCGCCGCGCGGCGTCGCACTGGCTCTGCGAGCTGGCCGAGCAGGAGCGCCATTCGGCCAGCCCCGTGCTGGCCAGGCGACACCTGCGCCAGGCCCTGTCCACCGACCCGCACTGCGTGCGCGCCAACCTGCTGCTGGCCGCCATGGAGCACGATACCGGACAGTACAAGACCTCCATCCGGCTGCTCAGGCGGATTCCCGACCAGGACCCGGCCTTCACTCCCACCATCCTCGAGCCCCTGGCCCGCGCCTATCGGCTGCTGGATGACGAGGAAGGCCTGATCCGCTGCCTCCAGGAGCTTCTCGAGCAGGCGCCCTCTATCAGCGCGATCATCCGCCTGGCCGAGACGCTGCGCCATCACCACGGCGATGACCGGGAGGCCCTGGCGCTGGTCACCGAGCAGCTCGACCATGCCCCGAGCCTGGACGCGATGCACTACCTGCTGACCCTCTACCGGCACAACGCCAGCGGCCAGGAGGACGAGCGCCTCGCGCTGCTGCAGCGCCACACCCATGCCCTGGTCAAGGCCCTGCCCCGCCATCGCTGCCGGCGCTGCGGCTTCTCGGGCGAGCGGCTGCACTGGCAGTGCCCCCGTTGTCGCAACTGGGGCACCACCAAGCCGATCACCGGCACCGGGGGCGAATAGTCGGGCTCAGCCGCCGGAAAGCTCGCTCTCGATGGCGGCCAGCGCCGCCATCGGCTCTTCGGCCTGGGTGACCGGGCGCCCCACCACCAGATGGGTGCTGCCAGCCGCCATGGCATCCGCAGGCGTCATCACCCGACGCTGGTCCCCCGCCACGGCGAAGCTCGGACGGATGCCCGGGGTCACCTTCAGGAAGTCGCTGCCACACAGCTGGTGCAGGCGCGACGTCTCCTGGGCCGAGCAGACCACCCCGTCCATGCCGCTGTCACGGGCCAGCACGGCCAGCCGCTCGACCTGGTCGGCAGGCGACGCCTCGATGCCCACCTCCGCCAGGTCGGCGGCCTCCATGCTGGTCAGCACCGTCACCGCGATCAGCCGGGTTTCCAGGCGCTGGCGGTCCAGCCGCTCGCGGGCCGCCTCCATCATCCGGCGGCCACCACTGGCATGCACGTTGACCATCCACACGCCCTGTTCGGCGGCGGCCTGGATCGCCCCGGCCACGGTATTGGGGATGTCGTGGAACTTGAGGTCCAGGAACACCTCGAAGCCGCGGCCATGCAGGGCATCGAGCACCTCGGGCCCGCTGCGGGTGAAGAGCTCCTTGCCCACCTTGAGCCGGCAGCGTGAAGGATCGAGGCGATCGGCCATGCACAGGGCGGCGTCCAGGGAGGCATAGTCGAGGGCGATGATCAGGGGGGAGGCGGTGGGCACGGGCAGGCTCCTGGCGGGATGGGTGGACCGGCCCAGTATATCAGCCACGTCCTACGACGCATGTCCGCGAAGTCGCCGAGTCGCCTTCGGCAATCGCTGACATGAAGAAGCCACATTCGATGACACGGGCTCCGCAAGGGACCCACTAGCTTGATAGGGGCAGGCCGGGACTGCGCGGTGCCGGCCGCGACCATCCAGGAACAAGGAGAGTGAACATGAAGATTGCTATCGTGCGACGACTGCCCGGCCTGCTGCTGGTCATGCTGCTGGGCCTTGCCCCCTTGGCGCTGGCCCAGGAGATGGAGCCGATCAACGTCAACAGCGCCGATGCCGAGCTGCTGGCCGAACTGCCCGGGATCGGCGAGACGCGCGCGGCCGCCATCGTCGAGGACCGGGAGGCGAATGGCCCCTACGCGAGCGCCGATGAGCTGACGCGGGTCAGTGGCATCGGCGAAGCCACCGTGGAGGGACTCGCCGACCAGGTGACCTTCTGACCGGGGCTCGCCTGGCCATCACGACGACGCCGGCCGCGCGGCCGGCGTCAACCCTCCCCC
>NZ_JAWSUJ010000036.1:0-37366 GCF_033549285.1 Halomonas sp.
CTTCAGGCGGCTCAGATTCTTGCCCCTTTGAGGGGCTAACAATATAAAGCCCCCGGCTTTGCCGGGGGATACTTACTCAGGCGCTGTTGCATTTGCAATAGTGAGGATAACTGAGAGTGAAGAGATTGGTCAGATTGAGTACTTTTTTCCGAATTTTCAATCTGACTATCGCTATCAGCCAATCCATGATCTCGTCGAGACTATAAAACGAAACTGGCGTTCATTCGCCTGACACAAGTTCAAAATTTTCCCTGGGGCTCTATGAATATCATGCATATTGTATCTTCTGCCGCGTCAGGGGGTGCTGAGATATATGTCAAGGATCTTTCGAAAGAGATGGTCGCGCGGGGTAATAACGTCTTTATCGTATTTCTCGATCGAGCAGTTGAATCAGGTCGAGATGCCATATTCGAAGCAAGCTTTCTTGATGAGCTAGATAAAAGTGGTATTGAATACGGTTTCCTTGGTAGCTCCAGCAGGAAAAATCCTGTCAAGGGCGCTCTTGGCCTTGCCCGCTTATGTCGCAAGTTCTCACCCGATGTCATTCATTCCCACCTTTATTTTGGAGCACTTTTTTCCCTTTTTCAGTTCAGAATTCCTCATGTGTATACGCATCATAATATAAAACTGAAAGCATCCCCTTATTTCTATCGGCTTCTTGATTTGCGTACCACTGCCTATGTCGGTATCTGTATTGCTTGCGAAGCGCTCTTGAAAGGTGTTACAAGGAAACAGGTTGTGCGTATCGACAATGGGGTCGATGAATCGAGAGTCATCCCCAAGAATACCTGCAGCCCTGGTGTACCTTTAAAACTAATATGTGTTAGCACGCTTTCGCTTCAGAAAAATCACCAGCTACTCCTTCATGCGATATCGAAACTCCCTGATCTCGATTTATTGCTTACGGTTGCAGGAGAGGGGTCACAGGCTCATCATCTCAAGGGGCTGGTGAGAGAACTTGGAATCGAAAGAAAGGTAAATTTTATCGGTAATAGTAATAACATAAAGCAGTTGTTGCACGATTCAGATCTTTTTGTCATGTCATCTGCCTGGGAAGGCCTTCCAATTGTCCAGATCGAGGCAACACTCACGGGGTTGCCTGTTCTGGTGACGGATGTAGGAGGCTGCTCGGAGATTGTGAGCCGTGTAGGAAACGGGCTTGTCGCCAAGGTGGAACTGGAGGACTACACAGAAAAACTTAAACGACTGATAGTTGATGGCGAACTTCGCTCTATTTTTCATAATAATGCTCTGAAAAATAGGGGGTACTACACGATCGATAACGCGGTAAATAGCCATCTCAAACTCTATGTTAATTTGACAAGGCAGTTGGCCCGCCATGCCTGAAATCTCATTCGTCTTTGTTCTGTTTGTGCTTAGTGGTGTCTATTGCCTATGGATGGGCTATCGTCACCGCTGGCTTCTCTGGCCCCTTATGGTCGCCTACTGTTTCAGGTTCTTTCTTTTCGCTCTGGATTACACTCGTGTTTTTCGTCCGCCGGGAGCTAATGCCGACGCGTCTCGCTTCATACGTATCTCTTCTGAATATGCATCCTTGGACTGGCTTGTGTTGCTGGATCGAGTACCCTGGTTCAGTTCCAAATTCTATCCTTGGATAGGCGGAATTCTTCAAAAAATAGTAGGTGAGTCCCCGCTCTTTCTACTCGCTACAAACTTCTTCTTCGGTCATGTCGTCGTTGCTGTAACGGGAATTATCTGTTATCAGCTATGGGGGAAGCGCACTGCTGTGCTGGCTGCCATGATCATGGCCCTTTATCCCTACGGAGCGTTCAACTCCATACTGGCCATGCGCGAAGAGGTTTCCATCATGTTCTTCATGATGGGCCTTTATTTCTATATTCGCTGGGTGTCGGGTAAATCCGTTCTTGGCCTATTGTGGGGCGGACTGCTCTTTGGTGTGGCCGTTCTATTTCACCCGGGTTGGGTAGCAGCCTTTGTCGGTGTTGCGGCATATCTTGCTTATTTTCTCTATCGCAATCTCTTCAAGGATCGACCCAGCCTCGTCAGCCGCCTGTACGCCTTCAAGATGCTGTTATCCATTGCCATGCTGGCCTTTTCCCTGGGGATGGTGACAATGGGCGGAGGTATCAGCCTGGGTAAAGGCATTGAAGTCGGTACAGAGTCAGAAGGTGGCGTTGCTGAGTCCATCGAGGAGCGTTTTTCCAGTGAGGGTGAGGGTGGCTCTGCGTACCCCAGTTTCGTAGCTAAAGGTAACCCCTATACGCAGCCTTGGCTGATACCTTCGCGAATAGTTTATTTTCATTTCTCGCCTTTCCCCTGGGATATCAGGAGTCCCATCCACATTTTTGGCTTGATTTCTTCCGTACTCTATTGGTTTTTAGCCTGGCGGGTCTACCGTGGATGGAACCGATTGAAAGAGAGAGACGATTGTGTGGCCTTGCTGTTCATCTTTGGCGCGATTACCTTCGTATTTGCCATCGGAGTCACCAATATCGGTACGGCTATTCGGCACAAGACCAAGGTGCTGGGTTTGTTCGTGATTCTCGCCGCATCGTCATTTAACAGTTTCAGAATACGATTTAAAGGGAAGTGATATCGTGGATGTTATGATTCTTGCAGGCAATGCCCGGTCTCTGATCGCCAATCGTGGCGATCTGATCCGCGATATGCGTGCCGCCGGCCTGGAAGTGGCGGCTGCCGTGCCCACGGCGGATTACCTGCCGGAAGTCGAGGAATTGGGAATTACCATCTACCCGGTGACAATGGGGCGCACGGCCATCAATCCGATGCACGACCTGAAGTACCTGCTCGTCCTGCGCAAACTGCTGCGCCGGGTGCGGCCCCGGGTAGTGTTCTGCTATACCATCAAGCCGGTGGTCTATGGCAGCCTGGCGGCGAAGTTGGCTGGTGTGCCTCGCATCTATTCGATGATCACTGGCCTGGGCCATGTCTTTACCACCGAAAATGCGCGCAACAGGCGGCTGCAGAAGATCATCGCCGTTCTCTATCGCAGTGGCCTTTCTGCTAACCGCAAGGTCTTCTTTCAAAACCCGGATGATCTGCAAGAGTTTCTCGATCGCGGCATGCTTAAAGACTGCAGTAAGGCGGTGCGCACCTACGGCTCCGGGGTAGACATGCAACGCTTCGCTCGCGAGCCGCTACCGGAGGGGGGCATCACCTTTCTCTTCATCGGCCGGCTCTTGACCGAGAAGGGTGTGGCGGAGTTCTGCGAGGCGGCCCGTCAATTAAAGGGCGATTACCCTGAGGTGCGCATTGTTGCTGTAGGCCCCCATGATCCCAACCTGCCACACGCCTGTGCATCGAAAGACCTGGATAAGTGGAAGACCGAGGGAGTAGTCGAGTTTGTCGGCGGGGTCAGTGACGTTCGACCCTGGATCAAGGCGTGCTCGGTGTTCGTGCTGCCTTCCTACCGCGAAGGGACACCGCGCTCGGTGCTGGAAGCCATGAGCATGGGGCGCGCTATCATCACCAGCGACGCCCCCGGTTGCCGGGAAACCGTAGTGGATGGAGTCAACGGCTTTCTGGTAACTCCGCGCAAGAGCCTGCCCCTGGCCGATGTCATGCGCCGTTTCCTTGAAGAACCCGAACTAGTGGAACGCATGGGAGACGCCTCATGGCAACTGGTTCAGCACCATTATGACGTTCGCAAGGTGAATCGTGGAATTCTCGACGCCATGGAGCTGACATGAAGGATCTAGTCACACGCCTCTTCGATATCGTCTCCAGTGCCACAGCGCTGCTCGCATTGTCCCCTCTGCTGCTGGCGGTGGCACTTTGGATCAAACTCGACAGCCGTGGCCCGGTGTTCTTCATGCAGCAGCGCGCCGGCCTGGATGGCCGCCCCTTCCGGATCTTTAAGTTCCGCACCATGGTGCATCGCGCCCCGAACGAGATCGACCAGAGCAGTGAGCCTGTGGTGAGTGAAGGGCATGATCCACGGATCACCCGTGCCGGGCGTGTCATTCGCGCTTCCAGTCTCGATGAGCTGCCGCAGTTGCTCAATATTCTCAAGGGCGACATGAGCGTGGTAGGACCTCGTCCGGTATTGATGGAGCAGAAGGAGGTGGTGCCGCCCGGGTACATGAAGCGCTTTTCCGTGCGCCCGGGGCTTACCGGCCTGGCACAGGTGCGTGGCCGGCGCAGCCTTGGGTGGTTGAAGCAGCTGGCCTTCGATGCTGAATATGTCGAGAAGCGCAGCTTCTTCTACGATCTGGGCATCATCCTCGCCACCGTCAAGGTGGTGCTGCTGGGCGGCGGCATCTATGGTGGGGAAGGCCTCAACTGGCGTACTTATCGCGATAGTCTCGAAGGTCGGCCGCCAGCTGATGACGATGTCATCGCTGCACTGGCAGACCACGAGCCGGAGATCGAGAAGGTTCAGGAGGGGCAGTCATGAGCCAGCTCGATTTCATGATGATTACCGCCAGTCCCGAGGTGGCGCGATTCATCGAGCAGCATGGTGTGTCTCGCATCTTCCTCGACCAGGAAGTGCTTGGCAAGGCGGAGCGTCAGGGGCACCTGGACACCCACAAGGCCGCCCATACCTTGGAAGAGATCGTCGCGGTAGCCAGAGTGCTTAGCCAGGCTGAACTCATGGTGCGCCTGAATCCCTTGAACTCACAGAGTCGTGAGGAGATCGATGCGGTACTGGACTGCGGGGCGCAGCGGCTGATGTTGCCGATGTTCACCACTCGGCACGAGGTGCAAGGTTTCCTGTCACTGGTGGAAGGACGCGTGCCGGTTACCTTCCTTGCGGAAACCCCACAGGCCCTGGTGCGCCTGCCTGATTGGCTACCACTGCTGCAACCCGGCCACGATGAAGTTCACATCGGGCTCAACGACCTTTCGCTGGGCATGGGGCTCGATTTCCTGTTCGAACCCATGGCCGGGCGATTGCTGGAACCCGCGGCGGAGTTGCTCGCCGCCGCTGGTATCCGCTGGGGGGTCGGGGGCATCGCCCGGGTCGGCCAGGGCGAGCTACCTGCGGAAACCGTGCTGGGGGAACACGTTCGTCTGGGATCCCAATGGGTGATTCTCTCCCGTGCCTTTCACCTGGGGGCGGCCACTTCCGGGGAGCTGATGGAACATCTGGACTTTCCCGCCGAGCTTGCCAGGCTGCGCGAGGCCGAAACCCTTTGGCGGCGAGCTTCACCCGAGGAGATGCTGGCCAACCAGCTGCGGTTGTCAGAGTGTGCCTTCCGCCTGGGACGCAAGGAAGATAGTGCATGACGGAGACCAATATCCGATACGAACCCTTTCCCGTACGGCGTATCTTGTTTCTACAGAAGGCCGAGGTGCTGGAACAGCAAAGGGCACTGGTAAGCGTGTATTTGGGTAAAGAACTCCCCGATGCCAGCATCACCTTTGCCGGGAGCATCGACGAAGTGCCCGGCGGTGGCGAATTCGATGTGGTCATCACGCCTACCTTGCCCTGGCTGCCGCAGGCGCTGGCTCGTCTGGCCGGTTACCGCTGGATGCATTTCCTTTCTGCCGGGGTCGAAAAGATCTGGGCCATGGATTTTGACAAGGCTCGGCCGCTGATGACGAAGAGCAGCGGCGTGCATGGTGCGCCGATGAGCGAATACGCGATCGGTGCCATGCTCTACTTCACCAAGCAGTTTGGGTATTTTCACGATCAGGCACGCCGCGGCGAATGGCAACGTGCCTGGCTTGATGAACTCACCGGCAAGCAGCTGACCGTGCTCGGCCTGGGGCATATCGGCCAGTGCCTGGTGCGGCGTGCCAAGGCCTTCGATATGGAGGTGGCGGGCACCTTGAGACACCTGCGCCCGGTAGCTCAGGTAGACCGTGTGGTCCCCCTGGCTGAGATCGGAAGTGAGTTGGCTCGGACGGATTTTCTGGTGTGCTGCCTGCCGCTCACCGAGGAGACCCGTGGGCTGGTCGACGAGGCTCTTCTGGGCAGACTCAAGTCCGGCGCGGTACTTGTCGATATCTCGCGCGGGGGAGTGGTGCAGGGCGCTGCGGTGCTGAAGTCACTTGATGTCGGCATTCTCAAGGGGGCGGCCCTTGATGTGTTCGAACAGCAGCCGCTGCCGCCGGCATCGCCGTTGTGGAGAAGGGAAGATGTGCTGATCACGCCGCATGTATCAGGCACCACGCCGCACTATCTGGAAAAAGCGTTAGATGTCTTTCTCGATAATTATAACGCCTTAAAACTTGGGGAACCCATGGTGACCCTGGTGGATCAAGAGGCCGGTTATTAATGAATGGGGATATATGGTAGCCATGAGCAACTTTCTTGATGCTGAAGATATTTTATTCGCACGCGGTTTTGCCTTGTATCCCAGTCATGCGAAGCTTCCAGATGAAGTCTGGAGTGAGCTTTCTTCGTGGAACATTAAAGAGGTCAAGGGGTATACCTTTCGCCACCACCCAAGGTCAAGCGTTGCTGTCGGTATGTATCAAGATGGTGGCGTTATTCTTGTGGGGAATGCTGTCAATCCTTTTTCAGGTGAAATAGAGAATGAAATTGTCAGCAGTCTACTTTCTCAAGAACGCAGTTTTCAGAAAGATGGCAGTTTGAGCGAAAAGCTCATTGATTACATAGATCAGCTTACAGGGCGATTTCAGCTCTTTTTTATCAAAAATGGTGCCGTGTGTGCGTTATGCGATGCAACAGGCTTAGCGCCACTATATTATTTCCAACATGATGATGGTTTCTTCTTTTCTTCGCACTCCCAGTTGTTGGCCGAGCTTGTTGAAAGTGAAAGAGATGAAGATTTGCAAGAGATTATTGATTCTCCATTTTAT
Source organism: Halomonas sp. (assembly GCF_033549285.1). GTDB lineage: Bacteria > Pseudomonadota > Gammaproteobacteria > Pseudomonadales > Halomonadaceae > Halomonas. The sequence goes on from NZ_JAWSUJ010000036.1 coordinate 6,775, forward strand.
GCTATAGGCAGAAGGCATCTTCCCGGGTATAAAAGTCCTTTCAAGGGTATAGAGTTGGTTGGAGCCAACGTATATTTGAGTTCATTGCTAAAGAGGCGTGTCAGGGTGTTTCCTCGTGAGCCCCTGAGTAATGCCCCTACATCATTTTCGGAGATTGTTCTTGACTCCGCCGATATTCTTCAACGAACTGCGGCTCTTTACTTTTCTAGTCGTGCTGTGCTGATCAGTCTTTCGCTTGGGCAAGATAGTCGTATTAACTTGTCGGCTTTTCATGAATGGCGGCGACAAATTGAGACTTATTCTTATTGTGGTAACCTTGATGAAACCGCCGAAGCAAATAGGGTGCATGAGTTTTCTCGCGATCTCGGGGTCAAACATCATATTATTGATACTAAAAATGTAAGTTCGGCCAATTGCCAGGAGTTGGTTGACACGCTAGATAGAACGACAGCCTATATGCGAAAGCATAAGTCAACAGAGTTGGAAAAACTGGTTGCAATGAAACGTTGGTTTCCTGCAGGTGCCCTGGAAATAAAGGGAGAGGCTTCAGAGGTCGGAAGGGCCACCTACTCGAAACGCTCCGGGATAAAAAACTTCCCTCAACTTGACGTTCGAGCCATGAGCAACCTCTATAAAAGAGTATTTTATCCAAGGCATCTGCTGAAACGTATTGATGGCTACTTTGAGGAATTCAAGAGTGATGGGGGTTTTGGATTTTCTTCTCTTGGGTATGACGATTATGACATGTTTTTTTGGGAACATCGTACAGCGTGCTGTGTGTCGTTGGGTATGCAAGATCACGATATTTACCATGACGCTTCCGCTTTAATGAACAACCGTATTCTTTTGAAAAACTTTCTTTTGCCTGATTTTGAAAGCAGGCTTGAAGATAAGTTGCATAAGGCTGTATGCAAAAAACTTTGGCCCGGTATCCTCGATATTCCTACGTCTAAGCGGACTTCTTTAAAAGGAAGAGCTAAAATTGTAGCAGAGAATGTTTTTTTCAGAGCTAACAGGTTTTAAGCCCGCCCGAAAAGGAGAAAAGGCTGAAATGAAAGTTTTAGTAACCGGCGGTGCTGGCTATATCGGATCTCATACCGTTCTCATTCTGCTGGAAGCCGGCCATGAGGTGGTGGTGCTGGACAACCTTTGCAATGCCTCGCGGGAGGCATTGCGACGTGTGGAACGGTTGGTCGGCCGCGAGCTGGTTTTCGTGGAGGGCGATATTCGCGACCGGGCGCTGTTGGATCAGCTGCTTGCCGAGTGGCCGATCAGCGCGGTGATTCACTTTGCTGGGTTGAAGGCGGTGGGTGAGAGCGTGCAACAACCGCTTGCCTATTACGCGAACAATGTGGCGGGTACGATCACGCTCTGCCAGGCGATGCAGGCAGCGGGTGTTCAGCGGCTGGTGTTCAGCTCTTCCGCCACAGTCTACGGAGCCGACGCGCCGGTACCTTATCAGGAAACCATGCCGCGTGGGCAGGTAACAAGCCCCTATGGTGCTTCAAAGGCGATGGTCGAGCAGGTGCTCGAGGACCTGTGCCGTTCGAATGACTTGTGGTCCGTGGCGGCTCTCCGTTATTTCAACCCCATTGGGGCTCATCCCAGCGGGGAAATTGGTGAGGACCCTCAGGGTATTCCCAATAACTTGATGCCCTTCATTGCCCAGGTGGCGTCTGGCAGGCGAAATACCTTGTCCATCTTCGGTAATGACTACGCCACCGCAGATGGCACCTGCGAGCGAGACTACCTGCACGTCATGGATCTGGCGGAAGGGCATGTCGCAGCACTGGCACATCTCACGACGCCCGGTATCGCATGCTACAACCTCGGAACCGGCAATGCCTTCTCCGTGCTGCAGATGGTAGAGCGTTTCAGCGTCGTTAACGGGGTCGAAGTGCCTTATGCCTTCGCTCCGCGACGTGCTGGCGATCTCCCGGCCTTCTGGGCTGATCCTGGCAAGGCCGGCGCGGAGCTTGGCTGGGTGGCACGGCGCAACCTGGACGACATGATGCGGGATACCTGGCGCTGGCAGCAGCGAAACCCCTACGGTTATCGCCAAGGGTACGCAACGCAGACCCCATAACAACTGAAGGGATTAACATATGCTGAGCATGGATAACGTGCGCCTGGGCGTGATCGGCCTGGGTTATGTAGGCCTGCCCCTGGCGGTGGAGTTCGGCAAGGTCTTGCCCACGGTGGGCTTCGACATCAACGCCCGGCGGATCGAAGAATTGCGTGACGGGGTGGATCACACCCTGGAGGTTGAGCCGGAACTGCTGGTTCGGGCAACAAAGCTCAGTTTCGTGAGCGAGCTGGATGCGCTGCGCGACTGCAACGTCTATATCGTGACCGTGCCGACCCCAATCGATGGCAGCCGACGTCCAGATCTCACCCCGCTGATCAAGGCCAGCGAAACGCTGGGCAGGGTGGTGGGTCAGGGTGACGTGGTCATCTATGAGTCCACTGTCTACCCTGGGGCGACCGAGGAAGACTGCATTCCGGTGATCGAGAAGGTGTCCGGCCTGGTCTATAACCGTGACTTCTACGCCGGCTACAGTCCCGAGCGTATCAATCCTGGCGACAAGGAGCATCGCGTTACCGCGATCACCAAGGTGACATCGGGCTCGACTCCGGAAGTGGCTGATTTCGTGGACGCCCTGTATCGGCGGGTCATCACGGCTGGCACCCACAAGGCAAGCTCGATCGCAGTGGCAGAGGCAGCCAAGGTGATCGAGAATACCCAGCGCGATGTGAACATCGCGCTGATCAATGAGCTCTCCATGATCTTCAACCGCCTGGGTATCGATACCGAGGAAGTGCTTCTGGCAGCCGGCACGAAATGGAACTTTCTGCCGTTTCGCCCTGGACTGGTCGGTGGGCACTGTATCGGCGTCGACCCTTACTATCTCACCCACAAGGCGCAGCAGGTGGGTTATCACCCCGAAGTGATTCTCTCTGGACGGCGCATCAATGACGGTATGGGGGCCTATGTGTCATCGCAGCTCATCAAGCGCATGTTGAAGGCGCGTATTCATGTTCAAGGCGCACGAGTGCTGGTGATGGGCCTGACGTTCAAGGAGAACTGCCCGGACCTGCGCAACACCCGAGTGGTGGATATCGTTGATGAGCTGAGCGATTACGGCGTTACCGTGGACGTTCACGATCCTCACGTGGATGCCAGGGAAGCCGAGAGCGAGTACGGTATCAGGCCCGTGACCTCACCCGAGGCGGGGGCCTATGATGCCATTATAGTGGCGGTGGCCCATCGTGAATTCATGGACCTTGGCGCTTCACTCATCCGCCAATGGGGAAAACCGGTTCATGTCCTCTATGACCTCAAGTATATGCTGCCCAGGGGGGAGTCGGACCTGAGGCTGTAGTCCCCGGGAGGCGTCCCGAGAGGGGCAAGATTATTGCCTGACTATGAGGAATCGAGTGTTTATATCAACGGAGAGGCGTGGCCGTGGTTCATTACAGGCCGGGAGCCATTACTATCGTACCTATGGACTTACCCTGGCGTCGCAATTGGCGCTCCCGGAACTTTCTCCCATAGCGGCGTGTGAGACCTCCGATGTTACGATCGTCGTGGGTGAGGTGTCTGAAACACTTGAGGGTGGCGAGCGCAAGAACCCCTGGGTAGAAGTGCGCGATGAAATCTGTCAGATCACGATAAGTGGCATCGCCAGATATCGCTGTGAGCAAGGGATGCGCATCGTGGTGGATCAACGCTGCGGCGGTGCCAACACCTCGGAGGTGGATCCGGGGGACGTGCGGCTGTTCCTTCTTGGCTCCGCCCTGGGGGCATTGCTCCATCAGCGCCAATGGTTACCCCTGCATGTCAGTGCCCTGTCGACACCGGCCGGTGTCTGGGCCTTCACCGGTCAATCCGGGGCGGGCAAGTCTACGCTGGGAAGTTGGCTCAACCGCCATCATGGCTGGCCAATGCTGACCGACGATGTGGCCGTCATCAAACCCGAGCTTTCCCTCCCTCTGCTCCATCCCGGACCACCCAGGGCCAAGCTGTGGCGCGATGCGCTGCAGGCACTGGGTATCGATACCGAGAGCCTGGTTCGAGATCTGACGCGTGCCGAAAAGTTCCATGTGTCTCTGCAGGAAGGGTTTCAGCATCGTGCGGAGCCTCTGGCAGCCTTGGTGCAACTGGAACGTGGAGAGGCGCATGAATCCGCTCAGCTGACACGCCTTCAGGGAGTGGAAGCCTTCCGCACGATCATGGCGTCGCTCTACCGGCCCGAGATGGCCGAAGCGTTCAATAGTGCTGGCCGGCTGATGAAGGATTCGGCTGTCCTGGCCGGAAAGATTCGCGTATATCGCTATCGGCGTCCCTGGACACTGGATGGCTTTGACGAGAGCCTCGCCCCTCTGCTGGCTGAAATCGACGCCCGCTCTGAGCGACCGTCAGCGTGAGTGCCTGACTTTGAGGCCTCATCGCAATTTCCGACCCTGAAAGCAAGTGGCGAGCAGGGCTTAAGCCCTGCTCGCCAATATTGCTATTACGTCAATCCGAGACGATATCCTTCAGGAAGCGAGCGGACCGAAGGCGTCACTCGGATTGCTGTCGGATGGAAAGGGTGCTGCATCACTATTAAATGCATCACCCGCATGGGTGATGTCCCTCAACTCGCCCAGTTCCTGGACGGTGGGACTTTCGTAGGTCTTGCGTTCATTCATGTGCATTAACATCATCTCCTTGTTGAGCCATCTATAGAGACTCCGCATGCCACTGATCAGCATGCATTCCGAGTGTAATATACGGGTGTTAAAAAGCAACCTTTTGTTACAAATCAGAAGGGCTTCCAGAGTTCATGATGATGCACTGAATATCATCGCTACGTGGAATGTGTAGTCCAGGAAATTTCGACTGTCACCTGGTCAGTTGGTCTCACTTTGGATGTGTTTCAGGTAACACCCCACCACGGTATATTCCGCGAAACCATGACCACCGGATACTGGCACGCGTCCCGCCACTACCCAGGCGTGAGCCTTGAATTCGCCGCTCTCTCTGTCCCTGGTCAGCCCGAAATAGAGCGCATAGGGGATGCGAAAAAGGCCAAGCATCAGACGCGCCGTGACGGCTTGGGGAAAGCAGTTGGCGACCCAGGGAGTGTAGCGCGAGGCCAGCCGAATCACTTGGGCAATCTGGATGGCCCGCCTTTCCTGCTCTGTTGTGAGAAGTTGAGTATAAGACTGAAGTCCAACCGAGTGACCAAGATAGGGCGCAAGCCTTCTGAAGGTGACCGTAAGTATGACTAGGCGGCTGATCCCCAGCATGATCCAGGTTGGGAAAAGCCAGACCCTGGTAAACGAAGGTTTTTTCAGCAGCGAGACGGTACGGCGCATGTAAGGGTTCATGATGTCCATATGAACGGCTGCGGTATCTTGGGAAAAACTTTGTGGCAGGTCGCTGCTTGTGTTGCCTTATATATCGGCAACAGCTGGTAAGGCTAGGGGCCTAGTTCGCTTGACGAACCAGCCCGTTTGCCATCAGCTCCTGAACGAACGCCTGTAGATCGCGTCGACACTTATCTGTCTCGACATCATATTCATGGGTGATAGTTTCAACCAGCCCCTCGAAACTGATCGGGGATTCCAGAAGTTCGAACGCTCGCGCACCCACGCCGGAAATACCGTAGTAGCGTCCTGCCTCGGCGTTCATCATGACCAATTCTCCATCCAGGTCGGCGGCTACCAAATCCGGGGTTCGCTCCAGAAGCATGTTGTTGTCTGGCAATGAATTCATCATACGAGTGATTTCCTCAATAATATTATGATTTCTTGCTGTAACCCCAGCGCGACAATCTTCTGTCGCGCTGGGGTGTTCCTTTCTTGATGTGGATGAAGCATCCTGCTATCAGGATGCGAGATCGGGTCCGACGGCACTGTTAGCAGTAAACGGAGAAGAGTCACTGTTCACTGCGTTACCATTCTGTGTGATTTCCTTAAGATCACCAAGCTCGTTAAGGGTGGGAGTTTCGTAGTACTTTCGCTCTATAGTTTGCATAATGATTCCCTCTTATAGACCAGCTTTATCTTAAATCTGCCGGTTTTCGACAGCGTTTTCATTGTAGTGCTTGAAAGAAAAGTACACCAGCCGTCTTCAATGGATCATTCATTACCTTCTTCGGCATAGCGAATGAAGCCGCCAACCGACATCCCGCGCAACAACCACAGCCGGAAACGCGCTTCGACCCGAGGGTCGTCCCACCCCTCAGCAGGCCACTCGCTGATGGCTTGCTCCATGCCTTCCAGGTCCAGATAGCGCCCGGCGCTTTCATGGGCTTTCAACTTCTCCAGTTCCAGTCGCATCTGTGGCAGGAGCTTCTCGGCGTTCTCATGCCAGTCTGGCGCCTGGAGCCCCCGGGTCGGCGTGTCGAGAATCTCGCTGGGCAGGATCCCCTGCATGGTTCTGCGAATCAGCCATTTGGTGCGCCCGTCGCCCAGGTATTGTGATTCGGGGATGGCCAGGCAGAAGGCCATCAGCTCACGATCGGCAGTTGGGTCGCGATCCTCCATGCCGTGCAAGTTGGTGATGGCGTTGTATTCCCCGGTATCGATACGGTAGAGGGAGGTAATGCGCTGCTTGCGTCCCTGCCAGTCTGGCTGGTGACTCAGGTCGAAACCCATCCTCCGGGCGCGCGCCTCGCTATTCATCCTGTGCGACCAGGTCGGGTTGATGGAGGAGTACTCGGACAAGGTGGCGATTCTTCTCCGGGAGCGTTCGCGGGCCCGCCATATCGCATTGGGCATCAGCGGCATCAGGCAGGGGCGAATCATGCGGCGCCAGTGCAGGTTGGGATTACGTTCCTTGAATTGGCGATACAGCTTGGCCAGCGTCAGCCACTTGCCGTGGGCGAGCAGCCAGGGCAGGTAGGGCATGCCATCATGGGATATGCTCATGTTGCCCAGGTTTCCATTGAGCAACACCTTGACCCCACGCTGTGCCGCGTTTTCGCGTATCGCCTTCTCCCATACCATGTTGCAGGCATTGAGAGGCGCGCGATCCAGCTGTTCGATCACTTCGTGGAGATCATCCAGTGGGGTAGCCGTCTCATCCCGGTGCAATATCACGTGCTCGATATTGTCGAAGCGATCGGCGAGCGCCTTGGCCCCCACCGTTTCATCGGCGTGCCTCTGGCGGGGGACCGGTCCGTTGAAACCCTTCCGGGGAGCAGCCGTGTACGCCAGAAGAGGGGCGTCTTGCTGCTCAAGAATCCCTGCTGCGACAGCGGTTACGGTCGAACTGTCGAGCCCCGAGCTCAGGTGAGAGGCAATGGGACCGCGGCTGCGCAGGCGGCGATGCGTTGCCCGTTCCAGTTGTTCCTTCAGTGCTTCCACGTATTCATCATCGCTTCCCAGTCGAATCTCTCGGTCGGGATCGAAGCGGAAGTGGTAACGCTTGTCCAGCCTTCCCTTGTCGAGTTCCACCACCTGGCCGGGTTCCACCCGGAAAATATCCCGATAAAGCGATTGGGGGCCGCTCATGGGCATCAGGCAGAGATAGTCGTGGAGGCTCTCTTCACAAAGGGTCTTGGTCAGGCCGGGTACTGCAAACAGCGCCTTGGGCATGCTGGCGAAGGCGAAGAGGTCGTCGCGCCAGTACCAGAAGAGGGGGCGCATGCCCAGCGGATCGCGGGCCAGCCAGAGACGCTGGCGACGCGGCTGCCAGCAGGCGAGGGTGTAGTCACCGAGCAGGTGCCGGGGGGCTTCGCTGTCCCAGCGGGCGCAGGCATGGAAGGCGATCTCGCTGTCGGCCATCTGAACAGCTCGGCTGGGCGCGATATCCAGTTGAGCGATGAGCTCCTCGCGGTTATCCAGCCGACCGTCGAATACCATCGCCAACTGCTGGCCCTGGTGCCAGAGGGGTTGTCGGTCGAGGCTGTCCTCAGGAGTGATGCGCAGCAGGGTTCGAGCCAGGCCCGCGCTGCCCTGGTGCCAGCTGTGCTGGGCGTCCTGGCCATAAGGGCAAAGCAGAGTCTGCATGCGATACAGGGTGTCGCGGTCCAGGTGGCTGCCGTTCAGATGGATCAGGCCAGCAATGGCGCTCATGATGCTCTCCGGGCGGCTTGAGCGGGTATCAGCAGGTCGCCCAACTGCTCGAAGAGCCTTTCTGCCACCTCGTCGGGATGACGGACGGTCAGGACATGGCGATAGAAGCGTGCCACGTCCTGTCCCGTGCCGATGGCTGCCAGGTGGATCGGGCTGCGCTCCACCTCGGCGATGATACGGCGCAGGTGGCGCTCCAGGAATTCCCGACCGTTGGCCTGGGCGGTGGCCTTGTCGTAGGGCGCGCCATCCGAGAGCATGATCAGGACCTTGTGGGGCTCGCTCCGTTGTGACAGGCGCTGTGCGGCCCAGTGAAGTGCCTCTCCATCAATGTTTTCATGCCCACACGACTCGCGAAGCAGGAAGCCGAGCTGGGGGCGCACGCGTCGCCAGGGCTGTTCGGCTGACTTGTAGATGATATGGCGAATGGCGTTGAGCCGCCCGGGTGAGCTGTCTTTACCATGCCGGCGCCAGCGTGTCGCCGGTGGATTGTCCGCCGTATAGCGCGTGGTAAAGCCCAGCACCTCGCAGCGAATCTGACACGTTTCCAGGGTATGGACGGCCAAGTCGATGGCCAGTGCTGCCATATGACGCCGCCGACCGCTCATGGAGCCCGACTGGTCAACCAACAGGGTGACACAGGCATCCGGCAGTGGGCTGGTCTGTTCGAAGCGAAAGACCCTTCGTGTGGGCGTGTCGCCGACCAGACGCGCCAGGCGGCGGCTGTCCAGTCGGCCTTCTTCCTGGTCGAATTGCCAGTGGCGCTGCCGAGCGGCCATCAGTCTGCGCTGCAGGCGATGCGCCAACTGGCGAACACGTCGGCGATCAAGGGTATCGAGTCGACGCAACGCGGAGGCATCATCCGATGTTGCCCAGTAGCTGGCGAAATGCTCCTCATCCCATTGCCTGGTGTATACCGCATAGCCTTGGCGGTGATCGTCGCGCTCGGCGAGCTCCTCGGCAAGGCTGGGGCTGGCAGGCTCTTCGCTCTCCTGGTCTTCCTGCTCACTGCTGCCCTCTGGACTTGTGGTTTCCGCCTCGGTGGACGATGGTGTCTCGGAGCGATAAATCAACGCCAGTTGGGTAATCAGATCGGCCAGGTCGTCGGTGAAGGCCTGGCTGTCGTCGAGGTGCTCGGCAGCATCTCCAAGGTCTTCCAGCAGGCGGCTTTTATCGATGCCATTGCTGGCCGTAGGTGCACTTTCTTGTCGCTTGCGCTGCAGCAGGTTTCGCAGCATCCGAGCTGGCCAGGCGCTGTTATCGGATGTGGCCGGGGAGGGGAGAGCCGGGTCAGCCGGTTCCTGCCCGGCGAATAGCTGGCGCGCGACTCGATAGAGTGCCTCCTTGGCGTCATCCTCGGGGCTGGTGTTCACCAGTCTCGCCAGGTTGCTGGCCATGCCGGGCAACTCGGTGCTGGCCAGTGTTTCCACACGAGCGCGCTCGAGCACGTCATACCAGGTGCGCTGGTCGATGCTGAAGCGTTGCGGTTGTGATGGGTCGTGCCAGCGACGCCAGGCCGCCAGGGCGTCGACGGTGCCACGTGTGACGGGCTGGGGGGGAGAGGTACCGGGTAACTGGCGGGGCGTCTCCCGGCCGGCAGCGTAGGTGCGCTCCCAGGCCGCGGCAAGCTCTGCTTGTCGCGGGACGTCAGAAGAGAGGGCTGGCATGACGGCTATCCTGATACAGGTCGACGTTGAAGCAGCGCTGGTAGATCTCGTTGACCAGCGGGCGCTCCGTCTCGTCACAGCGATTGAAGAAGGTCAGGCGCATCGCCTCGTGAGTATCGCCGAGAAGGGCAGCGTTTTCTCCCCAGGACACCAGAGTGCGCAGCGAGATAAGCGAGGAGAGGTCACCCTGCTCGAACGCCCGGCGTGCCAGGTTGGCGAACGCCACCATGCCGGCGACGCTGTCGGCGGCCAGGTCGGGAAGGCGTGACTGGAGAATGGCCTCTTCCTGCTCGGCGGGCAGATAGCCCAGTTCGGTAATGACCTGCCAGCGATCGAGCTGGGCCTGGTTGAGGGCCTGGGTACCCGCGTAGAGACCGCTGGGATCCCCCTGGCCTGCCGTGTTGGCCGTGGCGAACAGGCGAAAGTCCGGGTGAGGAGTGATCACCTGGTTCTGATCGAGCAGTGTCAGCTTGCCAGTGGATTCCAGCACGCGTTGGATGACGAACATGACGTCCGGGCGACCAGCGTCGTACTCATCAAAGATCAGTGCCATGGGCCGCTGCATGGCCCACACCAGCATGCCGGGCACGAATTCTGTCATCTGCTTGCCATCGCGAACCATCACCATGTCTCTTCCGATCAGGTCGGTGCGAGTAATGTGTCCGTCCAGATTGATGCGAACGCAGGGCCAGTTGAGCCTGGCGGCAACCTGCTCGATATGGGACGACTTGCCGCTGCCATGGGGGCCGTGCAGATAGACCCTGCGATTGTGAGCAAAGCCCAGCAGTAGGGCGCGAGTAACCTCGGGCACGAAGCGAAAGGCGCTGTCCTGCTCGGGCACATGAGGGTCAGCCTCACGAAAGGCGGGTACCGTCCAAGGAACCTCGAGTTGGAAGGCCTTCCGGGTATCGCAGGTGGCCTGTGGACTCAGCTGGATCGAATCGTTCATGACGAGGTTACATGATCCTTTTCATCGGGCCAGGCTGGCTGCCCATCGACTGGTGGGGCGTTCCGTATCGGTCATGGGGCCGTGGGCGTACCAGGGCAAGGCGGTGCCATCGTTCACGTCCCCAGCCTCCAAGCTAGCAGATCGCTCAGCGGACAAGCAACAATATGCATCTTTTTGTGTTTTTATGTTAATCTGTCAAGCAGAGCAAGAGGTCCTCTCATGACGACCATGGCGAGGCTCTCACGTCATCAAGGGGCTGGCAGCATCGTAAGCAAGGACATGACATGGCAGCTTTCGCATCTCGATCACCAGCGCTGAGCACGGAGTTTCGCTTGTTGCTGCTGTTTTCCCGGCTGGAGCTTGACGACACCCAAGCCAGGGCAGCACAGGTGCTCTGCGACGAGGTGGAGGACTGGGAAGCGTTTCGCCACATGGCTACTCATCGCTTCATCCTTCCCATGGCATACCGCCATCTTCGTCGCCTTCAGCCTCCTTCGCTGCCAGCCGAACTGCTCGCCCTGATGAAGCAACAGGTAATGTTGCACTATCGACATGGCCTGAGCGGGATGGCCAGCCTGGGAGAGATCCACCAGCAGCTGCTGGCACCGCTGGACATTCCCTACGTAACCTTCAAGGGTCCATCGCTAGCTGTTCGCTATTACGACGAGCCGGCAATGCGCTTCTGTCGCGATATCGATATCCTGGTGCCCAGGGAGCGGATGCCGGCGTTGCTGGCCCATGCCCTGGCAGAGGGTTATCGGTCGCTGGATCCGCACGAGCTAGCGGCCGATCCCGTCAGCCTGACATTCGTGGCGCGTTACCAGAAAGTGATCACGCTCCTTTCGCCGCGCGGTGTCAAGGTCGAGTTCCACTCGCGGATCGACAATATCGGTACGGTGTACGATTCGCGAGCGCTGATTGACGAGGCCGAGCCGTTCTGCGTTGGTAACGCCGAGGTGGCGGTACTGCCGACCGATGAACTCTTCGTCTACGTCTGCTGGCACCATACCAAGCACTTCTGGTCACGACTGCACTGGTTGGTCGATCTTGACGCGATACAACGCCACCCGAGTTTCGATCGCCAGAGCGTCCTTGCCTGTGCCGGTCGTCACGGGTTGAGCGCCACGGTCGAAATTTGCCTGAAGTTGGCTGAGCTCTTGGGCTCGCCCGACTTCGACCCTGACGGCGACCATGACGAGCGACTCGATGAGCTGTTGAAACTGTCGCTGGAGGCCATGCAGGGTGACCTGGAGGTTGAGTATCGACTGGCCAGCCAGAAGCCGACCCCTGACTTTGCCTTTCACTGGCAGACAGATAGCGGCCACCGGCTTCGCTGGAAGCTGCTCGGCTGGCTGCGGATCTTTCGCCCGAGCTATGCCGACTATCTAGAGTGGCCTTTGCCGTCACGCTGGCAGTGGCTGTACCGACCCTTACGCCCCTGGCGTGAGTGTCGACGCCGGTGGTCCCAATCCCGACACTGACTAGCTCCCAGGAACAGCCATGCCTTCGATTGCCAAGTTGATTGAGCCGCTGAATACCCTGCGGCGAATCTTCCCCATCCTCTGGGCCAGCAGCCGTAAATGGACGCTGATCTCCACCGGCCTGATGGTGCTGGAGATTCTCTTCGGGCTGGGGGTGCTGTTCCTGCTGAAGCAACTCGTCGACGTGGTGACGACGATGCTGGGCAGCGATGCGCCTGCGCAAGGAATTCAGTACGTACTCTGGGCAGTGGCGGCAACCGGCTTCTGCTCGCTGGGGTATCTGGCTGCCCGGGGCTTCTCCGCATTTGCCAGGGAAACCCAGGGATTGCTCGTGGCGGAGCGTATCGACCAGTACATCCACGAGCGTGCCGTGCGCGCGGATCTCGCCTTCTACGAAAGCCCCCGCTATTTCGACACCCTGCAGCGCGCCCGGGAGTCAGGCAACCAGCGGCCAGTGCAAGTCGTCAATAATCTGATGCTGCTGGTAAAGAATACGCTGATGCTGGGCGCTATCGTGGTGCTGCTGGCCACCATCAACTGGATGCTGTTGCCGCTGCTGATCGTGGCCATCGTGCCGGCGCTGTTGGTCAGGTTGCGTTTCACGCGCCGACTCTACGATTGGCAGCGCAAGCGGACCCAGATGGAGCGCCGGGCGGGCTATCTGGACTGGCTGTTGACCTCGGACATCAACGCCAAGGAGCTTCGTCTCAATCAGCTGGGTGACTTTCTTCGCGAACGCTATGCCGAGCTGAGAGCCTTGATTCGCCGGGAAAGGCTGGCGATCAGTCGCCAGCGTACCATTGTCGAGGTGGGTGTGTCGGCGGTAGCCACGTTGGCCTTCTTCTCGGCACTGGGATACTTGGCATGGGAAACCTCGGAAGGTCGCAACAGTGTCGGTGACCTGGTGCTTTTCCTGCTGGTGTTCCAGCGTGCCCAGTCCATGGGACAGGAACTCGTAGGCCAACTCTCCAGGCTTTATGAAGATCATCTGTATATCGGTCTGCTGTTCGAATTTCTCGATGTGCGCCCGGTCATATCGGAGCCCGCCGATCCCAGGCCGTTACCCTCGCGCATGAGCCGGGGGGTGAGCTTCGAGAATGTCAGTTTTTGTTATCCTGGCACCTCCCGGGAAGTTCTTCACAACATCGATCTCACTATCCGGCCAGGGCAGGTCGTGGCGCTGGTGGGGGCCAATGGATCCGGCAAGACATCACTGATCAAGTTGCTCTGTCGCCTCTACGATCCCAGTTCGGGGCGTATCACTCTGGATGGGATCGACGCCCGGGAGTACGCTCTCGACGACTACCGGCGCAAATTCAGTGTGATCTTCCAGGACTATGGCAAGTATGCCGATACCGTGCGCAGCAACATTCGCTACGGTGATATCCGTCAGCCCGAGGATACGCCGCTGGTCGAGGCCGCGGGAGAGAAGTCGGGGGCAGACCCCTTCATTACCTCCTTGCATAGCGGCTACGACACGCCGCTGACCCGCATGTTCGATGATGGCCAGGAACTCAGTATCGGTCAGTGGCAAAAGGTGGCCCTGGCTCGCGCTTTCATGCATCAGTCCGAAGTGATCATCCTCGATGAGCCCACCAGCGCCCTTGATCCTGGGGCCGAGTTTGATCTGTTTGCCAACTTTCGTGAGCGGATCGACCATCGTGCCGCTCTGGTGATCAGTCACCGGCTTTCCACGGTGCGAATGGCAGATTACATCTATGTTCTGGACGACGGGGAAATTCGTGAATCTGGCACCCATGATGAGCTGATACGCCAGGACGGCATGTACTGCGAGTTGTTCAGCCAGCAGGCATATCACTACCGCGAGGTCGAAGCGTGAACAGGTGAACCGCGTGGCATCGTGCATATCGAGATGTATTTCTCGAAGGGACGTGGGTCTTTGCCGCATGAGAAGGGATGATTCGCGTCTCAAGGGCACGTCTTTTCCGTTCTGCACGTCACCGTAATGGATACCGTTCTCGCTCGCGTATCAAATTTCTCAGCATGGAGGAGAGCATGCCCCGCTTCCGCTTGTTTGGCTTCGACACCCTTGCCGATATGGATCTGGCCACGCCCATGGCGGAATCCTCATCAGTTATGGGGCCCGAATTGTCTATTAGGTGTCGTGCTGCTGGCTTGCAGGCCCCTATGGGCAATGTCCTGTATCACAGTAAAAGCCTCAACGCATCGGGAGATCCCTCCGTACAACTGTTCGAGGTGAGTGAGTCTACCTGGTTGATGCGTTTTCCCAAGATTGCAGACTTTTATCTGCGACCGGGAGAGATCGAGTGTCAGATGTTTGATTCAGGCCTCGCTTACATGGTCGATGTTCTGCTGCTGGGGCATGTCATGGCGTGCTACCTGGAGCGTCAGGGCGTCCTGGCACTGCATGCAGGTGCACTCGCTGTCGGCAACCAGGCCGTGCTACTGGCCGGAGACAAGGGGGCGGGCAAGAGCACCATGGTGACCTCCATGGTCGCGGCGGGGTATTCCTTGATGGCAGACGATATCGCCGCCGTGGAGGAAGTCAGAGGGACGGTGCTCTGTCGCTCGGCCTTTCCCCAGGTCAAGCTGACGCCCGAGCAGCTTGAACGCTTCGCTAAGGGGGAAAGCAGGTCATATCCGCGCTTTCACCCGGGCTTTACCAAGCTGAGCGTGCCGGTGGCCGACCTGGGGGCTTTCGATCCCGGGCCTCGCCCGGTGGGAGCGATCTATCTGCTCGAAAGGGGCAGTGACGAGAGCATGCTCATCGAGACACTGCCGCCTGCCAGGGCGGTGGTGGAGCTGGCGAGGCAATCATTCCTCGGTCATATCCTCGATGTTACCCCCATGCTGCGTGATCGCTTCGCCCATCTGGTACGTGTGGTTCGCGCCGTCCCTGTCAAGCGGCTGAGGTATCCCGACGGCCTCCGTCATCTGGTTGACGTGCATGCGGCCATCGAGCGTGACCTGGAGTGTCAGAAGTGACGAGACAGCCAACTTTAGGGTATCGCACCATGCCATGTTCCATTCCTGGGCCGATATTCGGGCCTAGGGCGCGTGCTATGGATGGTGCATGGTTTGGTGCCGCGTGCATCTCAGGCGCTGCCGATGCGGTGCCAGGTATCTCGCGAGAGGCTCGAGGCCGACATGACTATAACTATAGTAGTTGAGCAGTTGCGTCCTGAGGGGCTGCTGACACGGCACGATCCGGTACCGCAAGCCGGTGGCGAGGAGGCATGAGGAGGCTGTGGCAGGACCCGCAAGTGGGGCTACGTGCCCTCCTGCTGCTGCTTTTCATCATCTTGCTGGTGGTGAGGCCCTGGGCACACTGGGGAGTACCCTTGCTGGGGTTAGGGCTGCTGATGCCCGGCACGGTCGCCATCGGGCTGTTGGGTTCAAAGCGAGTTGCTGGCGCGATGCCGATTCACCTCGAGCGCGACGACTGGCTGTGGATCCTGGCACTGCTGGCCTTTGGCGGGTTCTGGTTGCTGGATGTTGCACGCACTGGGCGCTGGCCGTTGGATTCCATCGGATGGGCGATTCCACTGCCGATCTGGCCGCTACTGGCAGTGGTGCTTCTCATATGGTTGCTGCGTTATCCGCCCGGCGTACGCGTATTCTGGGTGGCGGTGTGTGGAGGGGCGCTTGGCGCCGGTGCGGTGGCCCTTTACGAGCGACTGGTGCTGGGGGATGGGCGGGCCAGCAACGACCTGAACGCGATTCCTTTCGGTAACCTGTCCTTGCTACTCGGCGGGCTCTCGCTGCTGGCCCTTCTCTGGTGTCTTCGCCGCGGTCATGCGCGTTCGCTGGTGCTGGCATCCATGGCCCTGCTGGCGGGGGTCTTTGGCATCCTGGGTTCGCTGCTCTCGGGAACTCGCGGTGGCTGGCTGGCGCTGCCCTTCCTTCTGGTACTGTGGTTCCGCACCTCGAGGGACCTGTTGCCGGGCGTCTGGCGATATATCTCGGTTGGACTGGTGGCCTTTGTCATCGCCGGGGCGGTGCTTCTGCCCAGCAGCAACGTGACCCCGCGCCTGGCGGAGGCGGTGAGTGAGGCGCAGCAGCTCCGTGCCGGGGAGGTGCGCGGCTCGGTCGGACTGCGCCTGGAAATGTGGCGCGGTGGCTTGATGCTCTGGAATGAGAAGCCGCTGCTGGGCTGGGGCGAGGGTGGTGTCGTGCCGCGTATCCGCGCCCTGATCGCCGATGACCGGCTCAGTCCTCGGATTGAGAGCTTCAGCCAGATGCATAGCGATCTCATCGATACGGCTGCTCGGCGCGGTTTGTTGGGTGTGACGACGCTGCTGATGCTTTACGGGGTGCCGCTGTGGCTGTTCTGGCGACGCTTGCGATCGGCGGGAAGTGCCGAGACCCAGCTGATGGCCGGGGCCGGCATGATGGTCTGCATCGCCTACATCAATTTCGGACTGAGTCAGTCGATGCTGCGTGACCCCCTGGGGTTGAGCGGCTATCTAGGACTGTGCCTTGCCTGCTGGGTGACGCTGCGTGCCAGCCATCAGGCGTGATGCTTGCCAGCCTGCCCTGCTTCGAACGAGTTCATCGTCATTCCGGCTTGACCTGATCGACGAAGCAGGGTGGAGAGGCCGGTTCACTATCCGCCGCATCCTCCTGATACAGCGCTTGCAGGATGGCCTCGCCGAGGATCGGGAGATGTGACCCCTCCAGGTCGCGAGCCGCCGAGAGCAGCGTCAGCCGACCTTGTCGGGCGTGTCGCATCAGCGGAATCAGATTCTCCGGCGCTTCACGGAGTTCTCCTCGGTAGCGGGTGAAAAACACTTCCGCGCTGATCTCACCCAGATGATACTGGCGACGCAGGGCGGGCGAGGGGGACGCATCTCGGTACCAGTCGGTCAACGCCAGGCTCTCGCGGCGCTTGCCGCGTGGCCAGAGGCGATCGACCAGTATCCGCGCACCATCCTCGATGGTAATAGGCTGGTAGATCCTCTTGAACACGATGTCATAGGTCATCGCTACTCGCCTCCCGTCTTCAGGTCATCGAGGGCTTGCCGGGCCTGCTCCTGCCAGGTGCCGGGGAGTGCGGCAGCTCGCTGCAGGGCCTCGTGCGCCTTGTCGCCTTCCCCCAGATCGCGATGCAACAGGCCCAGGTTGAGCCAGGCGACGGCAAGGTCGGAATCCGCTTTCACGGCATCCTCGAAGGCCCCGATGGCGCCCTGGCTGTCACCGCTGGCGTGACGGGCATTGCCCAGCCCGAAGTGACCCATGGCCGATCCCGGGTGCCGGTCAACGAGCGCCTCCCAGGCGGGTAGCGCGGTCTTGGCTCCCTGTACGCGCTCGAAGTCGGCGATGGCGTCCAGGGCAGCCTTGGCGTCAGTGGTGGCGGGCAGTTCGCCCGGAGGCAAGGCGACGAAGGCCCAGCGATCGCTTCGGGCCCAGGTGGCATCGAACCGCTTGAAGGACTCGACGCGCTCCGGCTCCATGCCGCTGTGCAGGATCAGCGTCTCATCGTCCAGGTCGAAGCCGATGGCCACAGCGTAGTGCCAGACTGGCCAGGCGGGCAGGGAGAGGTTCTGCATCACCACCACCGGATGGCCGGCGTCGATCTCGGTGAGCAGGGCACCGAGGTTGCCGTCGATCATGAAGGGAATGCGGCCGTGGCGACGCACCGTGCCCAGCATCTCGGGCTGGACGCTACCCTCTCGCCCGGGCAGGAAGACCTGAGGGATCAGGGTGTCGACCTTCGCGGGCACCCCGGAGGCGTTGAGCACCATGGCCAGCGAGGCGGGGCCACACTGGTAATCGCGTTGCCCATGGAAGGGGATCTCCTCGAGCAGCGCCCGGCGGGGGAGTTCGCGTTCGGTGGTGTCGGCGAGCTGCGGGGTAGAGGCGCAGCCCGCCAGAGTCAGGAGCAGCACCAACGCAAGAACGCCCGCGGCGCGGGCGTTCCTGGCATGCGGCTGCCTGTCATGGCAGTGCATCATGGGGTTCGTGCTCAGCGGGTGAAGGGGAAGACATTGGTCAGGCCGAGGATGTCGGTGACCAGCAAGATCACGAAGACGGCGAACAGGGCACCGACCACGCTGGCACCGGCCGGCAGCTGCTCGAGCTGATCGGCCATCTGGGCGGCTTCCGCATCGGAGAGGGCGGCCACGCGGGCTTCCACTTCGGCGGGGTCGACGCCCTGGGCGACGAGCTGCTCCTGGACGTCGTCACGGGCTAGGATCTCGTGGATCCGTTCCCGGTCCCCCTGGGTGCGTTCGACGCTCAGGGCATCCTGGGTAGTGACCAGGCCACTTCCCGGGCTGGCCGGCGCAGCGGCCACCGGGAGGCTGCCCAGCACCAGGGCGGCAATCAGCAGCGGGCTGAGGTAACGGCAGATCTTCTTCATCATGTCGGTGTTCCTTCTTCTTGGGTTGGGCTTCCGGCTCCAGGGTTCGGCGTACCTGCCTCCTTGCAGGTCGCCGAATCCACGATGCCCGTCCAGTATAGGACGGAATGATGTGAAATTTCATGCCCTTGTGGGAGGGGAGTTGGGTGCCAGGTCAGCCTATGCGGTAGGACGAGGGCAGCTCGGCCAGCAGGCCGCGACCGCCGGCCAGGGTCAGGGCCAGGTCATGGAGGCCATCCCACAGCGGCACGCGGCTGCCCCCCTTGATCGCCAGGTCCAGGCGCTGGGCGAAGAGCAGCAGCTTGTGCAGCCGCTTGAGCGGTAGGCGGGCGAGGGCCTGCTGGTAGGCGGGACGGCGCTTCTCGAAGATCGGCGGCTTCTGGGCCTTGCAGGCATGCTCCAGGCTCTGGCCCTGATCGAGGTGCTGCTGGAGGGAGAGAAGGAGGCGCAGTTCCCGGGACAGCGCCCAGAGCACGATGGGCGCCTCGACCCCCTCGCCGCGCAGGCCGGCCATGATCCTTGTGACTCGAGACCGCTCGCCCTTGAGACAGGCGTCCATCAGGGTGAAGACGTCATAGCGGGCGCTGTCCTCCACGCCGCCCGCCACTTCCCGGGGGCCGACCCGCGCGCCCGCCGGCAGCAGCAGGGCCAGCTTCTGCAACTCCTGGTCGGCGGCGAGCAGGTTGCCCTCGGTGCGCTCGCCGAGAAGTCTTGCGGCATCGAGGTCCAGGGAGAGGCCGTGGCGGGAGGCTCGGTCCCGCAGCCAGAAGCCCAGTCGTGAGGGATCCACCGGCCAGACCGGTACGAAGAGCCCGAGTTTGTCCAGGGCCTTGAACCAGGCGCTCTTCTGCTCGCGATAGTCCAGCTTGCCGGTCGAAAGCAGCAGGACATCATCGCTGCCCTTGAGTGACTCGGCGTAGTCACGAAGTGCCTTGGCGCCTTCCTGGCCGGGCTTGCCACTGCCCAGCCGCACTTCGATGAGCCGCCGCGTGGCGAACAGCGAGAGGCTGGCGGCGGCCTCGGTGAGGCGTCCCCAGGCGAAGTTGGCCTCCACGTGCAGGACCTCGCGCTCATCGACACCGGCCTGGCGAGCGGCAGCGCGCACGGCATCGCAGGCCTCCATGTGCTGCAGCGGTTCCTCGCCGGCGACGATCACCACCGGGGGGAGCTTCTTGGCCAACGCATCCTCGAGCTTGTCGGCGAATACCTTCACGACAGTACCTTCACGAAAGCCCCTTCACTGCGGATCCAACGCCCGCAGGCGGTCCATCAGCTGACGCACGGCCTGGTCGCGCAGCCGCTCGCGCGTGGCCTCGCGCAGGTCGTCCTGGGCCAGAAGCTCATCATCGTTGACCGTCAGTCGCTCGCTGACTTCCAGGCGCTGCTGGTCGAGCAAGTAGGCGCCATCGGCGCGTCGCTGCACCGAGAAGGGCACCTCCAGGCTCATCTCCAGGTCACGGGGACCGCTGTCGAGCACGCTCAGGCGCCGCTCACTGAAGCGTTCCACGCCCAGGTTGAGCACCTGCTCCGCCTGCCCATCGATCCGGGTACCGGCATCCTCCAGGCGGCGGGCGACCAGCCGAGCCAGCTCACTTTCCTCGCCCTCCAGGGCCAGGGCATCGATGGCCACCACCGGCTGGTCGAGGCCGCGCAGGCGAAAGCCGCAGCCTGCCAGCGCCAGGGAGGCGCCGGCGGCGAGGCCGAGTTGCAGTAGGGTTCGGCGCTGCATGGGGCTCTCCGTGTCAGGGTGCGGCGTTCAGCCCACCACGATGTTGACCAGCTTGCCGGGCACCACGATCACCTTGCGGACCGTCTTGCTGTCGGTGTGGCGCTGCACGTTCTCCGCCGCCAGCGCCTGGGCCTCGATGGCCTCCTTGGTGGCGGAGACCTCGACCTCGATGCGCGCGCGCAGCTTGCCGTTCACCTGCACGACCAGCTCGATGGTGTCGCGCTCCAGGGCGGACTCGTCGACCTGTGGCCAGCGGGCATCGATCGCCGGCTCGTCATGGCCCAGCGCCTGCCACAGCGTGTGGCAGGCGTGGGGGGTGATCGGCGCGAGCAGCAGCACGCAGGCTTCCACCGCCTCACGGGCCACGGCCAGCCCCTGGGGCGAGGTGTCCTCGAACTTCGAGAGGGCGTTGGTCAGCTCCATCACCGCGGCGATGGCGGTGTTGAAGGTGGTGCGCCGGCCGATGTCGTCGCCGGCCTTCCTGATGGTCTCGTGGGTCTTGCGACGCAACTCGCGCTGCGCGTCGTCCAAGGCATCGAGGTCGAGGGTGCCGGGCTCTCCGGCCGCAAGGTGCTCGCTGACCAGGCGCCACAGGCGCTTGAGGAAGCGATGGGCCCCCTCGACGCCGGCGTCAGACCACTCCAGGGACTGCTCCGGCGGGGCGGCGAACATCATGAACAGGCGCACGGTGTCGGCACCGAAGCGGTCGATCATGGATTGCGGGTCGACGCCGTTATTCTTGGACTTGGACATCTTCTCGATGCCGCCCATCTCCACCGGCGCCCCGTCGCTTGCCAGCACGGCGCTGACCGGGCGGCCCTTGTCGTCGCGCTGGACCTCGACGTCGGCGGGGTTGAACCACGCCTTGCCGCCGTTCTCGGTGGGGCGGTAGTAGGTCTCGGCGATCACCATGCCCTGGGTGAGCAGGCGCTGGAAGGGCTCGTCGCTCTTCACCAGCCCCAGGTCGCGCATCAGCTTGGTGAAAAAGCGGGCGTAGAGCAGGTGCAGGATGGCGTGCTCGATGCCGCCGATGTACAGATCCACCGGCAGCCAGTAGTCGACCCGCTCGTCGAGCATCGCTTCCATGTTGTCGGCGCAGCAGAAGCGCGCGAAGTACCAGGAGGACTCCATGAAGGTGTCGAAGGTGTCGGTCTCGCGCGTCCAGCCGTCGCCCAGGTCATAGAATTCCGGCATGCGCTTGAGCGGCGACCCGGTGGCGTCGACGGTGACCTCCATGGGCAGGGCCACCGGGAGTTCCTCGTCGGTGAGCGGCACGGTCTGGCCCTCGGGGCCGTACTTGACCGGGATCGGCGCACCCCAGTAGCGCTGGCGGGCCACGCCCCAGTCGCGCAGGCGGAAGTTGGTCTTCACCTCGCCGCGACCCAGCTCCTCGAGCCGGGCGGCGATGGCATCGAACGCCGCCTCGAAGTCCAGGCCGTCGAATTCGCCGGAGTGGATCAGGGTGCCGTAGTCGTCATGGGCGCCCTGGGAGAGGTCCGGCGCCTGGCCGCTCTCGTCGGCGATGACCGCCTCGATGGGCAGGCCGTACCTGGTGGCGAACTCCCAGTCGCGCTGGTCGTGGCCGGGCACGGCCATGACGGCGCCGGTGCCGAACTCCATCAGCACGAAGTTGGCCACGTAGACCGGGACCTCGCGGCCGGTGAGGGGATGCACGGCCAGGTGGCCGGTGGGCATGCCCTTCTTCTCGCGGGTAGCCAGCTCGGCTTCCGAGGTGCCGCCACGGGCGCACTCGGCGCAGAAGTCGGCCAGCGCCTCGTTGCGCTCGGCGGCCTGCTTCGCCAGCGGATGGTCGGCGGCCACGGCCATGTAGGTGACGCCCATCAGGGTGTCGGGGCGCGTGGTGTAGACTGCGAGCGGACCCTCGACGGCCTCGAGGCCGGAGCCCTCGGCGGGCTTGATGTCAAAGGAGAGTTCGACGCCGCGCGACTTGCCGATCCAGTTGCGCTGCATGGTCTTGACCTGCTCGGGCCAGTCGATGCGCTCCAGGTCGGCCAGCAGTTCCTCGGCGTAGTCGGTGATCTTGAGAAACCACAGCGGGATCTCCTTGCGCTCCACCTGGGCGCCGGAGCGCCAGCCGCGCCCCTCGATCACCTGCTCGTTGGCCAGCACCGTCTGGTCCACCGGGTCCCAGTTGACGGTGGACATCTTCTTGTAGACCAGGCCCTTCTCCACCAGTTTGGTGAAGAACCATTGCTCCCAGCGGTAGTAGTCGACATCGCAGGTGGCGAACTCGCGGCTCCAGTCGTAGGCGAAACCCAGCGCCTTGAGCTGGCGGCGCATGTAGTCGATGTTGTCGTAGGTCCACTTGGCCGGCGGTACCCGGTTCTGGATCGCGGCGTTCTCCGCCGGCATGCCGAAGGCGTCCCAGCCCATGGGCTGCATGACGTTCTTGCCCTGCATGCGCTGGTAGCGGGAGACCACGTCGCCGATGGTGTAGTTGCGCACATGCCCCATGTGCAGCTTGCCGCTGGGGTAGGGGAACATCGACAGGCAGTAGAACTTCTCGCGGCTGGCGTCTTCCACCGCCTTGAAGCACTGGTTCTCGTCCCAGAACTGCTGGGCGTCGCGTTCGGTCTCGTGGGGCTTGTACTGTGCGTCCATCGCTCTCTTCGGGTACCTTGAAAGTCGAGCGCAGCGGCGTGGCGCTGCGCATGTCAGCGGCCCTTGTCCGGCGTCAAGATCCGGCGCCGTGGCGGCGCGAAACCATTGAATTTCCGGCGGGATGTCGTCTAAATGGCATTACTGGCTGGCCGCTAGGATACCCCAGCACGGCGGCCGGCGGCTACGGGGCAGCGCCGGCTGACCGGCAGGCCCCATCGCGATTCGAGGAGATCAGCATGACCGAGCACAAGGACCCGCACCACGAACACCGCCTTCGCGAGGCCTACGAGCGCATGCTCGACCGGCTGCGCGAGGGAGCCGACGAGCTCACCTGGGAGAACCTGCAGCAGGAGCTCGACGAGGCGGTGGAGTTCGAGGCCGAGCTGGAGGAGTTCACCAAGGACGAGCTGTCGCTGCTGCGCGCCTGGGTCGAGCGCGACCTCAAGGAGATGCGTCGCTATCTCAATGCCGGGGGCGAGAGCGTGGCCACCTGGCTGGGGATCGACCTTTCCATGCTGTCACGCAAGGTGGTGGAGTCGCTGCTCTCCATCGCTGATCGCAGCGTGATCGAGCGGGAACAGCTCGAGGATGACCTGGAGGCGTCCCGCGCCGACTATGTCGCCGGCGAGATGGCCGCCCCCGGGCGCATGGCCTGCGTGCACTGCGATGCCATCGTCGAGCTGGAGGGGGTGACCCGCATCGAGCCCTGTCACCAGTGTGGCCATCGCTACTTCGTGCGTGCGCCGAAGGTGTAGGTTCTCCCCGCGATGGGGCAGACCCCCACCCCCGCTTCGCGGCGGTTCGGCGCTCCGACTTCAGATCCGGTTCGACGCCTCGACGATGGCGCCGCCAGGCGCCTCGCGACATTGTCCATCGCTTAGCAGGTAGGGACTGCTGGGGTTGGGATCTATGTGCAGACGAAGTGCTTGCAGAACTTTTGATGCACAAGCGAATAGCATGCGGGCGTCAATTGGCCGAATCGATTGACGACCAAAGCAGTACTTAACGTATAGACCTTGTCGATACGTATCCAGCTTGCCTTGGGCATCTTGCCTTCTTGTAAGTCTTCTTGCGTGATGGCCACAGCAAAATGCTTCTGCGGACGAGAAGTGATGGCAAGGCAGGGGAAGTCGTTCCGCTGATCAGGCTCACCCAGCACCAGCACGGGACGACGCTTCGTTGTTTGCAGATCAGAGAAAGGGAAGGGAATCAGGACTACATCACCTGGCTGATACATCGTTCCAGGCCTCGTCGTCCTGATTGTCCCAGATGCCTTGCAGGCTGGTTTGCTGCGCAAGAATCAGACTTTCCTCTTCTGCTCCCTCGTTCTTCTTCCGAAGGAAGTGAGCGAAATCGAGAACTTCCTGCTGCAAGGCGGGGGGCAGATGTCGGAGCTCATCCAATATTTGTTCGGCAGTTCCCATCCTTTGACTCCAGTCCGGAACAGTTTTCGGGGATTGCCATGACAGTTTATCAGCCTCCTCACAGGCCTGCCTCCATCACCAGGATGGCACCTACCACCAGCAGCGTCATGATGGCGGCATAGCCCAGGTTGTGGTGCATCATCGTGGTCCCGCTGACGCCATAGCGCCCCTGCAGCGAGAGGTTGATGCCAGAGAGGGGGCCGACGCTGGTGCCCACTGCCCAGGAGGCCAGGGCCACGAAGGCGAACAGGGTCTGGCGCCCGGCCTCCAGGTCGAGTATCGAGGCGAGGACCGACACGCCGATGATGGGATGCAGGCCGGCCACGGCACTGACGACGATGGCCAGGAAGCTGGCGGTGGCCTCCAGTGGGCCGAAGTGGACAAAGAGCGTCCAGGTGCTGCCCGTGGCGGCAGTGATGAAGCTCGAGAGCCCCTGGGTCAGCAGTCCCGCGCAGAGGAACAGCGAGATCTCCCCACGCATGGCCGGCAGCCGGGTGAGGGTGTGCTGGTGGACCCGGTGCAGTGTCCAGCGCGGCCCGCGAGGCAGGTTGGAGAGAAGTGCCACGCCCGGCAGCAGGAAGGTGATGATGCTGACGATGGAGAGGCTGGGCGTGATGAGGTAGTGGAAGAGCATCACCAGGGCCGCCATGCTCACCGGCATCAGCAGGCTGCGCGGCGAGAGCGAGAAGCCGGCGGTGTCGGCCAGCTCGAAGCGTCGCGAGAGCTCCCCGACCGTCAGCATGCCCGACACCAGGGCAAGCGGCAGGCCGAAGGCGAGGATCGTGGCGTAGTGCATCGCCGGCGCCAGGGTCATCACTACCCCCATGGAGGCGAAGAAGGGCGACCAGAGGGCGGCGCTGGAGAGGCCGCGGTTGAGGCCCAGCAGCTGGGGCGTGGAGAGCGGGGCACGGCGTTCCAGACGATCGCCGACCATGAACACCGTGGAGAGGTTGAGGATCGAGCCGAGCAGGTGGATCCCCAGCCAGGTGCCCAGCATGCCGCGGGTACCTGTCAAGGCCTTGCCCGGGGGGCGTGACCGTCCGCGCAGGTTGCCGATCAGGCCGATGAAACTGACCCCGACCAACATGGCGACCACGTAGGTATTGCCGTCGAGGATGCCCGGCCAGTCGATCGTAGCGCCGTGCCAAACGCGCGCCAGCACCAGTAGCCCCAGGCCAAGGGCGGCGAGTATCCCCGCCTGGCGCCGGGTGCGATGGGGGATATCCAACCACAGCAGGGCCGTGGCCAGCCACAGGCAGTAGCTCACCGCATGTGCCAGTGGAAAAAGGTTCGTGAACTGCGCTACCTGCAGGGCCAGGCCGGCAAGGATCAGCCCGCCGGCCAGGGCGTGGCGGGGAACGATGGTCGCCGCGTTAGTCTCCGACACGGAACTGGAATCCTCGTGCAAATAGTGAGCAGTCTAAACAATCCGCCGCGAGGTTGTCCTGGGCGCCTGGTGGCGGTGCCATCGTCGAGGCGTCGAACCGGATCTGAAGTCGGAGCGCCGAACCGTTGCTCCCACAGCAGAATCACAGTCCAGTGGTTTTGTGGGAGCGATCGCTTGCGTCGCGATCCGTCGCGCAGCGGCGGTGAGGTTGTGGTGCGATGGCCCGATGTGCTCAGCCCCACTCCCTGGCCGCCGGCTCGCGGGCGGCGTCGAGCTGGGCCAGCATGGCCCGCGCTGGATTGGAGAGGGTGCGGCTGCGATGCACGATATAGCCCAGGGGCCGGTGGATGGGCGGGTGGACGACCTCCAGCTCGTGCAGTTCGCCGGCCACCATGCGTTCGGGCAGCAGGCTCCAGCCCAGACCGATCGCGGTCATCATCTTCAGCGTCTCCAGGTAGTTGGTGGAGAGCGCCACCGGCAGGTCCAGCCCGGCGGAGGCGAAGCGTGACTCGACCAGGCCGCGCGTGAAGGTCATCGGGCCGGGCAGTACCGCGTCGAAGGCACACAGCTCCTGGAGGGCTAGGCGCCCATGCCCGGCGAGGGGGTGGTCGTGGCCACAGACGAAGCACAGCCGGTCGATCCATACCGGCACCACCCGGAGCTGCGCGTCAGGGTGCGGTGCCAGGGTGACCACCGCCATCTCCAGCTCGCCATCCAGGACCCCCTGGTAGGCCTGCTCGGAATCCAGGAAGTGCAGGTCGAGCCGTACCTCGGGGTGTTCGCGGGTATAGGCCTGCAGCAGCGGGGGGAGGCGGTGCAGGCCGACATGGTGGCTGGTGGCCAGCGTCAGGCTGCCGGCGACGCTGCCCTCGAGGTTGCCCAGCGCCCGGCGGCTGTCGTCGACCATCACCAGGATCTGTCGCGCCCGGGGCAGCAGGACCCGGCCGGCCTCGGTGAGGCTCACGCGCCGGCCGATGCGGTCGAACAGCCGGGCGTCGATCTGGCCCTCCAGCACGGCGATGCGCTTGCTGACCGCCGGCTGGGTGAGGTGCAGCTGCTCGGCGGCGCGGGAGAAGCTGCCGCTGTCGGCCACGGCGAGAAAGGCCTGCAGGCTCTGCGTATCCATGGGCGGCTCTCTGGCGAGGTTTTCGGATTCCTGAAAGGAATCCAATCCATAAATAACATGAATTGATTTTATGGGCGAGGGGCGGGAGACTGGACACATAGCGCCCAGCGCCGAGCAAAAGCGGCGCCGGGGGACAGACCGGAAAGGAGGTCCTATGCCAGGGATGGCATCGGTAGCGTACAGGGAAGTATTCACAGCGCCTCCTTGGAGGTCTGCCCCCGGTAAAGCCGCGGTGGTGGTGCAATTCCGAGACCGGACACGATAGGGCCCAAGGCCCGGGAGAACGATATGGCAGGCCAGACACTCTACGACAAGCTGTGGTCGCAACACCTCGTCAAGGAGCGTGGTGACGGCACCGCGCTGATCTACATCGACCGTCAACTGCTCCACGAGGTGACCTCCCCCCAGGCCTTCGAGGGGCTGCGCCTGGCGGGACGCAAGCCGTGGCGCATCGATGCCAACCTGGCCACCCCGGACCACAACGTGCCCACCACGCTCAAGGAGCGCGCCGAGGGCAACGCCGGCATCAAGGACCCGGTGTCGCTGATCCAGGTGCAGACCCTCGACGATAATTGCGTCGAGTTCGGCATCGAGGAGTACAAGATCAACGACCCGCGCCAGGGCATCGTCCACGTGGTGGGCCCGGAGCAGGGCGCGACCCTGCCGGGGATGACCGTGGTGTGCGGCGATTCCCACACCGCCACCCACGGTGCCTTCGCCGCCCTGGCCCACGGCATCGGCACCTCCGAGGTGGAGCACGTGCTCGCTACCCAGTGCCTGCTGGCCCAGAAGATGAAGAACATGCAGGTGCGCGTCGAGGGTGAGCTCGGCACCGGCGTCACCGCCAAGGATATCGTGCTGGCCATCATCGGCCGGATCGGTACCGCCGGCGGTACCGGCTATGCCATCGAGTTCGCCGGCAGCGCCATCCGCGAGCTTTCCATGGAAGGCCGGATGACGGTGTGCAACATGGCCATCGAGGCGGGGGCCAGGGTCGGGTTGATCGCCGTGGACGACACCACCATCGACTACCTGCGTGATCGCCACTACGCCCCGACGGGTGAGCAGTGGGACGCCGCGGTGGCCGACTGGCGCCACCTGGTCTCCGATGCCGAGGCCGCCTTCGACAAGGTGGTGACCCTGGATGCCGCCGAGATCGAGCCGCAGGTCTCCTGGGGCACCAGTCCCGAGATGGTCACCGGCATATCCGGCGAGGTCCCGGATCCGGCAGAGGCCGGCGACGAGACCATGCAGCGTGGCTATACCCGGGCGCTCGAGTACATGGGGCTCGCACCTCATCAGAAGATCACCGATATCCGTCTCGACAAGGTGTTCATCGGCTCCTGCACCAACTCGCGCATCGAGGACCTGCGCGAGGCGGCCAAGGTGGCGCGCGGCAAGAAGGTCGCCGACTCCATCAAGCTGGCCATGGTGGTGCCGGGCTCCGGCCTGGTGAAGCGCCAGGCCGAGGCGGAGGGTCTTGACAAGGTGTTCATCGAGGCGGGCTTCGAGTGGCGCGAGCCGGGCTGCTCCATGTGCCTGGCCATGAACGCCGACAAGCTGGGGGCCGGCGAGCACTGCGCCTCAACCTCCAACCGCAACTTCGAGGGTCGCCAGGGTTTCGGCGGACGCACCCACCTGGTCAGCCCGGCCATGGCGGCGGCCGCGGCCATCGCCGGTCACTTCGTGGATGTCAGGCAGCTTGCCGCCAATGACGATGCCCAGGCACAGGAGGCCTGAACGATGAAGAAGTTTGAACGCACCGAAGGCCTCGTCGCCCCCCTCGACCGGGCCAATGTCGACACCGACCTGATCATTCCCAAGCAGTTCCTGAAGTCGATCAAGCGCACCGGCTTCGGCGTCAACCTCTTTGATGAGCTGCGCTACCTCGACGAGGGGCAGCCCGGGCAGGATGTCTCGCAGCGCCCGAAGAACCCCGACTTCGTGCTGAATCAGCCGCGCTATGAGGGCGCCAGCGTGCTGCTGACGCGTCGCAACTTCGGTTGCGGCAGCTCGCGCGAGCACGCGCCCTGGGCCCTGGAGGACTTCGGCTTCCGCGTGGTGATCGCGCCGAGCTTCGCCGACATCTTCTACAACAACGCCTTCAAGAACGGCCTGCTGCTGGTGACCCTGCCCGAGGAGACCGTGGACCGCCTGTTCGCCGAGGTCGAGGCGAACGAGGGCTACCGGCTCGACGTGGACCTGGAGAACCAGCGGGTGATCACGCCGTCCGGCGAGATCATCGAGTTCGAGGTGGACGAGTTCCGCAAGCACTGCCTGCTGGAAGGCCTGGACGACATCGGGCTTACGCTGAAGGACGAGGACGCCATCCGCGAATTCGAGGCGAAGCATCGCGCGGCGCGGCCCTGGCTGTTTCGCGATTCCGCTCAGGCTTGACACCCTCTCACACCCTTGCCGCCGGGAACGTGGGCTGATCCGGCGGCAGGCCTACGAGGAGGCGCTGTGAATACTTCCCTGTACGCTACCGATGCCATCCATGGCATAGGACCTCCTCTTCGGCCTGCCCCCGGCACTCTTGTTACCCGGCTGTAGTCGCACATGGACCAAGTAATGACTCAGAAGATTCTGGTACTGCCGGGGGACGGCATCGGCCCCGAGATCACCGCCCAGGCCAGCCGCATCCTGGCGGCCTGCCAGGCCCGCGGCCTGGATGTCGAGGTCGAGGAGGGGCTGCTGGGCGGTGCCGCCTATGACGCTCACGGCGAGCCGCTGCCCGCCGAGACCCTCGAGAAGGCCAAGGCGGCCCGTGCGATCCTGCTGGGCGCCGTGGGCGGCCCCAAGTGGGACAGGATCGAGGATCTCAGCAAGCGCCCGGAAAAGGGCCTGCTCGGCGTGCGCAAGCAACTGGGCCTGTTCGGAAACCTGCGCCCGGCCATTACCTACCCGCAGCTGGCCTCCGCCTCGAGCCTCAAGCCCGAACTGGTCGCCGGTCTCGATATCATGATCGTGCGCGAGCTCACCGGCGGCATCTACTTCGGCCAGCCGCGTGGCATCGAGGAGCGTGACGGCGAGCGGGTCGGGTTCAATACCTACGTCTATTCCGAGAGCGAGATCGAGCGCATCGGTCGCGTCGCCTTCGAGATGGCGCAGAAGCGCGGCAAGAAGCTCTGCAGCGTCGACAAGGCCAACGTGCTCGAGGTCACCATCCTGTGGCGCGAGGTGATGGAGCGCCTGGCGCCGGAGTATCCGGACGTCGAGCTCTCGCACATGTACGTCGACAACGCCGCCATGCAGCTGGTGCGTGCCCCCAAGCAGTTCGATGTCGTGGTCACCGGCAACATGTTTGGCGACATCCTCTCCGACGCCGCCGCCATGCTCACCGGCTCCATCGGCATGCTGCCTTCCGCTTCTCTCAACGAGAGCGGCCAGGGCATGTACGAGCCTTGCCACGGCAGCGCGCCGGACATCGCCGGCCAGGGCATCGCCAACCCGCTGGCCACCATCCTCTCGGTGGCCATGATGCTGCGCTACTCCCTGGATGAGCCGGCGTTGGCACGACGCATCGAGGACGCGGTGGGCAAGGTGCTGGACGATGGCCTGAGAACCGCCGATATTGCCTCGGAGGGGACGCATACCGTTTCCACTGCCGAGATGGGGGATGCCGTACTGGCGGCCTTCGAGGCGATTTAAGCGGACAAGCGCCAAGCAGCCAGGAAAAACCTCCAGACGAGTCGCCTGCTGGAGGTTTTTTCTTGTTGCCATATTGGTGCGCGAGCACCATCCTGCTTGGCGCTTGGCGCTTGGCGCTTGGCGCTTGGCGCTTGGCGCTTGGCGCTTGG
>NZ_JAWSUJ010000037.1:0-36615 GCF_033549285.1 Halomonas sp.
GTCGCGGGTCACCGCCAGCAGGCGGTCGTGGCGCTTCTCGCCGCCGAGCAGGCGCAGCGCCTCGCGCACCTCGAGCGCATTGCCGGCGCAGGGGGCCAGCGGCTGGCTCATGTCGGTGACCAGTGCCGTCGTGTGGGTGCCGGCCTGGCTGGCCACCTCGGCGATCGTCTCGGCGAGCTCCCGGGATGCCTCGGCGGTGGGCATAAAGGCCCCGCTGCCGCTCTTGACGTCCATCACCAGGGCATCCAGCCCGCAGGCCAGCTTCTTGCCGAGGATCGAGCTGACGATCAGCGGCAGCGACTCCACGGTAGCGGTGACGTCGCGCACCGCATAGAGGCGCCGGTCGGCCGGCGCCAGGTCGGCGGTCTGGCCGATGATCGCCACGCCCACCTCCTTGACCAGGCGGCGGAAGGTGGCGGTGTCCGGGGTGACCGAGTAGCCGGGGATCGCCTCGAGCTTGTCCAGGGTACCGCCGGTGTGGCCCAGGCCGCGGCCGGAGACCATCGGCACGTGCCCGCCGCACGCGGCGATCCAGGGGCCGAGCACCAGCGAGACGAGATCGCCCACGCCGCCGGTGGAGTGCTTGTCGAGCACCGGCCCGGGCAGGTCGAGGCCGGACCAGTCGAGCACCTCGCCGGAGTCGCGGATCGCCTCGGTCAATGCCACCGTCTCCTCGGCCTCCATGCCCCGCAGGAACACCGCCATGGCCAGCGCCCCCACCTGGGCATCCGAGAGGCTGCCGTCGGCGATGCCGGCGACCAGCTGCCGGATCGCCTCGCGACCGAGCGCGCGGCCGTCACGCTTGGCGCGGATCAGCTCCTGGGGGAGGGCCCGGGCATCCATCAGTAGCCCCCGGACGCCGCGTCGTCGACGCCGTCGACCCGCAGGGTCTGCAGCAGGTTGCCGAGCAGCGCCGAGGCGCCGAAGCGCATGTGGGATGGGGTGATCCATGCCACGCCCATCAGGCGTTCGGCGAGCTGCAGGTAGGCCAGGGCATCCTCGACGGTGCGCACCCCGCCGGCGGCCTTGAAGCCCACGTCGCGGCCGCTGTCGCGGATCACGGTCAACAGGATCTCGGCCGCTTCCAGGGTGGCATTGACCGCCACCTTGCCGGTGGAGGTCTTGAGGAAGTCGGCGCCGCCCTCCAGGGCCAGCTCGCCGGCGCGGCGGATCAGGGCCGGGTCCTTCAGCTCGCCGGTCTCGAGGATCACCTTGAGCAAGGCGTCGCCGGCGGCCTGCTTGCAGGCCGCGACCAGCTCGCGGCCGGTCTCCTCGTCACCGGCCTTCAGGGCGCGCCAGGGGAAGACCACGTCGACCTCATGGGCGCCGGAGGCCGCGGCCGCCCGGGTCTCTCGGGCGGCGGCCATGATGTCGTCGCCGCCGTGGGGGAAGTTGGTGACGGTGGCGACCTTGACGATGCCCTCGAGGCCATGGGCCTTGAGCGCCCGCCGTGCGGTGACCACGAAGGCCGGGTAGACGCACACCGCCGCCGGCGTGCCGGCGGGCGTCTTCGCCTGCTGGCAGAGCGCCTCGATGGTGGCGTCGCTGTCGTCGTCGTTGAGGCTGGTGAGGTCCATCAGTGCCAGGGCCTGGCGCGCGGCCTGCTGCAGTTCGGTCATGGAGCGTCCATTGGTTGCGTGTAAAGAGAGGGCCAGCACCATGCCCGAGGCAATGGTGTCGGCGCTTGGAGTCTAGGCCAGGGCCAGGAAGAAACCGGCGATGGAGGCCGACATCAGGTTGGAGAGGGTGCCGGCCAGCACCGCCTTGAGGCCGAAGCGGGCGATCTCGTGGCGGCGGCTCGGGGCGATGCTGCCCAGCCCCCCGAGCAGGATGGCGATGGAGGAGAGGTTGGCGAAGCCGCACAGGGCAAACGACAGGATCGCCATGGTATGGGGCGTCATCACCTGGCCGGTGGCGGTAACCACCTCCTCGCCGCTCAGGTAGGGACCGAGGTTGATGAAGGCCACGAACTCGTTGACCACGATCTTCTGGCCGATGAAGGAGCCGGCCAGGGTCGCCTCCTCCCAGGGCACGCCGAGCAGGAAGGCGAGCGGGGCGAAGAGCCAGCCGAGCAGCCACTCCAGGCTCAGCTGCTCGAGGCCGAACCAGCCACCGATGCCGCCGAGCATGCCGTTGATCAGCGCGATCAGGCCGATGAAGGCGAGCAGCATGGCGCCGATGTTGGCCGCCAGCATCAGCCCCGAGGAGGCGCCGGCGGCGGCGGCGTCGATGACGTTGCTGGGCTT
Organism: Halomonas sp.; assembly: GCF_033549285.1. Classification (GTDB taxonomy): domain Bacteria; phylum Pseudomonadota; class Gammaproteobacteria; order Pseudomonadales; family Halomonadaceae; genus Halomonas. Next base: position 2,247 of record NZ_JAWSUJ010000037.1, read on the forward strand.
GTCGGCCTCTTCCTCGCGCTCCTCCTCGATCTTCGACACGCTGTCCTCGGGCTCGCGGGTCTCGGGCATGATCAGCTTGGCGAACAGCAGCCCGCCCGGGGCGGCCATGAAGGAGGCGGCGACGAGATACTCCATGGGCACGCCCATGGCGGCGTAGCCGGCGAGCACCGAGCCCGCCACCGAGGCCAGGCCGCCGCACATCACCGCGAACAGCTGCGAGGGGGTCATGCGGGCGATGAAGGGACGCACCACCAGCGGCGCCTCGGTCTGACCGACGAAGATATTGGCGGTGGCGGAGAGCGACTCGGTGCGCGAGGTGCCCAGCGCCTTCTGCAGGGCGCCCCCGAGGATGCGGATCACCCACTGCATGATCCCCAGATAGTAGAGCACGGCGATCAGCGAGGAGAAGAAGATGATCACCGGCAGCACCTTGATGGCGAAGATGAAGCCGGCGCTGTCCACCTCGGCCAGGCCGCCGAAGACGAAGCCGATGCCGTCATTGGCGTAGAGCACCACCTGGCTCACGGCGTCGGAGATGGTCTTGAGCACCGTCTGGCCGAAGGGCACGTAGAGCACGAAGGCGCCGATGCCGGCCTGGATGGCGAAGGCACCGACCACGGTTCTCAGGCGGATCGCCTTGCGGTCGTAGGAGAAGACGAGGGCGATGGCCACGAGGGTCACCATTCCCACCAGGCTCATTAGCAGGGTCATGGGGCACCTATCTGACTGGGCGGCCTGGGGCGGCAGGCATCCGGATGAGTGTAAGGTGAAATCTATAACATTCAGTGTTATTTTTCTAACATCTTTCCACCATCTGGCCGTCAGGAGCGCCGCAGGAGATGAACGAACGCACTGCCCGGCGTCTCGCCCGGCTGAGTGATGCCCTGGCCCGCGGCGGTAGCCTGCGCCTGCAGGATGCCGCGGAACTGTGCGGGGTCTCGGCGATGACCATTCGCCGCGACCTGGCCGCCGGGGAGGGCGGGCTGCGGCTGATGGGGGGCCACCTGGTGCGCAGTGATGACCCGCGCTATGCGCCGGTCTACGACCTGGCGGCCCAGCAGGACCGCCACGCCGAGGCCAAGCGCCGGCTCTGCGAGCGGGCGGCCCGCCGCATCGAGCCCGGCGATACCCTGTTCATCGACTGCGGCACGACGCTGATGCCGCTGGCCGCGGGACTGCCGGCCGACCAGTCGCTGACCGTGGTGACCTATGCGCTGAACGTGGCCAATGCGGTGAGTGCGCTGTCCGGGGTGCGCCTGATCCTGCTGGGCGGGGTCTACCATGACTCGTCGCGCTCCTTCGCCAGCGAGGCGATGGGCGATGCCATCCGGCGGCTCGGCATCAACAAGGCTTTCCTCTCCGCGGCAGGCGTGCACCGGCAGAAGGGGTTGAGCTGCTTCCACTTCCACGAGGTGGCCCCCAAGCAGGCGGCGATCGCCACTGCTGCGCATCGCCTGCTGGTGGTGGACGAGAGCAAGCTGGGGGTGATTCGCCCGGCGCGCTTCGCCGGGCTCGAGGAGATCGACGAGGTGATCACCGACGGCCATGTCGCCGAGGAGGGCGAGCCGGCATGACGCGGGCAGGTGAAACCTGTCCGGAATCAAGGCAGGGCGGGGAAAGGGTTGCTAACTTGTAAAGCACGAGACACACAATAACGCCTGCTTATCGTCTGGAGACCGCATCCCATGCAAGCCGCAGATGTCATGACCCCCAACGTGATCACCGTCAGCCCCGACAGCGAAGTCAGCGAGATCGCCAGCCTGCTGCTGGAACACGGCATCAGCGCCGTGCCGGTGGTGGATGCCGACGACAAGGTGCTCGGCATCGTCAGCGAGGGAGACCTGATGCGCCGGGTCGAGAACGACACCGACCAGCACAAGTCCTGGTGGCTGAAGCTCTTCAGCGGCGGCGGCAATGCCGTGGACTACGTCAAGAGCCACGGCCGCAAGGCCAGCGAGATCATGACGCCGCACCCGCTCACCATCACCGAGGACGAGCCGCTGCACCGCATTGCCTCGCTGCTCGAGAAGCGCCGCATCAAGCGGGTGCCGGTGGTGCGAGATGGCCGGCTGGTGGGCATCGTCAGCCGTTCCAACCTGCTGCGCGGCTTCTCGGTGAGCCGTCAGCCTGCCGCGGGCGGTGACGATAGGGCGATCCGTGACGCCATCCTCAAGGAGGTGGACGAGAACACCGGGGTCATGGTCGACCGGCTCAACGTCATCGTGGCCGACGGCAAGGTGCAGCTCTGGGGGCTGGTGGACAGCAAGGAGCAGCGCCAGGCCGTGCAGGTCGCGGCGGAGAACATCGGCGGCGTGACCGAGGTGGAGAACAACCTGGGCTTCATGCCCCGGGGCATGGGCGGCTACTGAGGCCACGACAACTCGGCGCACGAGAAAGCGGGGCGGCCAGATGGCCGCCCCGCTTTCTTTGATCGTCAGCTTCGATGGTCAGAAATGACCAGGCGCGAGGCCCGCGCCCTGAGGGAACTGGCGACTCAGTCGTCGGCGCCCTGCACCTTGGCCAGGGCCGCTTCCAGGCTCTCGAGGGTGCGCTCCGGATGGTGGAGCTTGTCGAGGCCGAACAGGCCGATGCGGAAGGCGCGATAGTCGTCGCCCTCGTCACACATCAGCGGGACCCCTGCCGCCACCTGGACACCCGCCGCCAGGAACTTGCCGACGATGCCCTCGTCCTCGGTGTAGCAGACCACCACGCCGGGCGCCTCGAAGCCGGGAGCGGCCACGCTGCGAAAGCCGTGCTCGGCGAGCATCCCGCGCACCCGACGTCCGACCTCCCACTGCTCATCACGTACCTTGTCGAAGCCGTACTGCCGGGTCTCGCGCATCACGTCGCGCAGCTGGCGCAGGCCGTCGGTGGGCAGGGTGGCGTGATAGGCGTGGCCGCCGCCCTCGTAGGTTTCCATGATCGACAGCCACTTCTTCAGGTCGCAGGCGAAGCTAGTGCTGGTGGTCTCCTCGATGATCTCCCGGGCCTGGCGGGAGAGCATGACCATGCCGCAGCAGGGGCTGGCGCTCCAGCCCTTCTGCGGGGCACTGACCAGCACGTCGACGCCGATCTCCTGCATGTCGACCCAGAGAGTGCCGGAGGCGATGCAGTCGAGCACGAAGAGCCCGCCCTGCTCGTGGATGGCATCGGCGATCTGGCGCAGGTAGTCGTCCGGCAGCAGCATGCCCGAGGCGGTCTCCACGTGGGGGGCGAAGACGATATCCGGCTGCTGGTCATGGATCGACTCGACCACTTCCTCGATGGCAGGCGGGGCAAAGGGCGAGGTGGGGTCATCCTCGTCGAGGCGACGCGCCTTGAGCACGTTGACCTCGGCGGGGATCTGGCCCATCTCGAGGATCTGGCTCCAGCGATAGCTGAACCAGCCGTTGCGGATCACCAGGCAGCTGCGACCCTTGGCGAACTGGCGTGCCACGGCCTCCATGCCGAAGGTCCCGCTGCCGGGAACGATCACCGTCGAATGGGCGTTGTACACCTCCTTCAGCGTGGAGGAGACGTCGTGCATCACGCCCTGGAAGCTCTTCGACATGTGGTTCAGTGCGCGATCGGTGTAGACCACCGAGTACTCGAGCAGTCCATCCGGGTCGACATCGGGTAGCAAGCCGGCCATTTCGTTCTCCGTGTTGGTGTTCAGGGCCTGTCGTGAACAGGCCGCTCGTCTCCAGAGGATATTCCGATTCCCGGTGTCGGGCCAGCCACGCGGTCAACCCCGGGCACATCGGGCTGCGGGCTCATGGCGAGACGCTTAGCTCTGCTGCGCGGCCTGAATGGCGGTCAGGGCGATGGTGTAGACGATGTCGTCGACCAGGGCGCCACGGGAGAGGTCGTTCACTGGCTTGTTGAGGCCCTGCAGCATGGGGCCGACGCTGACCACCCCGGCGCTGCGCTGGACCGCCTTGTAGGTGGTGTTGCCGGTGTTGAGGTCGGGGAAGACGAAGACCGTGGCGCGACCCGCCACCGGGGAGTCGGGCGCCTTCTGGCGGCCGACGCTCTCGATGGCGGCGGCGTCGTACTGCAGCGGGCCGTCGATGCACAACGTGGGCTCGCGCTCCCGGGCGATGCGGGTGGCCTGGCGCACCTTCTCCACGTCGGCGCCGCTGCCCGACTCGCCGGTGGAGTAGCTGATCATGGCCACCCGCGGTTCGATGCCGAAGGCCGCGGCGGAGCGTGCGCTCTGGATGGCGATCTCGGCCAGGGCCTCGGCGTCGGGGTCGGGATTCACGGCGCAGTCGCCATAGACCACCACCTGCTCGGGCAGCAGCATGAAGAAGATCGACGACACCTGCCGGTAGCCGGGCGCCGTCCGGATCAGCTGGAAGGCCGGACGCACGGTGTTGGCGGTGGTGTGGATCGCCCCGGAGACGAGGCCGTCCACCTCGCCCTCGGCCAGCATCATGGTGCCGAGCACCACGTTGTCCTGGAGCTGGTCCGCGGCCGTCAGTGCGTTGAGCCTGTCGGGGCGTCGTTCGACCATCGGCGCCACGTAGTCTCGGCGGATGCCGTCGGGGTCGAGGATCTCTAGCCCCTCGGGAAGCTCGATGCCGCGCTGGCGGGCCACCTCCTCGACCTCCTCGCGCCTGGCCAGCAGCACGCAGCGGGCGATGCCACGCTGCTGGCAGATCACCGCGGCTTCCACGGTGCGCGGCTCGCTGCCCTCGGGCAGCACGATGCGCTTGCTGGCCTGCTGGGCCAGCTTGACCAGCTGGTGGCGGAAGGCGGCAGGGGAGAGCCGGCTCGGATAGCCGCGGCTGAGGTTCTCCTTGAGCCACGCCAGGTCGAGGTGGCCGGCGACGAAGCGGGTCACCTGCTCGGCCCGCTCCGGGTCGTCGATGGGGATGTCGTTGGCCATGCGGTCGAGGCGCTGGGCCGTGGCGAAGCTGTCGGAATCCACCGCCATCACCGGCAGGCCGCTGCGCAGCGCGGGGCGGCAGAACTCGATCATGGCCTCATCCGGCAGCTCGTCGTGGGTCAGCAGGATGCCCGCCAGGGGCACGCCGTTCATGGTCGAGAGCGCCGCGGCGAGCAGGATGTCGTCGCGGTCGCCGGGGGTGACCAGCAGGCGGCCGGGGCGGAACACGTGCAGGGCATGGGAGGCGCTGCGCGCGCACAGGCTGGTGCCCAGCACGCGGCGGCTGGCGGCCTCGCCCTCGTGCAGGAAGCGAGCCTCCAGGGCCCGGGCGACGTCCAGTACCCGTGGTGCGGAGAGGGCCGCATGCCAGGGCACGGCGCCGATCAGCTGGAAGCGCTCGCCGCCCAGGGCCGGCAGGTAGCGACGCAGGCGGGCGACCAGTTCCTCGTCGCGCCGGGCGGTGAGTTCGGGGGCCGCCAGGGGCGCGGGGGCATCGCCATCCGGCAGCGGGCGCAGCCGCATCAGGATGCAGCCCAGGGTGCGCGGCGAGTCGACGCCATCGAAGGCCTGGGCATGCATGTCGAGTCGCTCCGCCAGGTCCTGGGGGTCGCTGAGGTCACCGTCGGCGACCAGGATGGTGCGCGCATTGAGGGCATGGGCCAGCTGGGCATTGAGCCGGGTGGCGTAGCTGCTGTGCGGGCTGGGCGCGAGTCCCTCGATCACCACCAGTTCGGGGGCCTCGCCGGCCTCCGGGGAGGCGGCCCGGGCATGGCGCTCCACGGCCTCCTCCATCAGCTCGTCGCTGCGATCCTCGCGCAGCAGGCGCTCCAGCCGCGCCTGGGAAAGCGGCGTCGGCGGCGCCAGGCCCAGGGTGCTGGCCGCCAGGGCGCAGGAGCGGTCCGGCCCGTTGCCGTTCAGCTCGTCCTGGCGGAAGGGCTTGAGAAAGCCGGCCTTGAGCCCGAGGGTGTCCAGGGCGCGGATCAGGCCTAGGCAGGCCGAGGTCAGGCCCACGCCGCTGTCGGTGGGCACCAGCAGCAGGTTACGGGGCTCGGAACGGTGATCAAGTAGCGTCATGCTGGCGCTCCTGCAGCAGCTGGCGGGTTTCCTCGGCGATGCGTCCCTCCTCGTCTGTGGGGATGACCCACAGCTGGGGACCGCCCGTGTCTAGGTCGATGCGGCCCTCGCGGCCGCCCACGGTGGCGGCGTTGGCCACGGCATCCAGCCGCAGGCCGAAGTGGGGCAGCTGCTCGACCACTCGCGCACGCACGGCGCTGGCATTCTCGCCGATCCCCCCGGTGAAGGCGATGCCATCCAGGCGGGGCAGGGCGCAGGAGAGGGCGGCCAGCGACTTGGCGATGCGGTAGCAGAACACCTCGATGGCCAGTTCGGCGCCCGCATGGTGCTCGGCGGCGGCCTGCTCGAGGCGGCGCATGTCGTTGGAGAGGCCGGAGAGCCCCAGCAGGCCGCTCTCCTTGTTGAGCAGGGTGTCGATACGCTCGATTGACCAGCCCAGCTGCCGGGCCAGGTGGGCATGCAGGCCCGGGTCCACGTCGCCGCTGCGGGTGCCCATCACCAGCCCCTCCAGGGGCGTCAGTCCCATGCTGGTATCGACGCTCTGTCCCTGCCAGACCGCGCAGGTGGAGCAGCCGTTGCCCAGGTGGGCGATGAGCCAGCCGCCGTGGGGACGCCCGCCGAGCGCATCGAGCCGGGCACTCACGTGGGCGTGGCTGCTGCCATGGAAGCCGTAGCGGCGAATGCCGTGGTTGCGATAGAGCCCTTCCGGCAGCGCATAGCGATAGGCGCGAGGGGGCAGGGTCTGGTGGAAGGCGGTATCGAAGACCGCCACCTGGGGCAGGTCGGGAAAGAGCTTCAGGGTCGCCTCGACCCCCGCCAGGTTGGCCGGGTTGTGCAGCGGGGCCAGGGCCACGGTGGCCTCGATGGCCCGCCTTACGCCGGCATCGATGCGGGCGGCACGGGTGAAGCGCTCGCCGCCATGGACGATGCGATGGCCCACCGCCACGGGCTGCTGCCCTTCGAGGCGTTCGAGGATGGCCGCCATGGCCTCGGCGTGGTCGGCGCCGTGCAGGGGGCATGAGAATTCACTCCCCGCACCGTCGACCCCCTTGAGGCGCGCATCCACCCCGCCCAGGCGCTCGGCCAGGCCGGCCAGGCGAGGCTGGTCCGGAGAGGCGGGAACAAGGGCGTACTTGATCGACGAGGAGCCGCAGTTGATTACCAGTACCGGGTCGTTCATGGCGCATCCTGTTCTGGAGTATCGGGGGCGCGTGCGGTGCGGCCAGGGGGTGTCTGGGGAGTGGCCTCGGGCAGGGTGAATCTAGCATGTTGCAGTGCGGGATGCAGTGACCCCAGCGGTTTGATGCCGGACACCCCGTCGCCCTTCATCGCTCCCGGTGGGGCATCGGGAGCGGAACATCTTGCACTTTCGTCTAGGCTGTACCAGAATGACACCTGAATAGGGAAACACTGTTTCCTAACTGGGAGGTTCACCATGAAGACCATCACGATTTCCGCCGTTTCCGCCGCCCTGCTGCTGGCCGGGGCTACTGCCCATGCCCAGGGCAGCCCGATGAACTACCAGCCGAGCCCGTACCTCGGTGGCGACGTCATGTTCTGGGAACTCGATCCCGACGGCCCGGGCAACTTCGACAGCACCGGCCTGCGCCTGCGTGGCGGCGTGGCGTTCAATGACTATTTCGGTCTCGAGGGTCATCTCGGTACCGGTGGCTCCGACGGCCCGGCCGAGCTGGATTACCTGGCGGGCGCCTATGCCAAGGGCACCCTGCCGATTGCCCCGGAATTCCGCCTCTATGGCCTGGCGGGCTTCACCGAGGTGGACTTCGACGCGGATACCGAGAGCGGCTTCTCCTACGGCGCCGGCGCCGAGTTCGACATGACGCACAACCTCGCCGTGGGCGCCGACTACATGCGCTACCTGGACGAGTCGAACTACACCTTCGATGCCGCCAGCGTCGGGGTGACGTTCCGCTTCTGACCTATCGGTGGCACTCAGCCGCCATGCCAACCACAGCGCCCCCGCCAGGTTTCCAGCGGGGGCGCTTGTCGTGGGAAAGTACCTTGTCCGCCCCGCATCCACCTGTCTGCATCGCGTCAGCGGGCCGGTACTGGCCTGACATGGCCGTGGAGGTGAGTACCCCGATGGGTCGTAAGGCACCACGGGCATCGACGACAAAGAGGGCAAGCCAATCAAAGGGAGATGGCCATGAAGACGTCAGTCATTGGCGCCGCATCCTTGGCAGCGCTGTTCTTCACCGGGGCGGTTCAGGCGCAGAGCGGGCCCTTGGCCTACCAGCCGACCCCCTATTTGGGTGTCGATGCCATGTTCTGGGAACTTGATCGGCGTGGATACCGCGATGACCTCGACAGCGTCGGTGTGAGGTTGCGTGGTGGCGTCGAACTCAACGATTACCTGGCCATCGAGGGACACCTGGGTACCGGCGGGTCCGATGGCCCGGCAAATCTCGACTATCTTGCTGGGGGCTATGTCAAGGGCATGCTGCCGATCACTCCGGCGTTCAAGGTCCATGGTGTACTGGGGGCCACCGAAGTGGAGTTCGACGGGACGAAGGACAGCGAGAGTGATGTTTCCTACGGTGCCGGTGCCAGCTATGACGTGACACCGAACCTGGCAGTGGGTGCCGACTACATGCGCTACCTGGACAAGTCGGACTTCGATTTCGATGCGGTCAGCCTCGGCTTGACTTATCGATTCTGACCCGCGCGGGCCCGGGCCGGCATATGAAGAATGCCCCGCTGCTACCAGCTAGCAGTGGGGCATTTCGTTTCAAGGCCAGTGTCGAGCCTCATACTTCCCGGTAGAGCTCCGCCCCCTGTTCCCGGAACTTCTCGGCCTGCTCCTCCATGCCCTTCATCACCGCGTCCCGGTCGCCATCGAGGCCGTGCTTACCCGCATAGTCACGCACCTCCTGGCTGATCTTCATGGAACAGAACCTGGGCCCGCACATGGAGCAGAAGTGGGCCACCTTGGCGGAGTCCTTGGGCAGGGTCTCGTCGTGGTACTCGCGCGCCGTGTCGGGGTCAAGGCCGAGGTTGAACTGGTCCTCCCAGCGGAACTCGAAGCGCGCCTTGGAGAGGGCGTTGTCGCGGCGCTGGGCCGCCGGGTGCCCCTTGGCGAGGTTCGCGGCGTGGGCGGCGATCTTGTAGGTGATGATGCCGGTCTTGACGTCATCCTTGTTGGGCAGGCCCAGATGCTCCTTGGGGGTCACGTAGCAGAGCATGGCGCAGCCGTACCAGCCGATCATCGCCGCGCCGATGCCGGAGGTGATGTGATCATAACCGGGCGCGATATCGGTGGTCAGCGGCCCCAGGGTATAGAAGGGCGCCTCGTCGCACTCGGTGAGCTGCTTGTCCATGTTCTCCTTGATCAGGTGCATGGGCACGTGGCCCGGCCCCTCGATCATCACCTGGACGTCGTGCTGCCAGGCGATGCGGGTCAGCTCGCCCAGGGTCTCGAGTTCGGCGAACTGCGCCTCGTCGTTGGCGTCGGCCACCGAGCCCGGGCGCAGGCCATCGCCCAGCGAGAAGGCGACATCGTAGCGCTTGCAGATCTCGCAGATCTCCTCGAAGTGGGTGTAGAGGAAGCTCTCCCGGTGATGGTAGAGGCACCACTTGGCCATGATCGAGCCGCCCCGGGAGACGATGCCGGTGACCCGCTTGGCGGTGAGCGGGACATAGCGCAGCAGCACGCCGGCGTGGATGGTGAAGTAGTCCACGCCCTGCTCGGCCTGCTCGATCAGGGTGTCGCGGAACACCTCCCAGGTGAGGTCCTCGGCCACCCCCTTGACCTTCTCCAGGGCCTGGTAGATGGGCACGGTGCCGACCGGCACCGGGGCGTTGCGGATGATCCACTCGCGGGTCTCGTGGATGTTGGCCCCGGTGGAGAGATCCATGATGGTATCGGCGCCCCAGCGGATGCCCCAGGTCATCTTGTCGACCTCTTCCTCGATGGAGGAAGTCACCGCGGAGTTGCCCAGGTTGCCGTTGATCTTCACCAGGAAATTGCGGCCGATGATCATCGGCTCGGATTCCGGGTGGTTGATATTGCAGGGAATGATCGCCCGGCCGGCGGCCACCTCGGCACGCACAAACTCCGGGGTGATCTCCTCGGGGAGCTTGGCGCCGAAACCCTGGCCCGGGTGCTGCTGGCCGAGGATGCGCTCGACCTCCTGCGTGCCCAGGGCTTGTCTGCGTTGGTTCTCCCGTATGGCGATGAACTCCATCTCCGGGGTGATGATCCCCTGGCGGGCATAATGGAGCTGGGTGACGTTGCGGCCCTCCTTGGCGCGCCGCGGCGAGCGGGTCAGGTCGAAGCGCAACTGGGCGAGCGTGGGGTCATTGGCGCGGCGCTTGCCGTACTCGGAGGTGGGGCCGTCGAGGAACTCGGTGTCGTCGCGCTCCTCGATCCAGGCGCGGCGCAGCTCGGGGAGTCCCTGACGCAGGTCGATGCGTGCCTGCGGGTCGGTGTAGGGGCCGGAGGTGTCGTAGACCAGCAGCGGCGGGTTCTCCTCATCCAAGCCGGAGGTCTTCGTCGTCGAGAGACTGATCTCGCGGAAGGGCACGCGGATATCGGGGCGTGAGCCCCCGAGGTAGACCTTGCGCGAGCCGGGCAGAGGCTGGACGGCGGCCGCGTCGACCTGGGCGGTCTCGGCGAGGAAATGGGCGGTCTTGCTCATGGTGTACTCCCTTGAGGGTTTTGGCGTTATCAGGGAGGACAGCGGTCAGGGGCGCGGCAGGTCGGCCTGCTCGATCGCTTGATCCCTACGCTGGTCCTAGCCAGTTCAGGTTCAACGGGCTCCATGCTCGAAAGCGCATGATCTCAGCCGTCTTCAACGGCACCCCGTCAAGCGAGTGGTCGGGCGACCTTCGGTCACCAGTGTGGTGCTGCCCGCTGGCATGACCAGAACCAGCGGGCGGGTGGCGATGGAGCCAGTGCCTCAGCTGGCGAGCTCCAGCCCCATCTGCCAGAAGTCGATCTCCAGCCGCGTGGCATCGCGGAACACCTCGACGAGCTCCGCGAAGCGGCGTGGCGTCACCTCCGCCAGGCGTGCGTCGAGCCACTCGAGCTCGGCATGCATGGCGGCCTGGAAGTCGTCGCTCTCATACATGGCGATCCAGGCCTCATAGGGGTTGGCGTCGCCTCGCACGGTGAAGGCTTGGGCATTCAGCCAGTTGGCGATCTCGCCGTAGCCCACCAGGCAGGGGGCCAGCGCCACGTGCAGGTCGAGCAGGTCGCCGCGGTGGCCGGTGTCGAGCACGTAGCGGGTGTAGGCGAGGGTCGCGCGGGCTTCGGGCAGCTCGGCGAGGCCGGCCTCGCTGATACCCCAGTCGCGGCAGTAGTCCACGTGCAGGCCGAGTTCCACGTCGAGGATCGCCCTGAGTCCCTCATGGGCCTGGCGCAGGTCGTCCAGGGTGCGGCTCTTGTAGGCGGCCAGCGCATAGGCGCGAGCGAAGTGGATCAGGAAGAGGTAGTCCTGCTGCAGGTAGTGGCGGAAGGCGGCCTCGTCGAGGGTGGCGTCGCCCAGGCGGCGCACGAAGTCGTGTTCGATATAGGCGCGCCAGTCTGCCTGGCACGCGGTGGTGAGGTCGCTGAAGCGGTAGCCCATCTTGCCTCCGGTAGCGGTGTCGATCCGGGGCGAGGGCGAGGGAGGGGTGGCCGGACAGGGGCGCCGAGTCGGCGCTGGCTCACCGCTTGATTCCTACGCCGGTACGAGCCGGATCAGGTTCCACGGGATCAGCGCTCGGGTGCTGTCCATTCCTGGAGAGACCCCTGCGCCATCTCAGCCGGATTCACCGGCACCCCGTCAAGCGAGTTACCTACCCTAGCATCCTGTCGCCGCCTTGCCACCCTCCGCCGGGATTGCGGTGTCTACCGTTACTGGCTTTCCGGCGACAGGACCCGACGGCGGGGTGTCGCGAAGGACTGCACCGGCATCTCGCCGGGAAGCTCCGCTGGGGGCGGCATGGGAGCGGCCCGGCCGGTCGCCGCCGGTCGCCTGGCCAGTTCCCGAAGGACCTCAGACGGCCGCGTCTCGCTGGGCACCAGCAACAGGCCGGCGCGACGCAGGGCGCGGCCCAGGGCCAGGCTGCTGCTCCACCGCACCAGCGGCGCGGACAGCAGCAGCCCCAGCCAGACCGGCGTCAGCCACCAGAAGAAGACGGGGGTGTACCACCAGGTGATCATCGCCCAGAGCAGCCCGGCCAGGGTCGCCTGCCAGGTATGCCGCCAGGCCTCCCGCCAGGGGACCGCGCGGCCCTCGCGAGACTGGGGGTCCCAGGAGACGGTACGCCCGCTCACCACGCCGATGACGAACAGGCTGTGAAACACCATCATCAGGGGCGCGATCAGCATGGCGAACAGGGCCTCCAGCAGCACGCTTACCACCAGGCGCAGCGGCCCACCGAAATCCGCCGGGCGCTGCGTCAGTGCCAGTGCCAGCCCCAGCACCTTGGGCATCAGCAGCATGGCCAGGGTGCCGGCCAGCAGCGGCATGATCAGCGGCGGTGGAGCGAGCGGCCAGTCGGGGAAGAGCTGGGCATCGGAGGTGAAGAAGTTCGGTTCGGTGAGGGCGCGGGCCAGGGCGTCTGCCGTGCTGACCACCAGGATCCCCAGCCAGATCAGCGAGGCGAGGTAGGCCAGGGCGCCGAACAGGAAGTGCAGCCGGCTCATGGCGTGCAGGCCGCGTCCGGTGAGCAGGCGCAGGTGCTGAAGGTTGCCCTGGACCCAGCGGCGGTCGCGCTTGGCGAAGTCGAGCAGGTGGCTCGGCATCTCCTCGTAGCTGCCACCGAGGTCGGTCTGCATCTGGACCTGCCAGCCGGCACGGCGCAGCAGGGCCGCCTCGACGAAGTCGTGGCTGAGGATCTCGCCCCCCAGCGGCGGGTCGCCCGGCAGGTCGGGCAGTCCGCAGTTCTCCATGAAGGCGCGGGTGCGCAGGATGGCATTGTGGCCGAAGTAGTTGGCCGCATCGGCATGCCAGAAGCTCAGTCCCGCCGCCAGCATGGGCGCATAGAGGGAGGCGGCCAACTGGTTGGCGCGACCGAACAGGCTCTCCTGGCGTACCGGGATCGGCACCGTCTGCAGCAGCCCGAGACGCGGGTTGGCCTGCATGGCGTCGATCAGCGCGGCGATGGTGGCGCCGCTCATCAGGCTGTCGGCATCCAGCACCAGCAGGAAGTCGTAGTGACGACCCCAGCGGCAACAGAACTCGGCCAGGTTGCCGGCCTTGCGGCCCGCGTTGCTGTCGCGGTGGCGATAATGCACGCGGCAGCGCCCCGCCAGTCGCGCCTGGAGGGCACCGACCTGGGCCGACTCATCGGCGACGATGGCCTCATCGGTGCTGTCACTGAGCACGAAGGCCTCGATCCGGCGCTGCGGGGTGTCCTCGGGCAGGTCACGACAGGTGGCCTCCAGGCCGGCGATCACCCTGTCCACGTCCTCGTTGTGGATCGGCATGGCCAGGGCGGTTCGCGAGCGGGCGCCCGCGGGCGGGGTCGGCGGCCTGCTGCGCGACAGCGTCACCGGGTCGCGATGGGTGAGGGTCAGCACGAAGCCGATCACCGCACTCCAGAAGGCGATGGTGATCCAGCCGAAGGTGATCGAGAAGAGCCCCAGGATGATGAGTTCCAGCGGCGAGATACCGCCCACGATGAGGATCCGGAACATGGCCCAGACCCCCAGGGTGACGGTCCCGGCGAACAGCAGGGCGAAGAGCAGGCGGCGCGTCCTGCGCCAGGGCGGCCGAGTCGTGGACGCGGGGACGCGGGTATCAGCGGAATTCATCGGGATACCAGACATAGTTCCAGGTTTCCGTGAGGCGACGGTCGTGCAGGGTCAGGAACAGGCGCATGTCGGCCGGCTGGCCACCCTCTGGGGCCAGCCGGAAGGTGGCGCGCCACGTCTCGCCATCCGGCAGGCGTTGAACCCGGGGCTCGAGGAGTTCACCACTCGAGCTTTCCAGTGACAGCTCTACCGGATGACTCTCATCGAGGCTCGACAGCTCCCCCCCGCGGAAGTCGACCACGAACTGTCGACGGCTGGCGGGTGGCGGGTTCTCCTGTCCGGGCACCGCGCCCCAGCCCTGGCGGGTGCGGAGCACCCGCGCCATCTCCTGCCCGGGGGGCACGGCGCCGAAGGTGTGGGTGCGATAGCGGTAGGTGCGTGCCTCGCCGACGGCGAGTAGCTGGTCGGGTAGCCAGTAGGCGGTGATGTTGTCGTTGGTCTCGCTCTGGCTCGGGATCTCCACCAGCTCAACGCTGCCCGGGCCCCACTCGTCCAGCGGCTGTACCCACTGGCTGGGGCGGCGCTCGTAGTGCGCTTCGGCGTCCAGGAAGGCCTCGAAATCGCGGGGACGCTGGGTGAGCCCGAAGCCTCTGGGTGCCTGGTCCTGGAGGCGGGAAAGTCTGAGCTTCTCCGGATTGCTCAGTGGTCGCCAGATCCACTCGCCGTCGCCGGTCTGCATGGAGAGGCCCTGGGAGTCGTGGACCCGAGGGCGGTAGTCATCGGCGGGGTGGCGGCCGATCTCGCCATGTAGGTACATGCTGGTGAGCGGGGCGATGCCGAGCTTGCCGATCTCCTCGCGGGCGAACAGCCGTGCCTCGGTATCCACCGTGGTGTGCTCCCCGGGGCGGATGTCGAAGCGGTAGGCGCCGGCCACCGAGGGGCTGTCGAGCAGGGCAAGGACGGTCATGCGGGTCTCATCCGGCCCCGGCTTGACCAGCCAGAACTCGCGGAAGGCCGGGAATTCCTCGCCATGGGGCTCGGCGGTATCGATGGCCAGGCCGCGCGTGGAGAGCCCGTAGCCCTGCTGGCGCCCCACCAGGCGGAAGTAGCTGGCGCCGAGGAAGACAGCGAACTCGTCGCGGTAGTCGCCACTGTTGAGGGGGTAGTGCAGCCGGAAGCCGGCATGGCCGATATCGTCGAGCGCGAGGTCGGCGAGCGAGGAGGCGTCGCCGTCGTAGCGGAAACGCTCCTGGCGAAAGGGCAGGGGGCGAACCTCGCCCTGCTCGTCGACCAGGTTCAGGCGTATCGGCTGGGTGTAGAGGAAGCCGGGATGGAACAGCTGGACCTCGAAGAGGCCCTCGTCCTTCCAGATCGCCTCCTCCGGGCGGAAGCGGATCTCCCGGTACTGGTCATACGCCATCTCCGCCAGCTCGGATGGCAGGGGCGATTCGGGTGTCTGGTAGGACTGGGTGGCAAGCTGTCGGGCGCGGTCGGTGACACGGTCGAACAGCTCATCCGGGGTCGTTGCCGAGGCATCCATTGCCAGGGTCAGCGCCCATGCAAGACTGAAGCGTCGCAGCGCGCTCTTCACGTGCAACTCTCTCCCTGTGGTCCCGCCGGCACTCCCTGCGCAAGCCGGGTCAGGAGACGCTGTGAATCTTCAAGGCGCGTCGTTGTTGTATCGTTGTATCGCCTTGAAACCTTAAAACTAGACGCCTGGCCCCGGAAAGAGTTCCGTGGCGCCGACCCGGATGCCGGACGGTCGACGCTCCCATGCAGCGGGATCAGTAGAGCCGGAATCGCTTGAAGTCCGGGCGGCCCTCGGCCTCCTGCAGGGTCTTGCGGTAGCGCTTGTACTCCCACTGGTACTGGGCCGGCTCCAGGGCGATGGCGGCCTCCACGCTGGCATTGACGCCGGTGGCCGAGGTGACCTCGTCGGGGTCGTAGACCCGCGGGTCGGCGGCCAGGAAGTGCAGGGCAAAGCCCCGGCCGGGCAGGCGCAGTGCCACCCCGGTGACGACCCGCGCCTCGGTGCGGGCCACCAGCTTGGGCAGCAGGGTGGCGGTGTAGGCGGGGCGGTCGAAGAAGGGCGCGAAGACGCCACTGCCCCAGTCGGGTTCCTGGTCGGGCAGGATGCCCACCGCCTCGGAGCGCTTGAGCGCCTTGAGCAGGGCGGCCACGCCGCGCGGGTTGGTGGGCACCAGGCGCGCCCCCCGGCGTTCGCGGCCCTGGCGGATGATCGGGTCCAGCGGGGCGAGCTTGGGGGGCTCGTACATGGCGGTGAAGGGGAAGTGGCCGGAGAGCCAGAAGTTGAGCACCTCCCAGTTGCCGAAGTGGGGGGCCAGCACGATGACGCCGCGCCCCTCGGCCCGGGCCCCGTCCAGCAACTCGCGGCCGTGGACCTCGAGGATGGCGGCCTCGACCCGTTCGGGGTCGCCCATCCAGGCGAAACCCAGCTCGAGCATGGTGGCGGTGGAGTGGGCCAGGCTCTGCCGGGAGAGCCGCCGGCGCTCGGCGTCGCTGCGGGAGGGGTAGACCTGGGCCAGGTTGGTCCGGGTGACCCGTCGCTCCCGGCGGCTGAGCCGTTCCACCAGCGGGCCGAGCAGCCGGGCCAGCCGCCACAGGGTGGTGAGCCTGCGCCCGGCGAGGCTGCGCCATAGCGTGGCGATGGCTCGGGCCTGGATGACGTTCGAGCGGGACTCACCTCCGGCCATGGATCAGACCCACCAGCTGTCCACGTTGTCCGGCGCGCGATGCTCGTTGAGGGCCTTGAGCCCCTTCACGCAGCGGATCACCAGCCACACTACCGCGGCCAGCCAGGTGAGAAAGCCGATGAGAACCAGGGTCAGCAGGCCGGAAATGCCGAAGTAGAGCAGGGCGATCCAGAAGGTACGGATCTGGTAGCGATAGTGCTCGTCGAGCCAGGCCGGCCCGTTGCCGCGGTAGACATAGGCGATCACCACGCCGACCAGCGAGGTGAGGCCGCCGGTGACCATGCCGGCCAGGTGCAGCACGTACACCACGATGGGGATGGTCGTGTCGGGGGCAGAGCGCCGTTCGGCGATGGCACGGTCGTCGTCCTGTGGCAGCGGGTCGTTCATGGCGCGTCCTTGAAGTGCGAATAGCTGACGCCAATCATACCGGTCGAGGACGACAATGCCACCGGGCCTCAGTCTGCCAGGAGCCTGTCGGACTTTACGGGGCGGCTGATCTCCAGCAGGTTGCCGTCCGGGTCGCGCAGGTAGAGCGAGGTGATCTCGCCGGTGGCGCCCTGTCGGGTCACCGGACCGAGCTCCACCTCGACCTCCAGCGCTTCCAGATGGCGCTGCACCTCGTCGAGCGGCAGCAGGCTGCGTAGGCAGAGGTCGAGGCTGCCGGGCGTGGGCGTGGGCGTGGCGGCCCGGGGGGTGACATCGGTGGCGGTCCAGTGCAGGCGCAGGGCGATGTCGCCCAGCATCAGGTCGACGCGCTCGCGGTCGCGGTAGCGCACTTCCAGTCCCAGCACCCGGGAGTAGAAGTCCACGGCACGGGAAATGTCGGTCACGGTGATGACCAGATGGTCCAGACCTGACAGCATTCGGGTCTCCTTGCGGGGTTCTGGCTTGCGGGGTTCTGGAGAGAACAGGGGAATCCTGGGAGAGCTTGTTCTGGCACAGAGGATACGATGATGCTGACCTGTCCGCTATGTGCGACCACCGACACCGGACACTTTCACCGCGATACCCGGCGCGACTACCATCGCTGCCGTCGCTGCGCGCTGGTATTCGTGCCACCCGACCAGCGGCCCGGGCCGGCAGCGGAGAGGGCGGTCTACGACCAGCACGAGAACTCGCCGCACGACGCGGGCTATCGCCGCTTCCTGTCGCGGCTCTTCGACCCCCTGCGCGAGCGGCTCGCTTCCGGGGCCCGCGGGCTCGACTTCGGCTCGGGGCCGGGGCCAACGCTGTCGGTGATGTTCGAGGAGGCGGGCCACCCCATGGCGATCTACGACCCCTTCTACGCGCCTGACGTGGCGGTGCTCGAACAGACTTACGACTTCATCACCGCCAGCGAGGTCGCAGAGCACCTCTTCGCGCCGGGGGAGGAGCTGGCGCGGCTTGCCGACCTGCTCCCCTCCGGCGGCTGGCTGGGGGTGATGACCAAGCGCGTCGCTGACCGAGCGGCCTTCACGCGCTGGCACTACATCCTCGACCCCACCCATGTGGTCTTCTTCAGCGAGGCGACCTTCGTGTGGCTGGCGGGTCACCTGGACATGCGGGTCGAGTTCCCGGCGCCGGATGTGGCGATGCTGCAGAAGCGCTGAGAGGGCATGGCCAGCAACATCGCCCGCCATCGATGGCCTCGATGAAAGATACCCCCGACAAGTGGGTCCGGGGGCAACAAATCGATTGACTCGCCGCCGGCCGGGAGTATGATTCGCGCGCTCACGATGCCGCGAGCGTCGTCACCGATACCGAGAGCAGGCGCGCCACGGCACTCTCTGCCACGCTTCCTCTGCCACGCTTCTCCCTTTCACCCGCTGCTGTGAGGCCCTTCATGTCGCGGCAACTGCTGGCCATGGCCCTGGCCCCCCTGCTGGGGCTCTTCATCCTCGGGATCGGCAACGGTTTCCTGGCCACGGTGATCACCTTGCGGCTGGATGCCGCCGGCGAGTCCGCGGTGGTGATCGGCTGGGTCTCCTCGGCCTACTTCATCGGCCTGGCGCTGGGCGCCATGCTCAACGACCGCCTGCTGCTGCGCATCGGCCATATCCGCGCCTACGGCAGCTTCGCCTCGCTGGTGGCGGTGACCGTGCTGCTGCAGGGGCTGGTGGCAGAGCCCTGGGCCTGGTTCGCCCTGCGCCTGATCGGTGGCTGGGCCACGGTGGGCGTCTACCTGGTGATCGAGAGCTGGCTGCTGGCCTCCGGCGATGCCAGGGTGCGCGGCCGCCTGCTGGCGCTCTACATGATCTCGCTCTACGCCGCCGGCGTGCTCGGCCAGCTGCTGCTCGGGGTCACCGAGGCCATGGGCGGGGCGGCGTCGTTCATGGTGATCGGCATGCTGGCCTCGCTCTCGGTGCTGCCCATGGCGATGATCCCCCGGGTCTCGCCGCTGATCGAGAAGGCCGAGCCGCTCTCGCCGCTGCGCCTGATCACCCTGACCCCCACCGGGGTGATGGGCAGTTTCGGCTCGGGGCTGGCGGTGGCCGCGGTCTACTCCCTGCTGCCGCTCTACCTGCAGCGTACCGGCCTCCCGGTCGACCGGATCGGCCAGATGATGGCGGTAGTGGTGCTCGGTGCCATGCTGCTGCAGTACCCGGTGGGGCGCTGGTCGGACCGCCATGATCGGCAGCTGGTGCTGATCCTGATCGGGGCCTTCTGCACCCTGATCTCCGCGGCGGTCCTCTGGCTGCCGATGAATACCTGGGTCCTGGCCGGGCTGCTGTTCCTGCTCGGTGGCGGGGTCTTCTCGCTCTATCCGGTGGCGGTGGGCCACGCCGCCGACCGCGCTCCGGCGGGCGCCCTGGTGCGCATGAGCCAGGGGCTGCTGCTGATCAACGCCATCGGCTCGGCGCTGAGCCCGCCTCTGGTCTCGCCGGTGATGGCGGTATTGGGCGATGCCGGCCTGTTCTGGAGCTTCGGCGCCCTGGGCCTGATCCTGGTGGCCTTCTTCGGCTGGCGGCGCAGCGTGCGTCCGGCGCCGTTGCCGGTGGCGCCCTTCTCGCCCAGCACGCCTATGTCGGCGGCGGGGGCCGAGCTCGCCGTCACCGAGGAGCTGGTGCAGGGCGCCATCGAGCACGAGCACGTCGAGGACCTTTCCGGGGCCGTGCCCGAGGTGGCGGTGGCCGAGCCGCTGTTCGGCCCGCCGCCGCCCGACGAGCCGCACATTGCCTACTTCGACGACGAGCAGACGCCCGAGGAGGCCGCCCTGGACAATATCTCGCGCCCCTGACCTCCCCTCCGCCTGCTACCCCAACGAGCCCGCTGCTCGGCAGCGGGCTCGTTCGCCTCCGGGGTCGACTTAGGGATAATGGTTAACGAAAAGTAGTGAATCTACTATCGTGACTATCATTTTTCCCGAGGTGACCCATGACCCCCTATGCCGCCCCCGTCCGCGACGTCCGCTTCGTGCTGGAGGAGATGCTCGAGCATGGCTCGCTCGCCCTGCCCGGCTTCGAGGAAGCCAGCCCCGACCTGGTGGAGGCCGTGCTGGAGGAGGCCGCGAGGCTCGCCGGCGAGGTCTGGGCGCCGCTCAACGCCAGCGGTGACCGCCAGGGCTGCACCCGTCGTGACGACGGCGGCGTGAGCGTCCCCGACGGCTTCGCCGAGGCCTATCGCGCCTACGCCGAGGGCGGCTGGAACGGCATCGGGGTCTCCGAGGCGCTGGGCGGCCAAGGACTGCCCGAGGTGGTGGCCAGCGCGGTGCAGGAGATGCTCCACGGCGCCAATATGGCGCTGGGCCTCTGCCCGATGCTCACCGCCGGCGCCATCGAGGCCCTGGCCCACCACGGCAGCGACGAGCAGCAGGCCACCTACCTGCCGAAGCTGGTCGAGGGCACCTGGACCGGCACCATGAACCTCACCGAGCCCCAGGCCGGCTCGGATCTCTCCAGGGTGCGCACCCGCGCCGTGCCACAAGAGGACGGCAGCTACCGGCTCTTCGGCCAGAAGATCTACATCACCTGGGGCGAGCATGACGCCGCCGAGAACATCATCCACCTGGTGCTCGCGCGCAAGCCGGATGCCCCCGAGGGCAACAAGGGCATCTCGCTCTTCCTTGTGCCCAAGTTTCTGGTAAATCAGGACGGTAGCCTGGGCGAGCGCAACGACGTCACCTGTGCCTCCATCGAGCACAAGCTGGGCATCCACGGCTCGCCCACCTGCACCCTGAGCTTCGGCGAGAAGGAGGGTGCCATCGGCTATCGGGTGGGCGAGGAGGGGCGCGGCCTCAACCACATGTTCACCATGATGAACGAGGCGCGCCACAAGGTGGGGATCCAGGGCATCGGCGTGGCCGAGCGTGCCTGCCAGCACGCCTTCGCCTACGCCCTGGACCGGACCCAGGGGCGCAGCCCGCGCTCCGGCCGCAATGACTGCACCATCAGCGACCACCTCGACGTGCGCCGCATGCTGCTCTCCATGCGTGGGCGCACCGACGCCCTGCGCGCGCTCGCCCTCTACTGTGCCGCCCAGCTGGATTTGGCCCGCCACGCCGCCGACGAGAGCGAGCGCGCCGCCGCCCAGGCGCGGGTCGACGTGCTGATCCCGGTGGTCAAGGCCTTTTCCACCGACCAGGCGGTGGAGATCGCCTCGCTGGGCGTGCAGGTGCATGGCGGCATGGGCTACATCGAGGAGACCGGTGCCGCCCAGCTGCTGCGCGATGCCCGCATCGCCCCCATCTACGAGGGCACCAACGGCATCCAGGCCCTGGACCTGGCCGGGCGCAAGCTGCAGCGCGACGGCGGTGCGGCCCTGACCCAATTGATCGACGAGGTGGAAGGTACCGCCCGGGCGCTCTCGGCGACCACCGAACTGGCGCCCCTCGGCGAGGAGCTTGCCGGCGGGGCCGCCGACCTGCGCGCCGCCATGGCGGCGGTGCTCGAGGCGGGCACCGACCCCGAGCGTGGCGCCGATGCCGTCCAGGCCTACGCCACCCCCTTCCTGAGCCTGGCCGGCCACGTGCTGTGCGCCTGGCAGATGGGCCGCGCGGCGCTGGCCGCCACCGCGGCCCTCCAGGCCGGCCGCGACGAACCTTTCTACACGGCCAAGCGTCAGGCTGCCGACTACGCCATTCGCCAGTGGCTGTCGGTGGGTCGCGCCCAGCGCGCGGTGATCGAGGCCGGCATGGCAAGCCTCGCCGCCTTCGACGCCGCCGCCCACTGACGCCTTCGCCGCCGGCTCCGCGCCGGCGGCATGCTTTCCGGACCACCTCACGGAGCTTTCCCATGAGCCAGAGCATCTTCGAGCAGGGCCTGCCCAGGACTCCCGCCAACTTCGTGCCACTCTCGCCCCTCACCTTCATCGAGCGCACCGCCTCGGTCTATCCGGATTACCCGGCGGTGATCCACGGCGAGATCCGCCGCGACTGGGCCACCACCTGGGAGCGCTGCCGGCGGCTCGCCTCGGCGCTGGAAGGGCGCGGCATCCAGTCCGGCCAGACGGTGGCCGCGATGCTGCCCAACGTGCCGGCGATGTTCGAGGCCCACTTCGGCGTGCCCCTGGCCGGCTGTGTGCTCAACACCCTGAACATTCGCCTGGATGCCGAGGCCATCGCCTACATGCTCGAGCACGGCGAGGCGAAGGCGATCCTGGTCGACCCGGAGTTCTCGGACGTGATCGAGGCGGCGGTGAGCAAGCTCGAGGAGAAGCCGCTGGTCATCGACGTGGCGGATGAGCAGTTCCTGCCCGAGGGGCGCGCCATCGGCGAGCTCGAGTACGAGGCGCTGCTCGCCGAGGGCGATTCGGCCCATCCCTACCGGCTGCCCGAGGACGAGTGGCAGGCGATCTCGCTCAACTACACCTCCGGCACCACTGGCAAGCCCAAGGGCGTGGTCTACCACCACCGCGGCGCCTACCTGAACGCCACCAGCAACATCCTGGTGTGGGCGATGCCCCACCACCCGGTCTATCTCTGGACCCTGCCGATGTTCCACTGCAACGGCTGGTGCTTCCCCTGGACCATCGCGGCCGCCGCCGGCACCATCGTCTGCCTGCGCAAGGTGGAAGCGAAGAAGGTGATGGACCTGATCGCCGACGAGGGGGTGACCCACTTCAGCGGCGCGCCCATCGTGCTCAACGGCCTGGTCAACCTGCCGGACGCCGACAAGCGCGACTTCGACCACCCGGTGAAGGTCACCACCGCCGGCGCCGCGCCGCCCGCCTCGGTGATCGCCGGCGTCGAGCGGCTCGGTATCGACGTCACCCACGTCTACGGCCTCACCGAGGTCTACGGCCCGGTGACATCCTGCGCCTGGCGCGCCGCCTGGGACGAGCTGCCCATGGAGGAGCGTGCGAAACTCAAGTCCCGCCAGGGGGTGCGCTACCACATGCTCGAGGCGCTCTGCGTGGCCGACCCCAACACCCTGGAGCCGGTGCCCAAGGACGGCCAGACCATCGGCGAGATCCTGATGCGCGGCAACAACGTGATGAAGGGCTACCTCAAGAACGAGGCGGCCACCGAGCAGGCCCTTGAAGGCGGCTGGTACCATACCGGCGACCTGGCCGTGTGGCATGCCGACGGCTACATCGAGATCAAGGACCGCTCCAAGGACATCATCATCTCCGGCGGCGAGAACATCTCCACCATCGAGGTGGAGGATTGCATCTACTCACACCCGGCGGTGGAGGAGGCCGCGGTAGTGGCCAAGCCCGACGAGAAGTGGGGCGAGACCCCCTGCGCCTTCGTCAAGTTGAAGGTGGGCTATGGCGAGGTCACCGAACAGGAGATCATCGACCACTGCCGGGCGCACCTGGCGCACTTCAAGGCGCCGAAGACGGTGATCTTCAGCGAGCTGCCCAAGACCTCCACCGGCAAGATCCAGAAGTTCGTGCTGCGCGAAGAAGCGCGCAAGCAGTAGCAGCAGATCACAAAAGCCAATCGTCTATGACTGAAGCGAGAAGCGTCCGGGGACAAGCCGAAGGGGAGGTCCTACGCCAGGGGTGAGGAGCATCGCTCCGAACGGGCTGGCCAGGATGGCCAGCACCGGACCTGCAAGCGGAGCGGGACGCGAGAGCGCAGCAGGGCGTCGGTAGCGCCCAGGGAGGGGTTCACAGCGCCTCCCCGCAGGCTTGTCCCCGGAAAAAGCTTCGAGCGACAGTCCATCGCAGATCAAGACAAATCATCAGGAGAGTGCAATGAGTGAGCAACCGATCGGCGTGGTAGGCGCCGGCACCATGGGCCAGGGTATCGCCCAGGTCCTGGCCACCAGCGGCTTCGCCGTCAAGCTCTATGACGTGGCTGACGAGCAGCTCGGGCGTGCCCGGGCGGCCATCGAAAAGGGCCTGGGCAAGCTGGTGGCCAAGGAGAAGCTCGTCGCCGACGATCAGCAGGCCGCCATGGCGCGGCTCGACACCACCACCGACCTCGACGCCCTGCGCGACTGCGAGGTGATCATCGAGGCCGCCCCCGAGCAGCCGGCGCTCAAGGAGAAGCTCTTTCGTGACCTGAGCCGCCTGACCCACGACGCGATACTGGCCTCCAACACCTCCTCGCTGTCGCTGACCCGGCTTGCCGCCGTCTGCGAGCGCCCCGAGCGGGTGGTGGGGATGCATTTCTTCAACCCGGTGCCGGTGTTGAAGCTGGTCGAGGTGATCCGCGCCGAGCAGACCAGTGACGCCACCGTGGCGCGCATCGAGCAGCTGGCCGCCGACCTCGGCAAGACTGCGGTGCCGGTGGGCGACTCGCCCGGCTTCGCGGTCAACCGCCTGCTGGTGCCGATGATCAATGAGGCGGCCTTCCTGGTGCAGGAGGGCGCCGCCACCCCCGAGGCGGTGGACGAGGCCATGAAGCTGGGCGCCGCCCATCCCATGGGCCCGCTGGCCCTGGCCGACCTGATCGGCCTGGACGTCTGCCTGGCGATCATGGAGGTGCTGCAGGAGGGCTTCGGCGATCCCAAGTACCGCCCCTGCCCGCTGCTCAAGCGCATGGTAGCCGCCGGATACCTGGGGCGGAAGACGGGTCGCGGCTTCCATCACTACTAGGAAGCGACGATTCACTATTGCGCTCGATATCCTGGCCGCCGGCGGTCCCGAAGCGTCGGACCGTCGCTCTCCTCATGTAGCAGGCTACACTCCGGGAGCTGCGGTCCGGCGGCGGCCAGCCTATCTTCGCTCGTGACGTGAATCGAACGCTTCCTACTCATTGATCCGCCGAAGAGGGGATTGCCGCTCAACCAAGCGTTCGCTAGGGTTGGGTGGTATAGTCTCAATAGCCTCTCAACCCCGTCCCAACAACAACCCAAGGAGCCCCATCCATGAGCGAGAAAACGATCGAGGTGGTCGACAACGCCGGCATCGTGCGCCTGACCATCAATCGCCCCAAGGCGCTGAATGCCCTGAACAGCGACGTGCTGGCGGAACTGGAGCGTGTGCTGGCCGGCCTTGAGGGCCGCGATGACCTGCGCGCGGTGCTGATCACCGGCGCCGGCGAGAAGTCCTTCGTGGCCGGCGCCGACATCGCCGAGATGCGCGAGAAGATGCCCGCGGAAGCCCGCGACTTCGCGCGCCAGGCGCTGGATACCTTCAAGCGCCTGGAGACCCTGCCGGTGCCCACCGTGGCACTGGTCAACGGCTTCTGCCTGGGCGGTGGCTGCGAGCTGGCACTGGCCTGCGACTGGGCGGTGGCCAGCGACAACGCCATCTTCGGCCAGCCCGAGGTGCTGCTGGGCGTGATCCCCGGCTTCGGCGGCACCCAGCGCCTGCCGCGCCGGGTCGGCCCGGCCATGGCCCTCGACCTCTGCACCACCGGACGCAAGATCGATGCCGGCGAGGCGCTGCGCATCGGCCTGGTCAACCGCGTGATGCCCCAGGCCGAGCTCGAGGGCTACGTCGAGGAGCTCACCAAGCAGCTCGGTGGCAACGGCCCGCAGTCGGTGCGCGCCGCCAAGCAGGCGATCCACGACGGGATGGACCAGGAGCTGGACAGCGCCCTGGCGCTGGAGAACGCCCTGTTCGCCTTCTGTTTCGCCGGCGACGAGCAGAGCGAGGGCATGAGCGCCTTCGTCGAGAAGCGCAAGCCTAACTTCTGAGCCTGATGGGCCCCAGCGACAACGGCCGTGGCGGTGACGCCACGGCCGTTGTCGTGTGCGGGTGGAAACCGGCATGGCGCCCGACACGCCTCAGCGCAGCGGGTCGACACCCTGCCCGGAGAGCTCCGGAAAGTCGTCATGCATCGTCAGCGGCTCGATGTCGCCGCGCGTGGCCAGGAACTCGGGACGCCGCGATGGGGCGGCGTAGGGCTCCTCCAGGGCATTGTCCACGCTGTTGTAGACGAAGAACAGGTTGGAGCGCGGCCAGGGCGACATGTTCTCGTTCGAGGCGTGCAGGGTGTTGCACTCGAACAGCAGCAGCGAGCCCGCCGGTCCCTTGGGCGCCTGGATGCCGCCGTGCTCGGCCAGGCTGGCCAGGGCCTGCTGGTCGGGTACCCCGATCTTCTGGGCCTTGAGGGACTCCTGCCAGTTCGTCTCGGGCGTCTCGCCCATGCAGGGCACGAACTGGCGGTGGGAGCCGGGAATCAGCATCAGCGGCCCATTGAACTCGCTGTTGTCGGTGAGCATCAGCGAGGCGCTCACCGCCCGCATGCGTGGCATGCCGTCCTCGGCGTGCCAGGTCTCGAAGTCCGAATGCCAGTCGAAGCCGCTGCCCTGGAAGCCGTACTTGTCGTTGATGCGCGACTGGTGGATATAGACCTCGCTGCCCAGCAGCTGTCGCACCATGCCCAGGATACGGGGGTCGCGGGTCAGGCGGTCGAAGTGCTCCGAGAGCTGGTGCATGCCGAACACGGAGCGGATGGCGCCGCTGGCCGGGTCCTGGATGACCTGCTCGGAGCGCATCAGCGACTCGTCATTGGCCATCGCCTTGAGCTCCTCGAAGAATGGCTCGATGCGGTCCCGGGAGAAGAACCCGTCGAACCACAGGAAGCCGTCCCGTTCGTAGCGCGAGAGGGCGACTTCATCCAGCGGGCCCTCCCAGCGGCGCTGGTTGCGGGCATGCACCACCGGGTCCCGGCGGGGGAGCGGCGCGCGGTACTCGGTCAGGCGAGTGGGATAGGGGTCGAGATGATCCACCATGGGGAAACCTCCTCGTGATTCCAGTAACGCGAATCCCGAATGTCCCAGGGGGAAACGGGGTGAACCGTGCCGGGCCGATCCGCTGGATCGCCAGCGGAAAGGGGCTCCGGCATGCGTGCCATTAGTCAGTACTCTCGGGTCGAGACCGCGAGAGTTCAACCCTCTGGCCAGGATGGCCGAGAGGTTTACCCCGGAGGTTGCGCAAGCGTCTGTCGCAGCCGCGCCACCCGCTCCTGCATGCGCGCGACATGGCTGCCGTGCCAGTAGAGCCGGCCGCAGGCCTCGCACTGCAGGAAGTCGTCCACGTACTGCCGCGTCAGGGGCTCGAGCCGGTCGATCACCGCCTCCTTGGCCACAGGGACGAGACGGCCATTGCAATGCGTGCAGCGGGTGAAGGGCGCGAAGGCAGGGAGGAGGTCGAACTCCCGGCATACCTCCTCGACCTGCTGCCAGGGGTCGTCGGCGCGCACGTAGTGGGCGAGGCGGATGCGCCTGCGCTTGAGCAGCCGGCGGTCGCGGGTCAGGACCACGCGTTGCTCCTCGTCGGCCCGGGCGGCCAGTTCGGCGTCGCCGATGTCGTTGCGATAGTCGCAGTCGAAGCCGAGCAGGCGCAGGTAGCGGGCCAGCCGGCCCAGCTGGGCATCCAGCAGGAAGCGTGGGCATGCCGGTGGGCGAGGGCGCAGGTGGTGGGCCACTTCCGGGGCAACCGTCCAGGGGTAGACCTCTACCCGCTCACCGCCGGCGAGGATGTGCTCGAAACCCACCGAGGCGCCGTCGACCAGGATCACGTCCACCTCGGTATGCGGCACCCCCAGCGACTCGATGACGTCCTTGATCGCCGCCCGGCGCGACACGTCACGCAAGAGAGGCTCGCCGCGGAAGGCCGGCGGCAGGAAGTCGTTCAGCCGGTCATGGAACCGGAACTCGGCATGGGGCATGGCGCTTCCCCCTTGGGCACGTTCGGGTTCAGTCTAGGCGACACGGCCCCTGCGTCGCCGGATCATGCGGGTGGCGATGGCGGTGCCCGCGAGGGTGATCGCCATGCCAGCCAGTATCTGCAGGCTGAGACGCTCGCCCAGCAGCAGGTAGCCCCACACCAGGGCACTGACTGGCACCAGGAAGGTCACCGTGGAGGTGGCCGTGGCCCCGGCACTGGCGATCAGCCCGAAGTAGAGCAGGAAGGCCACCGTGGTGCTGAGTATCGCCAGCGCCAGGCCATTGGCCCAGGCCAGGCCGCTGATCGGCTCCGCGGGCCAGAGCAGCAGGCCCGGGACCAGCAGGATCAATGCCGACATGGCCGTGCTGCCGGCAGCCAGCACCCGCACCGGCAGGTGAACGAGATAGGTCTTCGAGTAGTTTCCCGCCACCCCGTAGCAGAAGGTCGCCCCCAGCACGGCGAGGATGAACCAGCCGTCGCCGCCCAGGGTGAAGTCCAGCCGGTCGGCCGAGAGCACGTAGACCCCGAACAGCGCCATGGCCAGTCCCAGGTACTGCTGGCGCTGGATGGGCGTGGCGAAGAACAGTGCCCCGAGCAGGGCCGTGAAGATCGGCGTGGTGGCATTGATCAGCGAGGTGAAGCCCGCTTCCAGGCGGGTGGTGGCGAGCGCCAGCAGCGAGAAGGGCAGCACATGGTTGATCAAGCCCAGCAGGAAGAGCCTGCCGGCATTCTCCCGCACCAGCCTCAAGTAGCGAACGCTGAGCAGCAAGGGGACCAGCAGCGCCGCGCCCACCCCCATGCGCACCAGGACCAGCGGCACCGGGCCGAACTCGGGGGAGGCCACCCGCATGAAGATGAACGACAGGCCCCACAGCGAGGAGAGCAGCAGCAGGCGCAGGGTATCGGCGGGGGACATTCCAGTTCCTTTGGATGACGAGGCGAGGGTGAGTGAACCGTCAGGTTACGGTGGCCGGTGTGCGCAGGGAAGTGGCGCGGCGGTGCGTCCGTTTTCGTGGCACTGCAGCAAGAGATTGATGTGCATCAGGCACAGGGCGCTGAAGGCCTGCTATAAATGAAGGGTACCTTATATTACCCGCGCCAGGAGCCTGCGCCATGCCCTCCATGATGAAAGCCGCCATCTTCGTCGAACCCGGTCGCATCGAGATCGACGATCGCCCGATTCCCGACATCGGCCCCAACGATGCCCTGATCCGGGTAACCACCACCACCATCTGCGGCACCGACGTGCATATCCTCAAGGGCGAGTACCCGGTGGAGAAGGGGCTGATCGTGGGCCACGAGCCGGTGGGGGTGATCGAGAAGCTCGGCGCCAACGTGCAGGGCTACCAGGAAGGGCAACGGGTGATCGCCGGCGCCATCTGCCCCAGCTTCACCTCCTACGCCTGCCAGGATGGCTGCAGTGCCCAGGACGGCGGCCACCACGCCCATGGCTACAAGCCCATGGGCGGCTGGCGCTTCGGCAACACCATCGACGGCGCCCAGGCCGAGTACCTGCGCGTGCCGGATGCCCAGGCCAACCTCTCGCCGGTTCCCGACGGCCTGACCGACGACCAGGTGCTGATGTGCCCGGATATCATGTCTACCGGCTTCGCCGGCGCCGAGTCGGCCAACATCAGGATCGGCGACAGCGTGGCAGTCTTCGCCCAGGGGCCCATTGGCCTGTGTGCCACCGCCGGCGCCCGGCTGCGTGGCGCGGGGTTGATCATCGCCGTGGATGGCGTCGATGAGCGCCTCGAGATGGCCCGCAAGATGGGCGCCGACGTGACGCTCAACTTCCGTCAGGTGGACGTGGTCGCCGAGATCCTCAAGATCACCGGTGGGCGGGGCGTGGACGTTTCCATCGAGGCTCTGGGGCTGCAGCAGACCTTCGAGCAGGCGCTACGGGTCATCAAGCCCGGTGGCACCCTGTCGAGCCTCGGCGTCTACTCCGAGAACCTCACCATCCCGCTCGACGCCTTCTGCGCGGGCCTGGGGGATCACCGCATCGTCACCTCGCTCTGCCCCGGCGGCAAGGAGCGCATGCGCCGACTGATGCAGATCATCGACAGTGGCCGCCTGGACCTCGGCCCCATGGTCACCCACCGCTACCCGCTAGAGAAGATCGTCGACGCCTACGACCTCTTCTCCCACCAGCGCGACGGCGTGCTCAAGGTCGCTCTCGAGGTCTCGTGAGGGGCAGCCGGCCCGGGGCAGGCGCCATGGGGCGGGTGTCTGTAGGGGCACGGCCCCGGCGAGAGTTCTGGTACACTCGCTTCGACCCTGTGGTTGACGGAGACACGATGGAAACGGAACTGAGCGAATTCGAGCAGCAGATGCGTCGCGAGATCAACGCCTTCATGGACAATGAGCAGGAGACCCGGCGCAAGGCGGCGACCTCGCCCCCCGAATGGCCCGCTGACGGGAACCCTGCCCCCAAGGCGACGCGCAGCAAGCCGTCCGGCGCGCCGAAGACCGGCCATCTGGTCAAGCTGGCGGTGCGCACCAAGCCGCTGGAGCTGGATAGCGTCTTCGAGCATATCTCCTCCAGCATCTCCAAGGTCGAGGCCCAGCTGGAAGCCGAGAAGGCCGCCCGCAAGGCGGGCTATCCGATCATCGGCTATGTGGTCGAGACCCGCCGGCTGTAGGATGGCACCTGCCCGCGACCCGTGAGAGGCGAGCAAGAGGAGAGAGACGATGGCCGATATCATCCGGGAATCGACCCTCACCTGCCCCGAATGCGGGCATATCAAGACCGAGACCATGCCCACCGATGCCTGCCAGCACTTCTACGAGTGCGAGGCGTGCCATCGCCTGCTCAGGCCCAGGCCCGGCGACTGCTGCGTGTTCTGCTCCTATGGCAGCGTGCCCTGCCCGCCCATCCAGCAGGGGCAGGAGTGTGGCTGAGGTTACCTGCGCCGGCGACAGGAGAGTCCCGTGAAGATTACCCGGCTCAATATCTACCCGGTGAAGTCGCTGGGCGGCATCCCCCTCGACCAGGCCGAACTGGGTGTTCGCGGCCTGGCCCATGACCGCCAATGGATGGTGGTCGACGATATCGGCCGCTTCGTCACCCAGCGCCAGCTGCCCCACATGGCGCGGATCGTGGAAAGCCTCGACGACGAGGCCCTGATGCTGTCGCATCCCGGGGCGGTGCCCCTGCGTATCCCGCTTCAGCGCGACGACCAGCCCCGGCTGCCCGTCTATGTCTGGGACGACCAGTGCCAGGCACTGGACGAGGGAGAGGAGGCCGCCGCGTGGCTCGGGGCCGTGCTGGGCGACTACCAGGGCAGCGGGCTGCGGCTGGTGCGCTTCGCCCCGGACCAGCGTCGTAACGTCGAGCCCCACTTCCTGGCGCCCGGCGAGCAGGCCCACACGGCCTTCGCCGATGGCTATCCCTTCCTGGTGGTCTCGGAGGCGTCGCTGGCTGAGGTCAACCGGGTGCTCGAGACCAAGGGGCTCGCCCCGGTGCCCATGGAGCGCTTCCGGCCCAGCATCGTGGTCGACGCCGCCGAGCCCTTCGCCGAGAATGGCTGGGGCGAGCTCTCCCTCCATGAGGGCGCGGTCCGGCTGGGGCTGCGCAAGCCCTGCCAGCGTTGCAAGATTACCACCGTCGACCAGGCGACCGGCGAGATCGCCGTGCCCGGCGAGCCGCTGCGCACCCTGGTACAGATGAACACCCGCCTGGCGCCCGGCGGCTACTTCGGCCAGAACGCCATCCTGCTGGCCGGGGAGGGCTCGACCCTGGCCGTGGGCGATGAGCTAAGCGCGAGCGCACAGCCATGACCATCAGCGCCATTCCCGTTGACCAGCGGGTCATCGGCATCGACTCCCGCCGCTTCGCCTCCATCGAGAAGGCCCTGGTGGAACTGATCACCAACTGCGACGACAGCTACGGGCGCCTCGAGCGCGCCGGCGAACCGGTAAGCGGCGAGATCCGCATCGAGTACGAACGCCACCAGAGCGGCGCCCTGCTCAAGGTGACCGACCAGGCGGAGGGTCTGTCGTTCGAACGTGCCGCCAGCATCCTGACCTACGGAGGGGCGCACAGTCCCCTGGCCCGCGGCGAGGGGGAGGGGCGCGGTTTCTTCGGCCGCGGCCTCAAGCAGGCGATCTACGGGCTCGGCCATGGCTGGCTCGAGACACTGCATGACGGGCGACACAGTCGCATCGAGCTGTTCCGTGCCGACAACGGCGGCTACCTCTACGAGGACGGGGACGGTGACAGGCCCGCCGGCGAGGGGGACCACCGTCGACTCGGGATCGAGGGCAACGGCACCCGGGTGACCATCGTGGTGGAGAACCCCCAGGTGGCCATCTCCCACTACCATACCCTGGTCCAGGCACTGGCCAACAACTTCTTCCTGCGCGACATCCTGGAGCGTCGTGAGGTGAGCCTGGTGCACACGCGGCGCGGCCGCGCGCTGGAGCAGAGCGGGCGGATCCGCTTCCAGGAGCCTCCATCGCTCCTGCTTATCGGCCCCGAGCAGGAGGGCAGCTTTCTCTTCCAGCAGCAGGCCTACCCCTTCACGCTGACCCTCAAGCGGGCCCGGGAGGCGGAGCTGATCCTGAGGGGGGACGAGCGCACCAATGGCCTGGTGGTCCTGTCCGGGATGGCGGCCCTGGACTGCCAGCTGTTCGACTACGAGAACCAGGTGGGCACCGAGTACCTGTTCGGCACTGTTCGCTGCCCGGCCCTGGTCGAGAAGCTGGCCCAGGGGCAGGCCATCATCAGCGACGAGCGGGAAGGGCTCAATCCCCGCAACGCCCTCGTCCAGGCCTTCTCCCGGGCCGTCAGCCGCCTCATCGGCCCCCATGTGCTGGCCGAGCAGGAGAAGCTCAGGCACCTGGCACGGGCCACCACCTCCGGTCGCACCGCGCACATGATCGAGCACCTGCTGCAGCGCATGAGCCGGGCGGCGATCCAGGACCTGGGCATCGCCCCGCCGCCGGCGAGGTCACCGGTGGAGGAGCCCGCCGCGCCGGCAACGGCGCTGCGCTTCACCACCCCCTTCTACTACCGTCGGCCGGGTCACCCCTTCCATGTGGCCCTGCTGGTGGACGCCGAGCAGCTGCCCGAGGAGGCAGTGCTGACAATCGACTACGCGCTGCCCGATTCGCTCGTCATCGATGCCGCACCGCGTGAGGTGCCGGTGGCCGAACTGGGCGAGGCGGGGCGCCTGACGTGGACCCTGAGCGGCGAAGCGGCCGGGGCACGGGGCGAGATCAACGTGCGAGCCGGTGCCTACTGGGCCTGGTGCGAGATCGTGCTGTCCGAGCAGGCCTCACACCACGGCCAGGGTGGCATGCCCCATCCGCCGCGCCACGGTCCGGCACGTGACCACGGCGAGGCGATGTTCCTGGGTTACGAGTTCCGCAACCTCCAGGACACCCTGGACCGGGCCGTCTACAGCCCCGAGGAGCGCAAGATCCTTATCAACACCGGAGCCCCGACGGTACAGCTCTACGTCGACGGCCGGGGCCATTTCCGCGACTCCGCCCGGTTGCTGCTGGCGGAGCTGTTCCTGGACGTGATCGCCGAGGAGCTGGCCACGCGCTCGCTGGAGGGCTCCGTGCGGCAGGGCAGCGTCTCCGACTTCCATGCTACCAAGCAGGCGATCATCCGACGCTACGGCAGCGAGGTCCATCGCGCCTTCCTGACCGGATGACCCCCTGCCTGGCGCGACGCCGTCGGCGAGGCGCTGGCGCCGAGACCGCGTTGATCCCCGAATCCCCGAATCCCCCGATTCTCCGGCTCCGTGCCGGACTATACTGCGAAGGAGGGCGGGGAACGGGGGCGCTGACCTGTCGACGCGCTCTCCCGCACGCTCCCCTCAGCGCCATGGCCCGCCTGATCCCGCTCTCCTCGGGTGAACCCTCTCACCCCATGCCCCACCGCTATTGTCGTCGCCGTGCCGCATGGGCGCCTGAGGAGGGGGCGACGGCAGGGGATATGGCTGATGAACGATCATGCATGGGCTCAGGAGGTCGAGGCGGCCCGCGCCTACGAGGCGCTCTTCGTGCCCTCGCTGTTCCAGCAGTGGGCGCCGCAGCTGCTCGACGAGGCGAGGGTCGCGGCCGGGGACCGAGTCCTCGACGTGGCCTGCGGCACGGGGCTGCTCGCCCGAGAGGCGCTGCCCCGGGTTCAGCCCGCCGGCCTAGTGGTCGGCCTGGACGCGATGGCGGGGATGCTCGAGGTGGCACGGGAACTCGCCCCGGCGGTGGTGTGGCGCCAGGGCGACGCGCAGCAATTGCCCTTCGGTTCGCAGGCGTTCGATGTGGTGGTGAGCCAGTTCGGCCTGATGTTCTTCCCGGACAAGCCGGGGGCGCTGCGCGAGATGCATCGTGTGCTGGTGTCTTCGGGGCGACTGGCGGTGGCGGTGTTCGACGGCCTGGAACGCAATCCCACCTACGCCCGCGAGGTGGCCCTGCTGGCGCGAACCGCCGGCGAGGCCGCGGCGGAGGCGCTCAAGGCCCCCTTCGTCCTCGGCGATGTGGAAGCGCTTGTGTGCATGACCCGTGAGGCGGGCATGGAGGCGGTCGAGGTGACTACGCTGAGGGGGACGGCCGACTTTCCTGGCATCGGCGAGCTTCTCGAGGCGGACCTGCGCGGCTGGCTGCCGGTCATGGGGGTGAACCTCGACGAGGCCACCATCCAGGAGGTGCTCGCCCAGGCCCAGGAGGAACTGGCCGACGTGATCGACCCGCGTGGCCGGGCGGTGTTCGAGGTATTGGTCCACCTGGTCAGCGGCCGTCGCGGCTGAGGGCTCGCATCGGGGATTGAAGGCACTGGACGACGGAGGTGAGGCATGCTGGGAGCCATCGCCGGCGACATCATCGGCTCGGTCCACGAGCAGGCGGGGACCAAGACCCGCGACTTCCCGCTGTTCACGCCCGAGAGCACCTTCACCGACGATACCGTGCTGAGCGTGGCGGTGGCCGAGGTGCTGCTCGAGGGCGGCGATTTCGCCGAGGCCTTCCACGCCTACTACCACCGCTACCCGGAAGCCGGTTTCGGCGGCC
>NZ_JAWSUJ010000038.1:0-35461 GCF_033549285.1 Halomonas sp.
CCCGTGACATGGATGGCCTCGAAGCTGGCATCGCGGGTCTCGACATAGAGGCTGACGGCATTGACCACGGCGCTGGCACCCGCGAGGGCCGCCTCGATGCTCGCCTCGTCGCGCAGGTCGGCGGTGGCGAGTTCCACCGGGTCCCCGTCCTCCAGCCAGGCGGGCAGGGCGGGGTGGCGAGCGGCGATACGCACCCCGCGGCCGGAATCGACCAGCTCGCGGACGATGGCGTCGCCGAGAAAACCGGTGCCGCCGAAGACCGTGACCGGACCCTTGTGCATCATCGCCCTCCCGCGTGGCCGCTCAACGGAAGCCGGCCATCAGCTCGCGCACCAGTGGCGTGTCGGCATCGCGATGGGTGGGCAGCTCGAAGCGGGCCCGGGCGATGGCGGTGCGCGACAGCTCGGCGGTGATCAGCGTCTCGCGCTCCTCGGCTTCGGCGAGTAGCTCACCGCGGGGGCCGAGGATGCGCGACCCGCCCCAGAAGTGGCTCTGGCCCTCGGGGCCGAAGCGGTTGGCCATGATCACCGGCGTGCCGTAGGTCATGGCGTAGAAGCGCACGTTCAGGGCCCAGTTCTGCTCGTTGGAGAAGTCGTCGCTGACGATGCCCGAGGCCGAGTTGATCGGCGCACAGAGTACCGTGGGACGGCGCAGCAGGGAGGCGTGGACCAGGGCCGGGTTCCACAGGTCGGCGCAGATCAGCTGGGTCGCCGACCAGCCGGGGCGCACCGGAGTGTGGGTGAGCTCGCTGCCGTGGGTGAACCACTTGCCCTCCTCGAGCCCGCCGTAGGTGGGCAGGTTGAGCTTGCGGTGCACCGCGGCAATCTCGCCGTCCTGGAGGATGGCCAGGGCGTTGTAGTACTCGCCGGGACTCGCTTCCTCGACGAAGCCCACCACCGTCTGCATCTCGCGGCAGGCCAGGGCCAGCTCGCGCAGGCGCGGATCCTCCAGTGGCATCGCCACCTGCATCACCCGGCTGCCCAGGCCATAGCCGGTCAGCGAGAGCTCGGGGAAGACCAGCAGCTCGACGCCCTGGTCGCAGGCCTCCTGGATGGTGTCGAGATGCTGTGCCAGGTTGGCATCCACTTCGCCTAGGGTGGCGTTGATCTGGGCGGCGCCGACCCGGAGTCTGTCCTGATAGTGCATCTCATCCCCCTGTCAAAAGAGGGAAGGCCGCCCAAGGGCGGCCTTCCTTGCCGTAGGCAATGGCCGGCATTATGCCAGCCCTGCCGGGAGGCGTCACAGCAGCTCGTTCTCCTCGAGGAAGGACTGGGCCACGTCCTCGATGGTCTCGCGTTCGACGTCGACCTGGGCGTTGAGCTCGGCCATGGTCTCGTCGTCGAGCAGGCTGGAGAGCGCGTTCATCTGCTCGGCGAGGTCGGGGTTGGCCTCCAGGGTCTCCTGGCGCACCACCGGGGTCAGGGCGTAGGCCGGGAAGTAGCCCTTGTCGTCCTCGAGCACGCGGAAGTCGAAGGCCGGGATGCGTCCGTCGGTGGCGAAGACCAGTCCCACCTCGACGTCGCCGTCGCGGAGTGCCGGGTAGACCAGGCCGGAATCCATGCGCTTGACGTCGCCGCGGCTGACGCGGAAGT
Source organism: Halomonas sp. (assembly GCF_033549285.1). Classification (GTDB taxonomy): domain Bacteria; phylum Pseudomonadota; class Gammaproteobacteria; order Pseudomonadales; family Halomonadaceae; genus Halomonas. The sequence continues at coordinate 1,593 of NZ_JAWSUJ010000038.1, forward strand.
CGTAGGCCTCCTGCAGCGGCCGCCAGCCGTCCTCGCGGGCATAGAACTCCGCGTTCAGGGCAAAGGTCAGCGCCTCGCCGTCATTGACCGCCTGGGCCAGGTCGGAGAGGGAGGCGATGCCGCGCTCCTCGGCGTCCTCCTCGCGCATGGCCAGGGCGTAGGTGTTGTTGGCCGCGGAGGGCTCCAGCCAAACCAGGCCCTTCTCGGCGTCGAGTTCCTTGACGCGCTCATAGGTCTCCTCGGGCCCGAGGCGCTCGGTGACATCGTTGTAGTTGATCAGCGAGGTGCCGGTGTACTCCCAGTAGAGGTCGATCTGGCCATTCTCCTGGGCCTGGCGCAGCACCGCGGAACCCATGCCGGCGCGGTTTTCCACGTCGTAGCCGAGACCCTCCAGGTACTGGGTGGTCATGCTGGAGAGGATCTGCTGCTCGGTGAAGTTCTTGCCGCCGACGGTGATCTCGGCGGCGCCGGCGGTGGTCATGGCGCCGGCCAGGGCCAGGCCGGACAGGGTGGTCATCAGGCGTTTCATGGATGCTTCTCCTCGTGTGGCTGCAAATGGTCTAGCACGGTTCGAACGATCAGGCGCGCGACGGGTTGACCCCGCGCGGCACCATCAGGAAGGCCACGGTGGCGACCAGCGCATCGACGACGATCGCCAGCAGGGCAGTGGGAATCGCGCCGGACAGCATCATCACCGGATCGTACAGGTCGATGCCGGTGAAGATCAGCTCGCCCAGCCCCCCGGCGCCGATCAGGAAGGCCAGCGGCACGGTGCCCACGTTGATGGTCAGGGCGGTACGCATGCCGGCGAAGATCACGTAGAGGGCGTTGGGCAGTTCGACCTGCAGCAGGCGCTGGGTCGCCGACATGCCGATGCCGGCGGCGGCCTCCATCAGGGCGGGATCTACGCCCTTGAGCCCGGCATAGGTGTTGCGGGTGATCGGCAGCAGGGTGGCGACGAACAGGCCGAACACGGCCGGTACGGTGCCGATGCCCAAAAAGCTCATGGAGAGCGCCAGGACCGCGAGCGTCGGGATGGTGGTGCCGACGTTGAGCACCTGCATCAGCGATTCCGCCCAGCGGGTCATGCTCGGGCGCGACAGCACGATGCCCAGCGGGATGGCCACCAGGATCGCCAGGCCGCCGGAGATCGCGGTCAGCCACAGGTGCTGGATGGCCAGGTACTGCACGTCGGGCAGGTACCACAGGAAGTCATCGATGACCCCGCTCGACTGGCTCCATACCCCGGCGAAGAAGATCGCCACCAGCAGGAGTGCACGCAGGGCCCCTTTCAGGCTCTGGATCGGCATCGGCTCACTCCTTGACGGCGCTGTCGGGATTCCGGCTGGCAGCCTCGCGGGCACGGAAGCGTGAACCGAGGTGGTGCGTCATGGCGCGCTGGGTGATCTGGCCGCAGACGCGTCCCTCGTCGTCCACGCAGGGCAGCCAGGTGGCGTCCTGGGCGAACATCAGCGAGGCGACCTTGCGCAGGTCGTCCTCCAGGGTCACCGTGGCCGGGACATTCTCGAAGTGGTCGCGACAGTAGCCCTTGGTGGTGCGCGCCTTGGCGCGGGTGATCAGGCCCACCGGCTGGCGCTGGTCGTTCACCATCAGGATGGCGTTCTGGTAGCCGTAGTCGTCGATGCGGGCCAGCGCCGTCTCCAGGGTGTCGCCGGGCTTCACCGTGGCGATCTCGTCGGAGACCACCTCGTGGACCTTGACCAGGTTGAGGCGCTTGAGCGCGCGGTCCTCGCCGAGGAAGGACTCGACGAAGGCGTTCTTGGGTGCGGCCAGCAGGTCGTCGGGCGAGGAGTGCTGCACCAGCTTGCCCTCGCGGAATATCGCCACCCGGTCGCCCATCTTGATCGCTTCGTCGATGTCGTGGCTGACGAACATGATGGTCTTCTTGAGTTCCTGCTGCATCTTGAGGAACTCGTCCTGGATCACCGCCCGGTTGATGGGGTCGATGGCGCCGAAGGGCTCGTCCATCAGCATCACCGGCGGGTCGGCGGCGAGCGCCCGGGCCACGCCGATGCGCTGCTGCTGACCGCCGGAGAGCTCGCTGGGGAAGCGCTTGAGGAAGGCATCGGGCTCCATGGAGATCATCGCCATCAGCTCCCGGGCCCGCTCCTTGTAGCGGGCCTTGTTCCAGCCCAGCAGCTTGGGCACCACCGTGATGTTCTCCTCGATGGTCATGTTGGGGAAGAGCCCGATCTGCTGGATCACGTAGCCGATGTTGCGGCGCAGGTCCTGGGTGTTCAGGTCGGTGGTGTCCTCCCCGTTGATGAACACCTTGCCGGAGGTCGGCGTAACGATGCGGTTGATCATCTTCAGGGTGGTGGTCTTGCCGCAGCCCGAGGGGCCGAGCAGGATGCAGATCTCGCCGCTGGGCACCTTCATGCTGATGTGGTCGGCGGCGACCACGGCGCCCTTGGGCGTATCGAAGACCTTGGTCAGGTTATCGAGTTGGATCATTCGGGGGTCCTTGTCGTCTCGGTCGTCAGGGGCTCGCCGTCAGGCGGTGGAGGCGTCGAGCTCCATGCCGCGGGGCGTCAGGCGCTTCTGCACGTAGAGCAGGGTGTAGTCGACGATGATGGCCAGCAGGCTCACCGCCACGGCGCCGACGATCAGCTGCCGCGGGTCGGACTGGGAGATGCCGCGGCTGATGAAGGTGCCCAGCCCCCCGGCGCCGATGTAGGCGGCGATCGCCATCACGCCGATGTTGAGCACCACCGCCGTGCGCACGCCGGCCATGATCACCGGCACCGCCAGGGGAATCTCCACCATCCGCAGGCGCTGGTTGGGGCTCATGCCGATCCCCCGGGCCGCCTCGCGCAGCGCCGGGTCGACGTTGTTGATCGCGGTATAGGTGTTGCGGATGATCGGCAGCTGGGAGTAGAGCAGCACCGCGATCACCGCCGGCAGGTAGCCGATGCCCTGGCCGATCAGCGAGAGCACCGGGATCATGATGCCGAACAGCGCGATCGAGGGGATGGTGACGATGATCGAGGCGGCATAGAGCACGGCCTGGGCCAGACGCTCGTTCTTGGTGATGGCAATGCCGATCGGCACCCCGGTCAGGGTGGCGATGCCGACGGCGACCCCCACCAGCGAGATGTGCTCCAGGGTGCGTGTGGCCAAGAGGTCGATGTTGTCCAGTGCGTACTGAATCAGTTCCAAGTCGTTTCTCCTTGCGAGCCCTGTCCCTTGGCAAGCATAGCCGTCGTCCGACGGCCCAGCGGTGCCCGGGTGTGATCATGTCGCGGGAAGGGGCGAGGGGCGACGAAATGCCCCATGCGAGGCCATCTAGCATAGCAGAGCCCCCTATCTAATTGTTTTTCCGTGGATGAGGATGCGCAATGGCACGAATTGGCAGGGCTGATGCCTGCCGGGCGAGCGTCCCGGTGGCCTGCCATGAATGAGATCGATTATCGTTCTTGTCGGTAACGTCCGTGAACGTGCCGCGATCCACGCGATTGGGCGCCGGGGCTTCACATCAAATTCATACAGGACTAAAATGGTCCCCAATCGAACATGAGGGGGAGATGCCCCCGGGGAGTCAGGCCTTGCTCAAGCTTTCACGGCTGACCGACTACGCCGCCGTGGTGATGGCGCAGATTGCCCGCCACCCGGACCAGCCCCAGGCGGCCGCGGAGCTGGCCGAGGCGGTTCAGCTGCCCCATCCCACGGTCAGCAAGACCCTGAAGATGCTGGTCAAGGCGGGGCTGCTCGAGTCGCGCCGCGGCGCCCAGGGAGGGTATTCCCTGGCACGCCCCGCCTCGCGCATCACCGCCAGCGACATCATCTCCGCGATCGAGGGGCCGGTAGCGATGACCGAGTGCAGCCAGGCCGGCGGCGACTGCGACCTGGCCGCCACCTGCGGCGTCGCGGACAACTGGCAGCGGGTCTCGTTGGCCATCCGCACCCTGCTTGACAGCGTGACCCTGGCCCACCTGGCCGACACCAGCCCGATCAAGCTGCCGGTGCAGCTGCCCATTCAGAGCGTGAGTCTGGCTGCCGAGGCCTGACGCACCGAGCACTTCACTACCCGAGGCGAGCCACGCTCGCCGACCCAACCGCCCGGGAGGGGATACATCATGGCAAGTCAGGAAATGGAACAGCTTGTCCGTCGCGAGTACAAGGAAGGCTTCGTGACCGACATCGAGAGCGACACGGTACCGCCCGGCCTGGACGAGAGCACCATCGCCTTCATCTCGAACAAGAAGGGCGAGCCGGAGTGGATGCTGGAGTGGCGTCTCAAGGCCTACCACCAGTGGCTGAAGATGACGCCGCCCTCCTGGGCACACCTGGACTATCCGCCCATCGACTACCAGGCGATCTCCTACTACAGCGCGCCCAAGCGTGACGAGGACAAGCCCCAGAGCCTCGACGAGGTGGACCCCAAGCTGCTCGAGACCTACGAGAAGCTGGGCATTCCCCTGCACGAGCGGGCGGCCCTGGCCGGCGTGGCGGTGGATGCCGTCTTCGATTCCGTGTCGGTGACCACCACCTTCAAGGAGAAGCTGCACGAGGCGGGCGTGATCTTCTGCTCCATCTCCGAGGCGATCCGCGACTACCCGGAACTGATCAAGCAGTACCTGGGCAGCGTGGTGCCCCAGGGCGACAACTACTTCGCGGCGCTGAACTCCGCGGTGTTCACCGACGGCTCCTTCGTCTTCGTCCCGGAGGGCGTGACCTGCCCCATGGAGCTCTCCACCTACTTCCGCATCAACGCCGAGAACACCGGGCAGTTCGAGCGCACCCTGATCATCTGCGAGAGCCGCGCCCAAGTGTCGTATCTGGAAGGTTGTACCGCGCCGATGCGCGACGAGAACCAGCTGCATGCGGCGGTGGTGGAGCTGGTGGCGCTCGAGGATGCCTACATCAAGTACTCCACCGTGCAGAACTGGTATCCCGGCGACGAGGACGGCAAGGGTGGCATCTACAACTTCGTCACCAAGCGCGGCGACTGCCGCGGCGACCGCTCGCGCATCAGCTGGACCCAGGTCGAGACCGGCTCGGCGATCACCTGGAAGTACCCCTCCTGCGTGCTGCGCGGCAAGGACAGCATCGGCGAGTTCTACTCCGTGGCGGTGACCAACGGCCGCCAGCAGGCCGATACCGGCACCAAGATGATCCACATCGGCGAGGGTACCCGCTCGAGCATCATCTCCAAGGGCATCTCCGCCGGCCGCAGCAACCAGTCCTACCGTGGCCTGGTGAAGGTGGGTCCGCGGGCCAGGGGCGCGCGCAACTTCACCCAATGCGACTCGCTGCTGATCGGCGACCAGTGTGGCGCCCATACCTTCCCCTACCAGGAGATCGGCAACAGCACGGCCACCGTCGAGCACGAGGCGACCACCTCGAAGATCGGCGAGGACCAGCTGTTCTACTGCCAGAGCCGCGGCATCTCCGAGGAGGATGCGGTGAGCATGATCGTCAACGGCTTCTGCAAGGATGTCTTCCAGGAGCTGCCCATGGAGTTCGCCGTGGAGGCCGAGGCGCTGCTGAACGTCACCCTCGAAGGCGCTGTTGGTTGAGGAAACGGCTGCGCGACGCCTGCACGGCGTTGGAAGCAGGATCGAGAATGCTCATTTACGTTCGTAAACTCCGCTTCTCTCACCTGCTTCCGCCTTGTTCAGGCGCCGCTCGCGCGTTTCTCCGGATTCGCGAAAAGGTCAAAACATTCAAGGAGTCGCGCCGGCGGCTCACCACGAATCAAAGGTAGTCAACATGCTCGAAGTCAAGGATCTGCACGTCACGGTCGAGGGTTCCGAGATCCTCAAGGGCCTCACCCTGACCATCAACGCCGGAGAAGTCCACGCCATCATGGGCCCCAACGGGGCCGGCAAGTCGACCCTCTCGGCGGTGATCGCCGGCAAGGAGGGCTACGAGGTGACGAAGGGCTCGATCACCTTCGAGGGCCAGGACGTGCTGGAGATGGAGATCGAGGAGCGGGCCCGTGCCGGCCTGCTGCTGGGCTTCCAGTACCCGGTGGAGATCCCGGGAGTGAAGAACATCTACCTGCTCAAGGCGGCGCTGAACGCCCAGCGCGAGGCGCAGGGTCTGGGCGAGATCCCGGCACCGGAGTTCATGAAGCTGATCAAGGAGAAGGTTGCGTCCATGAAGATGGACACCAGCTTCCTGCAGCGTGCCGTCAACGAGGGCTTCTCCGGCGGCGAGAAGAAGCGCAACGAGATCCTGCAGATGCTGGTGCTGCAGCCGAAGCTGGCGATGCTCGACGAGATCGACTCGGGCCTGGACATCGACGCCATGAAGGTGGTCGCCGACGGCGTCAACTCCCTGCGCGCCGAGGACCGGGCCATCCTGCTGGTGACCCACTACCAGCGCCTGCTCGACTACATCGTGCCGGATCGCGTGCACGTGCTGGTCGATGGCCGCATCGTCAAGAGCGGCGATGCCGGCCTGGCCCGCGAGCTCGAGAGCCGCGGCTATGACTGGGTGCAGGAGGAGACCGCCGCATGAGTGATGCAGTGCAGAGCGATGTGCAACGCTTCCTCGACCGGTTGAGCGAGCGCAGCACCGCCCGCGGCGCCGAGCCGACCTGGATCGCCGCCCGGCGCCAGGCGGGGGCCGCCCGCTTCGAGGCGCTGGGCTTTCCCCATCGGCGCATCGAGGAGTGGAAGTACACCGACGTGCGGGCCATCGCCCGCGGCGACTTCCACCTGGCCACGGAGGCCGACTTCTCCCCGGCCACGGCGGCGAGGCTGACCCTGCCGGTGGAGGCCCACCGGCTGACCTTCGTCGACGGCGTCTTCGCCCCGGGCCTGTCGAGGCTCGACGACCTGCCCGCTGGCGTGCAGCTGGTGCCGCTCTCCCAGGCGCTCGAGGAGAACCACGAGGCGGTGGGCGGCCCGCTGGGCCGGCTGACCGGGGTCGAGTTCTCGCCCTTCGCGGCGCTCAACACCGCCTTCATGGAAGAGGGGGCCGTGCTGCGCCTGGCGCCGGGTACCGTGGTGGAGAAGCCGATCATCCTGCAGTTCCTCTCCCGGGCCGGTGAGGCGCCGGTGATGAGCCATCCGCGCATCCTGCTCGAGATGGCCGGGCGCAGCCAGGCCACGGTCATCGAGCACCACGTGGGCGAGGAGCAGGCCGCCAACTTCACCAACCTGGTGGAGGAGATCATCCTCGACCGCGGCGCGCTGCTCACCCACTACAAGCTGCAGGAGGCGCCGCTGGCCGATCTGCACGTGGCCAGCATCCACATCGAGCAGGCCCGCGACAGCCGCTACACCTCCTTCAACCTGAACCTGGGCGGTGGCCTGGTGCGCAACGACCTGGTGGCCGAGCTCAACGGCCAGGGGGCCGAGGCCAACTTCAACGGCCTCTTCTACGGCCAGGGTCGCCAGCACGTGGACAACCACACCCTGGTCAACCACAACGCGCCCCACACCTTCTCCCACGAGAACTACAAGGGCATCCTCGACGACCGCGCCCACGGCGTGTTCAACGGCAAGGTGATCGTCAAGCGTGACAGCCAGAAGATCGAGGCGGAGCAGAGCAATGCCAACCTGCTGCTCTCCGACCGCGCCGAGATCGACACCAAGCCGGAGCTCGAGATCTACGCCGACGACGTCAAGTGCGCCCACGGCGCCACCACCGGCCAGCTCGACGAGGAGGCGGTGTTCGCCCTGCGCACCCGCGGCATCGACGAGCAGACGGCCCGCGGCCTGCTGACCCTGGCGTTCGCCGGCGAGGTGCTGGAGCAGGTCGACCTCGACGCCATCGCCGAGCGGGTCGAGCTGGCCGTGGCAGGCAAGCTCCCCGAGCGCTTCAACCTCTCCGGCCTGGTGGAAACCGCCGCCGCCCTGAACGAGGAGTGAGCCATGGCCGACTTCAGCGACCTGACGCTGGACGTGGTGAAGGTGCGACGCGACTTCCCGATTCTCGACCGGGAAGTCCACGGCAAGCCGCTGGTCTACCTGGACAACGCCGCCACCAGCCAGACCCCGCGCCAGGTGATCGCGATGTTCGACGACTACTACGGTCGCTACAACGCCAACATCCATCGCGGGCTGCACACCCTGGCCGACGAGGCCACGGCGGCCTTCGAGGGGACCCGGGAGACGGTGCGGGCCTTCCTGAACGTTGCCGAGACCCGCGAGATCGTCTTCACCCGCGGCACCACCGAGGCGATCAACCTGGTGGCCAACAGCTGGGGGCGTGCCAACCTCGGCCCCGGTGACGAGGTGCTGATCTCGCGCCTCGAGCACCACTCCAACATCGTGCCCTGGCAGCTGCTGGCGGGGGAGCTCGGGTTCACCATCAAGGTGATCCCGGTGGACGAGCGCGGCGTGCTGGACATGGCGGCCTACCGCGACCTCTTCACCGAGCGCACCCGGCTGGTGGCGGTGAACCACATCTCCAACGCCTTCGGCACCGTCAACCCGGTGCGCGAGATGGCGCGGGTGGCCCACGAGCAGGGCGCGCGGATCCTGGTCGACGGCGCCCAGGCCGCCCCCCACCAGGCCATCGACGTGCGCGACATCGATGCCGACTTCTATGCCTTCTCCGGCCACAAGGTCTACGGGCCGACCGGCGTGGGCGTGCTCTACGGCAAGGCCGAGCTGCTCGAGGCAATGCCGCCCTGGCAGGGGGGCGGCGAGATGATCAAGACGGTCTCCTTCGAGGCGCCCACCACCTTCGCCGACATCCCCCACAAGTTCGAGGCCGGCACCCCGGCCATCGCCGAGGTGATCGCCCTGGGCCGCGCCCTGCAGTGGGTCCAGGAGATCGGCCTCGAGCTGATCGGCGCCTGGGAGGCCAGGCTGCTCGAGCATGCCACCGAGGGCGTGCGGGGCATCGAGGGGCTGCGCATCCTGGGCACCGCGCCGGACAAGGCGGGCGTGCTGTCGTTCGTGGTCGACGGCGCGCACTCCCAGGACATCGGGCTGCTGATCGACCAGCTCGGGGTGGCGATCCGCACCGGCCATCACTGTGCCCAGCCCCTGCTGGCGCAGTTCGGGGTGGACGCCACCTGCCGGGCATCCTTCGCTGCCTACAACACGCCCGAGGAGATCGACGTCTTCGTCGAGGGGCTCGAGCGCGTCGTCGGCATGCTGCGCTGAAGGCTATCAAGGAGCGACATGAGCGATATCGAGCAGATTGCCACCCTCCACAAGGGCCAGGAGCTGCCCCTGCAGCGTGACGTGGAGGCGATCTCCATTCCCTTCGGCAAGACCGTGACCCTGCCGGAGGACAGCATCGTCAGCGTGATGCAGGCCAAGGGCAGCACGGTCAGCGTGGGCTTCGAGGGGCGCCTCTACCTGGTCGAGGGGGCCAACCTGGATGCCCTGGGCCTCGAGGCGCTGCCGCGCCCGACCCTGGCCGAGGATGCCTCGGAAGAGGAGATCGAGCAGTTCGTGTGGGACCAGCTGCGGACCTGCTTCGACCCCGAAATCCCGGTGAACATCGTCGACCTGGGGCTGGTCTATGGCTGTCGCATCGAGCGGCTGATCAGCGGCGAGCGCATCGTCACCATCCGCATGACCCTGACCGCCCCGGGCTGCGGCATGGGCGACGTGATCGCCGCCGATGCCCGCAACAAGATCCTCGGTGCCCCGCAGATCAGCAAGGTGCACACCGAGATCGTCTTCGATCCCCCCTGGAGTCGTGAGATGATGAGCGACGAGGCCAAGCTGGAACTCGGGATGTTCTAGCGCCTGCTCCGGGGAGCGCGATGCACCGGCCATTCTGGAAGGTCTTCAAGGCGGTACTGATGTCGCTGGGAGCGCTTGCGCTCCTGGCGGCTTTGCTGTTCGCGCTGGCCAATTTCTACGTGCTGGGGCGCACCCAGGGGAAGATCGAGGACGAGCTGGCGCAGTGTGGCAGCGAGCCCGTGGGCATCGTCTTCGGGACCTCACACTGGACGCGCAGCGGGGCGCGCAATCCGCACTTCGAGGGGCGCATGGGCGCCGCGGCCCACCTGATCCATCTCGGACGGGTCGACCACCTGCTGATCTCCGGCGACAACAGCACCCGCTACTACAACGAGCCGGTGACCATGTGGCGTGACCTGCGCGGCCGCGACGTGCGCGACGAGGACATGACGCTGGACTATGCCGGATTCAGCACCTTCGACACCCTGGCCCGGGCGCGGGACGTGTTCGGCGTGGAGCGGGCGCTGCTGATCACCCAGGAGTGGCACCTGCCGCGGGCGCTGTTCATCGGCGAGGCGCTGGGACTCGAGGTGAGGGGCTGCGCGGCGCCAGAGCGCCCCACGGATGGGCTGTGGCGACTCAAGCTGCGCGAGTGGGTGGCGCGGGTGGCTACCCTGGGGGATCTCTACCTGTGGGAGCGCGAGCCGCACTTCCTGGGGCCGCTCGAGCCCCTGCAGATCATGCCGCGGGAGCGTGACCGCCTGCTGCTCCCGCCGGGGATGTTCAGCGCTTCGGACGCTGCTTCTGGAGACGATACAGCTCGCGAATCAGCGCCCGACAGCCCTTCCAGCACTCCTCGATGACCGGTTCCATCGGCTCGGGCAGGGGATGGGTGAACAGCGTCGAGAGCGCCTGCATCAGCACCCGTTCCTGCTCCAGCAGCTCGCCGATCACCACCTGGCTCTCGTTGCCGACGAAGCTCTTGAGTCGGCTCCACAGCCACATGTAGTCGTCACGCTCGACATCGGCATCGCGCGGGAGGAGGTTGAGGTGCTTGCGCGACAGCTCCTGGAGCTCGTGCATCGACTTCGCCCGCGCCTCGTAGTGGGGCTTCAGGCTGTCGCGCAGCGAGGGACGCAGGCGCTCCAGATTGTCCTGAAAGTAGTCGATGCTGTCGGCCATCGCCTCGAGGGCACTGTCCATCGCCACCTGGCGATTGTCGAGAAACATGAGCGGTCACCTCCTCCGGTGACGCAGATTGTGGGGCTGTCGACGCCCATTTGCCACCCCCGGGGATCAATAATTTGCCGCTTCCCCGTTAGCCTTTGGGCTGAGGATTCAGCCCTTGGGGCGAGGCGGGACCTTGTGCCGCGGGGCGGCATTCTTCTCCAGGTGCTCGATGACCAGCCCCGCGATGTCCTTGCCGGTGGCCGTCTCGATGCCCTGCAGCCCCGGCGAGGAGTTGACCTCCATGATCACCGGGCCGTGGTTGGAACGCAGCAGGTCGACGCCGGCCACCCGCAGTCCCATGGCCTTGGCGGCGCGGATCGCCGTGGAGCGCTCCTCCGGGGTGATGCGGATCACGCTGGCGCTACCGCCGCGGTGCAGGTTGGAGCGAAACTCGCCCTCGGCGGCCTGGCGCTTCATCGAGGCCACCACCTTGTCGCCGATCACGAAGCAGCGGATGTCGGCACCCTTCGCCTCCTTGATGTACTCCTGCACCATGATGTTGGCCTTCATGCCCATGAAGGCCTGGATCACGCTCTCGGCGGCCTGGTTGGTCTCGGCGAGCACCACGCCGATGCCCTGGGTGCCCTCCAGCAGCTTGATCACCAGCGGGGCGCCCCGGACCATGGTGATCAGGTCGGGAATGTCGTCGGGGGAGTGGGCGAAGCCGGTGATCGGCAGCCCGAGCCCCTTGCGCGACAGCAACTGCAGCGAACGCAGCTTGTCCCGGGAGCGGGTGATGGAGACGTTGTCGTTGAGCACGTAGGTGCCCATCATCTCGAACTGGCGCAGTACCGCACAGCCGTAGAAGGTGATCGAGGAGCCGATGCGCGGGATCACCGCGTCGAAGGGCTCGAGCTCCTCGCCCTTGTAGTGGATCGAGGGGTGGTGCGAGGCGATGCTCATGTAGCAGCGCAGGGTGTCGACCACCCGCGCGGTATGGCCGCGCAGCTCGGCCGCCTCGATCAGGCGCCGCGTGGAGTAGAGGTTGCGGTTGCGGGACAGCAGCGCGATATGCATTCGGGGCTCCAGGGTCGATGGCCGGGGAGGGTCAGGGTTCGCCATGCAGGAAGGCCACGCCGGGCGCCACCAGCAGGCGGCGCAGGGCGCGGCGGCCCAGCAGCATGGGGTGGCGCATGTCGCGGCGGTCGGTCAGGCTCAGTTCCACCGGGAACTCCAGGCTGCCCAGCTGCATCGTCGTGCGGATGACGTAGCGCCACTCGGCCTGGCCGTTGGAGCTGGTCACCCGCCGGCGGTCATGCAGGTGCATGCGGTGGACGTGGGCCGGCGTGCCGGGGCCGGCGCTGCGGGTCGTGAAGCTGACCCAGAGATGGCCGTCCTCTTCATAGGACTCGATGTCCTCGGCATGCAGGGCCGAGGTCCGCGCGCCGGTATCGGCCTTGGCGCAGAGCGTCAGGTGCAGTTCCGGCAGGGTGACCATCTCGCGGCGGCCGATCACCGCCTTGGGCGTGTAGGGCAGTTCTTTCATCATCTTCGCTCCGAGGTCTCTGCACTCAGCGTGTCAGGCCGGCCAGGCGGCGGCCGATGGCGGAGTCCGCCCCGGCCTCGCGCAGCGTCATCAGCAGTGGCAGGCGCAGTCGCGGGATCAGCGCCAGGTCACGGGCCACGGCCGTGAAGTCGGCCCCGGGGGTCTCGGCCAGGCGGGCGAGGAAGCGGGGCAGCCGCTCGGCATCCTCCAGGTGGTGCCAGCCGCGCCCGGCGATGGCCGCCAGCAGGTCGGGGCCGCAGGCGTCCGGGTCATCGAGCAGGGCATCGAACCAGGCGCCGGCCAGCGCGGTCGAGGCGCCGCCCATGGCCCGCACGCAGGCGCAGAAGGTCTCGATGTCCCCGGCGCGGCCCGCCGCCTCCCCGCGCCGGCGCAGGGCATGGGCCAGCTCGTCGGCGATTGCCACATGCTCCAGACAGTAGCACAGCGAGGTCAGCACCTCGCCGGGCAGGGTGTCCAGGCGCGTGGCCAGCATCCGGCTCGACTCCGCATCCAGGCGCACCGCGAAGTCGGCCAGCCCCTGCAGGCCCAGGGCGCGCCAGTCGATCGCCTGCTGTCCGGTGAGGTAGGCCTCGACCGGCTCGAGGTGCTGGCTGGCGGGCAGGCCCGCATCCACGCTGGCACGGGCATGCAGCACGGCCTGGAAGGGCAGCGCGGGGCTGAAGGCCAGGGGGTTGTCCTTCATCAGGTTGTCGATCCCGGCGCTCTCCGAGCGCCCCAGGCCCCGCACGCCGTGGCCGAGGGTCTCCAGCAGGCGCTGCACGAAGGCGTCCCGCGGCGCCGGGTCGAGGTGGCCCTGCTCATCCAGCGGCAGGGCCAGGAACCAGATCAGCGGGTCCTCCAGGTCCCCCAGGCGGAAGACCATGGCCAGGCGTGCCGTGCCCTGCCAGGGGGCCGGCCATGCCAGCTCGCCGGCCTCGAAGGCGGCCAGGGTGTCGAGCGAGCAGGGCTCGACCCGGCGTCCCAGGTGGTAGAGCCTCACCTCGGCACCGCTGCGCAGGAAGAAGTCATGAAGGCTGTGGATCGGTTGCATGCTGTCTCCGGGTCAGGAACCGTGCACTCTACCGCGGTGCCGGGGTGCTGTCAGCCGCCGAGAAGGGCCTTGTGGCGATCCGTCGTTGGTCAGTTGTTGACCACTCTGCCCCATGGCCCATGGGAAGCGGCCAGGAGAGACCTTTCCAGTGTTTATCCACAGGCCCGTTCAGGATATCTGTGCACTGTGCACAAGAGGGCTGTCGGGGCGGTGGAGGGCGTCGCGGGGTGGCCAGCGGCGGGGCCGAACGGGGATAATGGCCGTACATGCACCGAAGAGACTGCCCATGACCGTTCACGACGAACTCGGCACCGCCCTGCGCGAGCTCGAGGCCACCATGAAGGCCGCCAGCCTGTGGCGCATGGAGCGACCCGAGCCGGACGCCTACCGCAGCGTCCAGCCGTTCTGCATCGACACCATGACGCTGCCCCAGTGGCTGCGCTTCGTGTTCATCGTGCGCCTGGAGGCCCTGGTCGAGTCGCGCTCGCCGATGCCGGAAACCTGCGACGTCGCCCCCGCGGTGGACGCCTGGCTGCAGCAGGAGGGGGCGCGGGCCAGCGACCGGCTGCTGTTGTGCAAGGTGATCGAGGAGATCGACCGCCTGGTCACCGAGAACTGATGTCGCCGGAATCCTGAGATGCCCTACTACTTTGCCTATGGCAGCAACATGAACCCCGCGCGGGTCGCGGCACGCATCGGCCCCACCCGCCGGGTGCTGGCCGGCGTGCTGCATGACCATGCGCTGCGCTTCGACAAGGCCTCCCGGGTGGCGGGCATCGCCCACGCCAACGTGGTGCCCCGGCCGGGCGAGCGCGTGGAGGGAGCGCTGTTCGAGCTCGGGGATCCCGGGCAGATCCGGCGCATGGATCCCTTCGAGGGCTACCCGAACGAGTACGACCGTCTGCGCCTGCCGGTGGCGACCCGCGAGGGAGGCATCGAGGCCTGGGTCTATATCGCCGCGCCGGGCACCACCGCCGAGGCGCTGCGCCCGGCGCGGGAGTACCTCGAGCACCTGTTGGCCGGGGAGCCCTTCCTCAGTGCCGCCTACCATGCACGCCTCTCGGCGGTGGAGGCCGTCGCCGGGCTCGACGAGGCGACCCTGGCGGCGCTGGGGCTCGCGCGCCACTCGCCTCGCTAACCTGCTGCAGGCTGCCGAACGCGACGAGGCCCGCCGAATGGCGGGCCTCGTCGCGTGGGGCTGTGTGATCAGAAGCGGAAGCTGAGGCCCGCCATCACCACCACCGGGTCGATCTCGACCGTGCCGATGTCGTTGCCCCCCAGGCTGGCATCGGTATCGATATCCAGGTACCAGGCGGCGGCGTTGAGCGCCCAGTGGTCGTCGATCAGCAGGTCGACGCCCAGCTGGCCGGCCGCCCCCCAGGAGTCATCCAGCTCCAGGTCGGCACCATTACTGATCTCTTCATCGGAGAAGGTGGTGTAGTTGACGCCGATGCCGGCATAGGGCTGGACGCGGGCCGCGGTGCCGCCCAGCGGGTAGTACTGCAGGGTCAGGGTCGGCGGCAGATGGTCGGTGGAGCCAGTCAGAGCCCCGTCGGCGATGCTGAAGTTGTGGTCGAAGGGCTCGGCAGCCAGCAGCTCCACGCCCAGCTTGTCGGTGAAGCGATAGCCCAGGGTAAAGGCAAAGGCGCTATCGTCCTCGACGTCGATTTCCAGATTGTCAGCGGTGAGTTCACCGTTGTCGCTCTTGGGCTCGACCTTGGCCACGCCCACGCGGGTAAAGAAGTCGCCGGCGCCGTAGGCGAAGGCCTGGGTGCTGGCGGTGAAGGCGGCCGCCGCGATGCCGGCGGCGAGCAGGGTGGGGAGGGCGGTCTTGCGCATGGGTCGACTCCTGATGATGAGGGTGCGGCCTCTTGCCGCAATGGAACATGCCGGCAGTCTATCGCGGGCGTGCGGAGACATTATTGATCCAGCGCAAGAGTCGGGCGTCATTGCCATGAAGGGCCTCGCAACAGGACGCCGGGCCCATGGCCCGGCGTCCTGTGGGATGGCGTGGGTATCGTCGCTCAGAAGCGGTAGGTCACGCCGCCCCCGACGGTCACCGGGTCGACCTCGGCTTCGCCGATCTGCGCGCCCCCCGACTCGATGTCGGCGCTGACGTCGGCATAGTTGGCGAAGCCGTTGAGCATCAGGTTACGGGTCACGGCGAGGTCGACGCCGAGCTGGCCCACGGCGCCATAGGAGCTCTCGACGTCGAGACCACTGGGTTCGCCGGAGAAGCGGGTGTAGTTGAGGCCCACGCCGGCATAGGGCTGGACGGGGGAGTCGAGGCCGCCCAGCGGGTAGTAGTTGGCCATCAGGTTGACGGGCATACGATCGACGCTGCCTACCGATGCGCCGTCCAGGGTCAGGCCATGCTCGAACTCTTCGCTGCCGTTGAGCTCGACGCCGAGCCTGTCGGTGAACAGGTAGCCGAACCCGTAGGTGAAGCCGCGCTCGCCCTCGA
The DNA here is from genome assembly GCF_033549285.1 of Halomonas sp. Lineage (GTDB taxonomy): Bacteria > Pseudomonadota > Gammaproteobacteria > Pseudomonadales > Halomonadaceae > Halomonas. The sequence goes on from NZ_JAWSUJ010000038.1 coordinate 17,444, forward strand.
TGGTCAGCTCGCTGCCGCCGAGGTTGCCGTTGTCGGAGCCTTCGGGTTCCGTCTTGGCGATGCCGCCGCGGACGAAGATGTCGCCGGCGCCATAGGCCAGGGCCGCCTGGCTGGCGAAGCTGCAGCCGGCGGCGAGGGCGATGGCGGGGATCAGTCGTGTCTTGCGCATGGGATGAATCCTCCCTTTCCTGGTGTACTGCGCCTGAAGTCCTTAAGGGAGCGCAGTGCCGGATGGCCTCTCTCGGGAACGATTATAGGAAACGGCGTTTCTACAAGTCTTGTAAAAAATTGTCATGGCTTCGATAGCCGATAAGATAAGGCGTTATCAGCATAAATCCGTCGCGGCTGGGCGACGCCACCGTCTTCGTCATGCAACACCTGTACAAGAAATTGCCGGCAGGTCGCGCCTGGGGCTCGCGTCCTTGCCGTGAATCGTCTTGACTGGGGGCAGGCGACAAGGAGAGCCGAGATGGAGACCAATACACGTCGACGCCTGCCCGGCGTGACCCTGGGGGCGATGCTGCTGGCGGCGGCGCTTGCGCTGTGGCTGCTGTGGCAGCCCGCCCTGATCAGCACGCTGCCGATGGGACTGCGCCTGCCACTGATCGGACTCGGCGTCTGGGCGCTGGGCGCGGCCTTCATGGCGGCCATGGGGCTGGAGGCGCGTCGGCCCTGGTTGCGGCGGATGACCACGCCCCCCTGGAGCCTGGCGGCGCTCGGCGCCTTCACCCTGGTGCTGCTGGTGCGGGCGGTCATCGCCTGACCCGGCCGGGGAGGGTGCCGCCGGCAAGCTGGTGGACAGCCGGAAACGAGGAAAGCCGCCCTTTGGGCGGCTTTCCTGCGTGTGCCCCAGCCAGTCGCGGACCGCGATGCCTGGCGCCCGATAACGGCAAGGGCTCCCGCAGGAGCCCTTTCACGACCTTCAGTGCGTTAGACGCGCTCTCGCGGCCAGTCAGCGACTGATCTGCTGGTACTCGCCGGCGTCGGCAGTCACGCTGCTCACCACCAGGATGGCGATGAAGGCTGCGATGAAGCCAGGAATGATCTCGTACACGCCGGGTCCCCCCATGAACGAGCCGTTCCAGCCCAGCGAGATCCAGAGCATGACGGTGAGCGCACCCACCACCATGCCCGCGAGGGCGCCAGCGCCGTTGGTGCGCGACCACATCAGCGACAGGATGATCAGCGGGCCGAACGCTGCACCGAAGCCGGCCCAGGCATTACTGACCAGCCCCAGAACCTGAGAGGTCGGATCGGACGCAATGACGGCGGCCACAAGGCCCACCACAACGACGCTGATCCGGCCAACGGCGACGACCTCCTTCTCTGTCGCCTTCTTGCGCAGGAACAGGCGATAGAAGTCTTCGGTCAGTGAGGAGGACGACACCAGAAGCTGGCTGGAAATGGTACTCATGATCGCCGCCAGCAGTGCCGCATAGAGGAAGCCGGTGACCAGCGGATGGAACAGCAGGTTCGCCAGGATGATGAAGATCGTTTCCGGATCCTCGACATTCATGCCGTTGCGGACTGCATAGGCACGCCCGAAGATGCCAAGAGAGATCGCACCGATCAGGGAGATGAGCATCCAGCTCATGCCGATGTTACGGGCAATGGGAACATCCTTCTGGGACCGGATGGCCATGAAGCGCACGATGATGTGCGGCTGCCCGAAGTACCCCAGACCCCAGGTCACTGCAGAGAGCCAGCCGACAATGGTCAGTCCCTCCGTCCACGACAGCAGCGTGGGATCGACCTCATTTAGGGTCTGTGAGGCCTGGGAGAAACCGCCGCCACCTTCGCCAAAGAGCACCACCGCCGGCATGATCACCAGGGCCAGCATCATGATGCAGCCCTGCACGAAGTCCGTCATGCTCACGGCCAAAAAGCCGCCCACCACCGTGTACACGAGCACCACGCCCAGGGTGATGACGACGCCCGACGCGTAATCGCTCATGCCACCAATGTTGAGAACGCCGGCAAACGCGCTTTCGAACAGCTTGCCGCCTGCCACCAGGCCGGATGCCGTGTACACCGCGAAGAAGATCACGATGACGATAGCGGATACCGTTCTCAGCGGAATGGCCTGAGTCGGGAACCGGTTTCCCAGGAATTCCGGAATGGTGATCGCATCATTGTAGTGAAGCGTCTGCTCGCGAAGGCGAGGTGCGACCAGCGTCCAGTTGAAGAACGCACCCACGAGCAGGCCGATACCGATCCAGGCAGACCCCAGCCCCGATACGAACATCGCCCCGGGGAGGCCCAGCAGCAACCAGCCGCTCATGTCCGAAGCGCCGGCCGACAGGGCCGCCACTTGTGGACTGAGCTGTCGGCCACCCAGCATGTAATCCTCAGAGGTGGAGGTGGACTTGCGCATGGCATAAAAGCCGATGGCGATCATGAGCGCAAAGTAAGCGAAGAGACTGATCCAAACGCCAGTAGCCATAGAAACTTCTCCCGTTTATTGGGTCGGATATAGCTCCGACATCTTGTTGGTAGGCATGCCGGCCAGAACACTGGTGGCGAGCACCACGATCGGGCCAGGCGCTAGCGTGAGGCCGTTGGTGGCATTGTTTTCCATCATGAGGGGGTTCCTTCAGTTTCTTGTTGATGATGAGTGAGGTTCACTCGTCTCCCAGCGCAAGCAGTGACGCATTGCCACCCAGGGCGGCGGTATTGACGGTCACTGTCTTCTCGGTGGCGAATCGCAGCAGGTAGTGCGGCCCGCCGGCCTTGGGTCCGGTGCCGGAGAGCCCCTGGCCGCCGAATGGCTGAACGCCGACCACGGCACCGATGATATTGCGGTTGACGTAGACATTGCCAACACGAACCTTCCGGGCGATTTCCTCGGCGAAGGATTCGTTGCGGCTGTGCACGCCGAAGGTCAGGCCATAGCCTCGCCCGTTGATGGCGTCGACCACCCGGTCGATCTCGCTGGCCTTGTAGCGCACGATGTGCAGTACAGGGCCGAACTGCTCGCGCTCCAGCGCCTCGATACCGTCGATCTCGAAGGCCACCGGCGCGACGAAGGTGCCGTCGGCGGTGTGTGCCGGATCGAGCCGTGTCTCGGCCACCAGGCGACCCTCGCCCTTGAGCCTGTCGATATGGGCGGTGAGTCCCTGGCGGGCGTCCTCGTCGATCACCGGGCCCACGTCCGTCCCCAGGTCGCGGGGATCGCCGACCTGCAACTCGTCCATGGCGCCCTTGAGGATCTCGATGACCCGATCGGCCACGTCCTCCTGGAGGTAGAGCACCCGCAAGGCCGAGCAGCGCTGACCGGCACTCTGGAAGGCCGAACGGACCGCGTCCACCACCACCTGCTCGGGCAGGGCGGTGGAATCGACGATCATGGCGTTCATGCCGCCGGTCTCGGCGATCAGCGTGGGCAGCGGGGCATTGTCGCGCGCGGCCAGGGCGCGGTTGATGATCTGGGCGGTGTCGGTGCCACCGGTGAACACGACCCCGGTGATGCGCGGGTCGCTGGTCAGCACGCTGCCCACGGTGGGGCCGTCGCCGGGCAGCAGCTGCACCACGTCTCGGGGCATGCCGGCTTCAAAGAGCAGCTCGATCACCCGATGGGCGATCAGCGAGGTCTGCTCGGCGGGCTTGGCGAGCACGGTGTTGCCGGCCACGGCGGCGGCGACCAGCTGGCCGCAGAAGATCGCCACCGGGAAGTTCCAGGGGCTGATGGCGGCGAACACCCCCTTGCCCCCCATCATCAGGTCGTTGGATTCGCCGGTCGGCCCGGGCAGGCGGGTCGGTTCGGCGAAGAGTTCCTCGGCCTTCATGGCATAGTAGCGGCAGAAGTCCACCGCCTCGCGCACCTCGTCGATGCCGTCGGTGAGCAGCTTGCCGCCCTCCCGGGAGCAGAGCGTCATCAGCTCGGCCATGTGCTCTTCCATCAGGTCGCCGAGGCGGCGCACGATGGCGGCGCGCTCGGCCACCGGCGTGGCCTCCCAGCGCGGGAAGGCGGCCCAGGCGGCGTCGAGGGCCTTGCCGGCCTGCTCCCGGGTGGTCCACTGGATGGTGCCGGCCTGGCGACGGCGGTCGTAGGGGCAGGTGACCTCATGGGTATTGGCCGGGTCGGTCTTCACCTCGAAGGCCAGCAGGGGGCCGGCCTGCCAGGTCTTGTCCATGGTCTTCGCCATGGCCTCCATCAGCGGCTGGTACTGGCTGCGGATGTTGAGGTCGAAGCCACGGGAGTTACGACGCCCGGGGCCATAGATGTCGGCCGGCAGGGGGATCTGCGGGTTCGCATAGCTGCCGTACTGGCGCAGGGTCTCCACCGGGTGCACGCAGAGCGACTCCACCGGCACCTTGGGATCCACCAGCTGGTGCACGAAGGAGGAGTTGGCGCCGTTCTCTAGCAGGCGACGCACCAGGTAGGGCAGCAGGTCCTTGTGGGCCCCCACCGGCGCATAGATGCGGCAGTATGTCCCTTCGGGGGCGCGCTTGAGGGCGGCATCATAGAGCGCCTCGCCCATGCCGTGCAGGCGCTGGAACTCGAAGGCCCGGGTGGCTTCGTTGGCCTGCTCGAGGATGGTGCTGATGGTATGGGCGTTGTGGGTGGCGAACTGCGGGAAGATGCGCCCGCGGGTCGCGTCCGAGAGCAGGAAGCGGGCGCAGACCAGGTAGGCGACGTCGGTGGAGGCCTTGCGGGTGAAGACCGGGTAGCCATCGACGCCGAGCTGCTGGGACTCCTTGATCTCGGTATCCCAGTAGGCGCCCTTGACCAGGCGCAGCGGGATCTCGTCGCCCTGGGACTCGGCCAGGCGGTTGAGGTAGTGCAGCACCGGCAGGGCGCGCTTGGAGTAGGCCTGGACCACCAGGCCGAAGTGGCCCCAGCCCTTGCAGGTCTCGCTCTCGTAGACGGCGCGGAACACCTCCAGGGAGATCTCCAGGCGGTCGACCTCCTCGGCATCGATGGTCACCGCGACGTCACGCTCGCGGGCCATGGCGGCGAGCTCGCGCACGCTGCCGACCAGCTCGCGCAGCACCTGCTCGCGGCGGCCGAACTCGTAGCGCGGGTGCAGGGCCGAGAGCTTGATGGAGATCGAGGGCGAAGGCGTCTTCGACGACAGCGCCCTGCTGGTCTTGCCGACCTGCTCGATGGCGCGGGCATAGTCGTCGAAATAGCGCCTGGCGTCGGCCCGGGTGCGGGCGGCCTCGCCCAGCATGTCGTAGGAGTAGGTGTAGCCCTTGTCGAACAGCGGCTTCGAGCGCTTCAGCGCCTCGTCGATATCACGGCCGAGCACGAACTGCTTGCCCATGATCTTCATGGCCTCAACCATGGCGCGGCGGATCACCGGCTCGCCCATGCGGTTGACCATCTTGTTGATGAAGGTCGAGGGCTTGCCCTCGCGGGGCTTGTCCATGGTCACCACGCGCCCGGTCATCAGCAGCCCCCAGGTGGAGGCGTTGACCATCCAGGACTCGCTCTTGCCGACGTGGGCCTGCCAGTCGGCCGGGCCCAGCTTGTCCTCGATCAGGGCATCGGCGGTGGCCTTGTCGGGAATGCGCAACATTGCCTCGGCCAGGCACATCAGCATCAGCCCCTCGTGGGTGTCGAGGCTGTACTGCTGAAGCAGCTCGTCGATGGTGTCGACGGCGGTATCCATCTCGCGGACCTCGCGCACCAGCTCGGCGGTCTTGCCGGCGATGCGCCGGAAGTCCTCGCTGTTGGCATCGAGAACCTTGACCAGTTCGCCGACGAAGGCATCCTCGTCGATCACGTAGTGGTCACTGATGCGCGCGAAGAGAGTGTCGAGTTCCTGGCGCCAGGTGTTGGCGTCGAGCATGGTGTGGGCGTTGAGCATCTAGGTCCCCCGGTTGTCACCCGTCGTCAGAGGGCAGGGCCCGGCCGCTGCGGCGCAGGGTCGCAGGCGGTCGCGGGGCATTCCCTGAGGGTAGGGCGGCGCGCAGTGTCCTGCTTGTCGATTTCCCGGCCTGTTTTCACGTTTCCACGGTTTTTGGCCGCGGGAGGGTTGAAATTTCGACCTTCGTCTAACGGCATGGGGCCTGCGAGGCGAGCCGTTGGCTCCGGGCGCGTCGCAGCTGGCTGGGGGGATGGCCGAAGGCCTGGCGGCAGGCCCGGGAGAGGGCGCTCTGGCTGGTGAAGCCGGTCAGGGCAGCGATCTCGGAGAGCGGCAGGTGGCTCTGCTGGAGCATCTGGCGGGCGCACTCGAGCCGGCGGCGCATGACGTACTGCCAGGGGGAGAGCCCCGTGCGTTGACGAAAGCGCTCCCTGAAGTGCGCCTCGCTCAGGCAGGCCTCGGCAGCCAGGTCGGCGACGCGCAGTCGGCTACCCAGGTGGCGGTCGATGAAGCGGTCGAGGGCGGCGAGGTCGAGGGGGCGTCCCGGTGCCGGCGGCTCGGTGGCCAGCCGGGCATGCAGGGAGCCCAGCAGGGTGCCGGCCAGGCGCTCGTTGTGGATGGGATCGATGGGCGCCTGGCGCGAGAGCAGGCTGAGCTCGTGGAGCAGGAAGTCCAGGTAGTGGCGCAGCGAGGTGTCGAGCGCGAAGAAGCGCGGGGCATCGAACAGGTGCACCAGCTCGTGGTGATGCCCGGTGACCGCAAAGGCATCGCAGGGCAGGTCGAGGATCAGCTGGCGGTTGTCGCCGGTCCCGGCGTAGTAGTGCATGTGGTTGGCCGGCACGATGCATCCCGAGAAGGCCGAGATGGAACCTCCCAACCCCTCGATCTCGAATTCCGCCTCGCCGCGCAGGCCGATCACGATCTGGTGGAAATCGTGGGCATGATGGTGGATCGCGGTGTCGAGGGGGATCTGGCGGATGGCACTGGTCATGGACGGCCTCCGGCTGGGCATGTCAGGGACATGACACCACACTCTGTCGGATGGCTCTTCAACGCTGGGCTCAGTCCTGGCGGCGCTGCAGCGAGGTATGCGCCGCCAGGTGGTCGCGCAGGGCCGCGAGCTCCTCCTGGCCGGAGGCGTCGAGCAGCGCCTTGCCGCGGGTTACGCGGCCATGGCGCCCGTGCTCGTCCATCAGACGCTGGGCGCGGCGCCGGATCCCGTCCAGGTAGTCGTCATGGCGGATCGTGTAGCCGATGATGGCGTTCCATTCGGTCTCGCCGACGCGACTCTCCAGAGCCTTGTCGAAAAGCTCCAGCAGGTGCTCGGGCTCGGTGCGATAGCGCGGGGTGCCTGACAGCATCAGCAGGGCGATCATGCCGCCGAAGATGGCCAGGCAGACGGCGAGGACCAGCAGGAACAGGGCCATGGGTCGCGACTCCGGATGGTCGGGCCCGGTCGCTGCCGGGCCCGGTGATGCAGGATATGTCAGAGCCCAGGGCTGATGGTGGTGTGGCGGCCATCGGCGCCAACAGACCTGAGATGCTCTCGGCTAATGGACGATAGCAAGACGACGTCGGCGCTTGTTGGAGGTTCGCTGCATCCCTGGCGAGAAGGCCAAGTCGTGGTCGAAACATACAGGATGCCATGCACGAATCCCAGCCATACACGATGACGTGTCTTGACGCTGTGTGACAGACTTTTGAGGTGAATCAGGCGCTTGCGGAGGAGGGCGGTCGTTCGTTGATGCTGGATGGCGCCGTGTTGGAGCGGGTGAAGGGAATCGCCTTTATCCTCTAATATGCCTTTATAATCAATATTTTACAATTTTTTGGTAGCCATCTGAAGCCATTAGTGTAGCCATCTCTGTAGCCGACTAAAGTCCACCATTTGAAATCCCTTAGCTCTTGGAAATGTCGATATTTTTAGCTGCGAGACCCCTGATAGAAGACTCTGCCTTAGCTATGGCAGTGCTCACCAATTTGCGTCAGAAGGCAGGGATGCGGTTGCATTGCTATGTTCACTACTAAAAAAACTATTGACGCCTATCTTCGGCATTGCTATCTTTGCTCCTGTAATCACTCAAAGGAGCTATTCGAATGGAGACTATCTACATCCCATTCCCCAAAGACCTCTATGACAAGATAGTGATCCGGTCAGGAGGAAAAGTTGACCCTTGTATCTTAGCCGTTGATCAGGTCGAGGGTTTTCTAGATGTGAATGGCTTGGACCCATCTTTCTGGACTGAAGAAGGGCTGAAGGCGTTTGAAGAAGAGCAAGCTCCCAATAGTCATGCCTACGGCGATCCCAGTCGAGGCTTTCAGTGGAAAACTTTGTTTCTCCCGAATGGGGCTGAAGTAAAAATGGTTTATAAGGGACGTACGTATCATGGGGTTATCTCTCATGAGCGAGTGACTGATCAAGATGGAAGCTTTACTCCAGCTGAATGGGCCAGAAAGGTTGCTAATTATACAGCTAGAAATGCTTGGCGGGACATCTGGATTCGCAAGCCAGGACAGGCCGAGTGGATACTTGCAGATAAAGCACGAAAACTGAGCGAGTGATGTTCGGATACTTATAAGATGCGAGTGAGGAAGCTTGAGTCAGTTCTCACTCGCAATGATTAAGAGGTGGTTCTTGAGCTTACTTTACGTACTTGAAGACGATCATGGCAGAGTTTTCCCTGATTTTGGCTTTAGTGTTGGCTGAAGAAGGAATGCTCTGAGGTATAGTTGTGGTATATCCTGAGATGTATCTCTGCGAATCGGTGGTTATAACACCATCAGCATTGTTGTTCATCACTATGCTAATAATTTCGCCACGGTTAACGTTGCCAAACATTGCATCATGCATAGTGCTGGAGCGCTTGTTTTGAGTAATTATGCCGACGATTGAAAATTCTCGCTCAGGAGCTCCGGCTCGCCAGAATTCCACACCTTCGTGTTCATCTAATAGCCCTCCATTACCACTGTAAGTGTCGCTGCCAGTCCACCTGCTAAAATCAGTGTCAGTGCCTATTATGGTAGTGCACCCTGAAGCAATAAAAATCACCCCCAAGAAAATATAGCCAACAATTATTTTCATATATATAACCTCAGTGCTGAACATGAGTTTTGTGTTTGTTATGGTTCTATGCGCAGGGTCTTAATAATTGAATGTTTTTGAAGGCTTTCGTTGTCTGCCAGTATGAAAGTTGTTGCATGTCAGAATCCTATAAATGGATAGGGTGTATCACAGGGTTGCATAATTTAAATTATAGCTTCGGTAACATTGATGCTGAAGCTACAGCTCACCGGCAGCCATTAATGTTGTCATAGCAAACTCTGTTAGGGTCAGTTCTCCAGTGACCAGGAACATATGTCCCATCTGAACGGTAGTAACCTGAAACCCAGTGCTGATTAGGGTTTACGTAACTACTTCCGCCACCTGCACCAGCACTATAACCAGCCGCCATGGCTGCTGCGCCAACAGCCATGACACCTAGTACAGTAGCGGTGGTTTCTCGGTCTCGCTCTTTTGCTTTAACCAAGTCTTTGGCAGCTAGTTTGCGGTACTTGTCGTAGTAACGACTAGTCTTCACCCATCCTTCAAGATCATACCAAGAATTCTTTTCTTCGTGCACGAGCCTGAAATGAGCATCAGCTCCTAAATCATCAGCACACTGCTCAGCATAGTCCATAACCACCTTGGCTTCAGCTTGTGCCAACTTGTATTTCTTGTAATCAAGCCCGTTTCCCGGGTTATTGAGTTGTGACTGAATGCTCTTAGCCCCATCGGAGAAACTCGCTAAGCATTGAGCCTCAACTTTCTTAGTATAAAAATCTGATGGTGAGCTGAAATCCTCAGGCATTGTGCCTTTCGGCCATGCACGTACCTGATACAGGTTCCAGTTGCTCATGTCTTGTCGATTTTCTGTCAGTTCGGCAACTCTACGCTCATATTTTAGAGAAGAGCAAGCGGTCAAAGACATCACTGCTACAGATAAAACCAAGGTACTAGCCTTCATTATTATGACTCCCTGCTATATGTGAGGCGCTTGGTTCTTAACGCCAAGCTGCTCTACGTAACTAATGACACCCAGCATTTCGCATTACAGTTGCCACCGGATGATTGTAGCAGTTTTATAGAGCATGTCATCGTAGTGAAGCTATTCCATTAGCATGAATGATTCTGATCCTCATCGACTTTTTTCGGTGTCATTAGGGTGTACCTCATAGAATACGCACTAGGACCGTGCTCATCCGTGTTCACATCCATGTCTTGACAACCCAAACGAGCACACTTATTTTGAATACATCCAAGCGAACACAGGGCCAAAGGAGCAGCCACCGCAATGTTCATCCGTGCTTACCTCAGAGCCTCCACCGATGACCAGAACGCCAGCCGTGCCCGTGAGGCGCTGACCAGCTTCGCCCAGGAGAAGGGCGCTAGGGTTGCCTCGTGGTATGTGGAGAACGCTAGTGGGACTAGGGCTGACCGGACAGAGCTGGCGCGACTCATCGATGACGCACAGCCGGGTGACGTCCTCCTTGTCGAACAGGTAGACCGACTGACCCGCCTGACGAAGAGCGATTGGGACAGGCTCAAGGCTGCCATCCAGAGTGCAGGTCTTCGGGTTGTGTCTCTCGATCTGCCGACCAGCCACACGGCACTGACCGTCAATGCCAGTGATGACTTCACAGGGCGGATGCTCGATGCAGTCAATGCCATGCTCCTCGACATGCTGGCGGCTGTCGCTAGGAAGGACTATGAGGACAGGCGTAGACGTCAGGCTGAGGGCATCGAGAAGGCCAAGGAGCAGGGACGCTATAAGGGACGCCCCGTGAACGAAGGACTACATCGGAGGATCATAGAGCTTCGAGAGCAAGGCTTCAGCGTCCGCAAGACTGCCGACATCATCGGGTGTGGTGTCAGCACAGTCCAGCGAGCAGCCAAGAGGCAAGGGTAAGAGCCAAATCCTACCAAGTCCGGCATCGGAAGAGGGTGAGCCTGTTTCGCGGTCTTACCCTCAACCTCCAGAACTTCTTACCCTGAACGCAACACGGTGAGCCCAGCGAACCTCTGTGGTGAGGCCACCAAGGTGACCAGCCGGTGAGCAGCGTTGAGAACATGCGACAGCCAGTTGCTCATCTCCAGGTGGCCATCAAAAAGTCGATCACTTGACCAGCCATGGCTCCAGCTCCAAGGGCACCATGGGGGAATCGCGAAGCTCTATATACATCAATACCGGCTCAGTTATGCGCCATAAAATGGCCGGGGGTAGGTTGGTGCGAGACTTAGTCAGACATCGTCGGGAGATCATCGAGGGTCGGAGTCCCGTTCCTCTGTCGCTGTAGCGTCCACACGGAGTCAGACACCAAGCCCCCAGTCGATGGATCACATGCAGACTGAATCCTTGCGTGTCCGCACTTCCTGCCACCGTGATCGGCTCTCGTTACAGCCTCGACCAAGCCGCCACATGAGCACATCGACAGGACCAACGCCTTGATGGCCAGTCAGATTTTGCGAGAGAGCAACAACCAGACCCTCACCGTCGCAGACATGACAGTTCGCCAAGACGACGCCGGTCGCTACAACCTCAACGACTTCCAAAAGGCATCCGGGGGTGATCCGAAGGACAAGCCGAGCCAAAGGCTCCGCTATGACAAGGCTACCGATCTGATCGATGAGCTAAAGGTGGGAAATCACACCTTAGACCCGATCAATTCTAAGCGTGGTCGCTCCGGCGGCACCTTCGTCGTCAAGGAGCTGGTCTACGCATACGCCATGTGGATCAGCCCGGCCTTCAACCTGAAGGTCATCCGTGCATTCGACCGGCTCCAGACTGATGGGGTAGCGGTGGCTGAAATGACTAGGTACGGCATCGAATATCGTAACGGAGGTGTCAGCGATGTCTTACAGTTCGCCGAACCGATCTCGTACGGAACGCCTCACAGGCTCGGCTAGGCTCAGGGTATGACGCCAGTTGAAATCTACGCCCAGCATGGGAAGTACGAAACATGCGTCATGGTCAAGGACCGGGAACCCGGAGTCTTGATGGCAGTCGCTCTGGAGTTTCCACCATCAGGAAGATGGCTCCTGACCAGGGACGGTCGGGAACGATTAGCCATACTCCTTCACTGACTCACCCTCAGCGCCAGCCACCGCCAAGGTATCCGCCAGTTCATTCTCTGGGTGTCCACAGTGACCACGGACCCAGTGGAACCGGACGGAGTGGACCTTCAGCAGTTGATCGAGCTGCTGCCACAGGTCGGCATTTTTGACGGGCTTCTTGCTGGCCGTCTTCCAGCCTTTCCGTTTCCAACCGTGAAGCCATTCCTTGGCTCCCCTCATGACATACTCGCTGTCGGTGGTCAGGTCTACGGTTGACGCCTTCTTCAGTGCTGACAACGCTTCAATGACGGCGGTCAACTCGGCTCGATTGTTGGTCACCGGCTCACCCTGGAGCTTACCGGCGATCTTCAGGCGCCTCCCTGCCGATGGACTGAACAGGACAGCCCCCCAGCCTCCCTGAGGGTTACTCTGTCCGTTGCTGCTACAGGCACCATCTGTCCAGATTTGGACGATGGGTGACTCTACTGGATGATCCGGTGAGGGAGTCTCGGGGCTCGTTCCTAGACGGGAACTCTCGTGCAGACCATCAGCCGTATCGGTGGGCGTGTGGGTCAGTGGAATCGTCGGGTTCGGTGTAGGCATAGTGATTCGTCCTCATTGTCGGAGACAGTCGGTTCCCTTCAGACGGACGGACCAGCAGACGGACGATACCGCCAGTCTGACCGACTGCCTTCGAGAATGTGCTGGTGATGATCGAAAAGGATGGCTCAAGGGACGAGCCTTCTGGATAGCCTGTAGCAGGTCTATCGACTTCGTTGGGTGTAAAGTGGACCCCATCCTTCAGACCACCTGACAGGTCATCTAAGCTCGGATCGGATCATCATCGGCGTCAGGCCGCCTGTTTCACTGGTTGAGGGAAGTACATCTCATCCGGTGTTGCATCGTCCAATCCCTGGTGGGGCCGCTCCTGGTTGTACCAGGCGAAGTAGCTGCCCAGTTCCTGCTTCAGGTGGGCCCCGTCCCTGAAGGCCTTCAGGTAGACGCACTCGTACTTCACGCTGCGCCAGAGCCGCTCCACGAAGATGTTGTCCCGGTAGCAGCCCTTGCCGTCCATGCTGATGGTCACGCCGTGAGCCTCCAGGACGCCGGTGAAGGCCTGACTGGTGAACTGGCACCCCTGATCCGTGTTGAAGATCTCGGGCGGTCCGTGACGTGCCAGAGCCTCCTCCAGGGCATCGACACAGAAGTCCGTGTCCAAGGTGTTGGAGACCCGCCACGACAGGACACGACGGCTGTGCCAGTCCATCACCGCCACCAGGTACATGAATCCGCGTGCCAGCGGAATGTAGCTGATATCGGTCGCCCACACCTGGTTCGGCCGGTCGATCATCAGACCGCGTAGCCGGTAAGGGTAGATGCGGTGCCCCTTGCCCGGCAGGCTGGTCCGTGGTCGCGGGTAGACGGCCTGGAGCCCCATCTGACGCATCAGGCGGCGGACCCGCTTGCGGTTGACCCGGTGGCCCAGCCGGTTGAGATGGACGGTCATCCGGCGTGAACCGTAGACCGGCGTCAACAGGTGCTGCTCATCGATCAGGCGCATCAGCACCAAGTCCTCGGCCAGCCACTCGCGCTGCTGGTAGTAAAGCGACGAGCGGCTGATGCACAGCAGCTGACACTGTCGCCTCAGGCTCGGGGTAGCGGAAGATGGCGGCTCGATCATGGCCAGGCGCTGCGCCCGGCTCAACGATCGAGCCTGCGTGATAAAAAATCGCGTTCCACCGTCAGCTTGCCGATCTCGCGGTAGAGGGTATCGATCTCCTCCTGGTTCTTCTGAGCGGCCTTGCCGCTGCTGCCCTCGAAGAGACCGGCGGCGTTGTCCAGCAGCTCGCGCTTCCACTGGCTCACCATGGACGGGTGCACCTCGAAGCGAGCCGCCAGTGCCGAGGTGGTCTCATCGCCCTTCAGCGCAGCGAGGGCTACCTTGGCCTTGAACTCGCTGCTGTACTGCCGACGTTTCTTGCTCATGATCAGGGTCTCCTGGTCGGTCTGATCAGAGCTTAGCGCCTGGTCCGAATTTCGGGGTCCACTTCACCCTGAGCTGGTCCCGTGCCTGGAGGAACATGCGCCTCTGCTGGCGCTGCGAGGCTTCCCCCTTCAGTTGGGCTTCAAGGTCACCGAGGTCGGCCAGCACTCTGTCTCGTATCCGACAGGCTTCATCGAGGTCGCCCGTCTGGGTGCTCTGCTGGAGGATTTTCTTACCGAGGTGCTTGGAGAGGGTAGGAGAAAGCCGCTTCTGGATGAACCAGATGTTGCCTCGTTGGCGAAGGCTTCGGGTGTCGGCGGGCTTGCCTCTGGCCATGTCGTTCGCCCTCTATTCGACCAGTGTTCGAGTAGGGCGAGGATAGCACTGGAGCGGGGATCAGGTGTAGCCACTTCTGTAGCCATTCCTGTAGCACCTAACCCCATGAAAGGCGGGAAAAATCTTGAAGATCAGTAGGTTAAATGGCTACTGGAGCGGGTGAAGGGAATCGAACCCTCGTCTTAAGCTTGGGAAGCTTCTGCTCTACCATTGAGCTACACCCGCGAAGCGATTTCGATAGTAAAACCAATCGGTTAGCCTTTGCAAGCGGCCCCGGGACTTTTTTTGCTCCCCTCATGCTAAGTCGCTGTTTTTCTCTGCCTTGCCGAAGGGCATGAGAGGCTGCGGTGCCCGAAGTAGGTCCCTGCAGCGATATTTTTTTACCGGCCGACGAACTTTTCCGCGTGGCGCTGTCAGAATGGGCGTAGGCAGCAACGCGATAGCAGTCGCTAACACTGTTGCCTCGGCTTGCACTTTCGATCTTGCCGCTCCATGCCTCATGGGGCGGCTTTTCTTTGACGCCCCCCTTTGCTTTGTCGCTCTCTCTTCTCCTTATCCTGGAAACGACGACACCCGGCGCCGGGCCGGGTGTCCAGGGCGCGCAGAGCAGGGGAGTCAGGAGTGGCGCATGCGCAGCAGCGCGCTGAGCACGTCGCGGCGCGTGACGATACCCACCAGCCGGCCCTGCTCGACCACCGGGTAGACCTTGGGCTTGGCGCCGAGCATCTCCTGGGCCAGGTCAGTGATGCTCTTGTTGGGCGGCACCGAGAGCACCTCGTTGCGCATCAGTTCCCGCACCAGCGGCGGTTCCTCGTTGAGGTAGGAGCTTTCCAGCACCTTGCCCATCACGTCCTGCTCGGAGATGAAGCCGATCAGGTGGTCCCGCTCGTCGACCACGGGCACCCCGGGCAGCCGATGCAGCGCCAGGCCCTCGGCCAGGGTGGAGACCGAGGTCTTGCCGGTAACCCGGTAGCAGTCGCGGGACATGATCTCGCGCACGGTGGTAGGGGCCTTGTTGGGCATGGCGTGTCTCCTTGTGCCGGACAGTAATGGCCTGGGCTGCAGCCAGCGTTCGCGATGCCAGGCACGGGCCGCAGCCGTGTCTCGCCTCCAGCATAGCCGACTCGCGGGGCTCTCCGGTATGCACGCCGCCAACGCTTCTTCACGCTGGCCAGGGCCTCGGCCAGCGTTCAGGAACCCGACCCCGGTTCCCGGCTCCAATATGGCACACTCTGGAACACGGGCCGGCCGCGGCGCCGGCCTGCCACCATCAAGGGAGTTGTCTCATGGATGCTCGGGAGTACATGGCCAAGAAGGGGCTGGACGGAGAGCGAGACCAGGAGCGTCCCAATACCCTGGAGGAGAAGGCCTGGTCGCGGGCACGGGAAGCCGGGGAGCACCGTCCTCGCGCGGGGACCCCCTTCGACTGGGAGGAGTGGGAGCGCTACCACGAGACCCTGGCCGAAGGGGCCGAGGAACTCGACCAGAAGATCGACCACGAGGCCCATCGCCGGGCGCTCGAGCACGACTCCGACGAGGCCGTTCAGCACTTCACCCCGGCGGCGGGTGACCGGGTCCGGGTCGACCCGACACCGGCATCGTCCAGGCAGGACGCAGACCAGGGGCAGGGCCAGGCGATGCCTGCCGAGCCGCGCCTTGCCCTGCATGCCCTGGCGGTGCTGCTGCCGCCGCTGGCGGTCGGCCTCTCGCGGGGTGGCGGGGGACGGGTAGTGGCCAGCCTGGCGCTGACCCTGCTGGGGTGGCTGCCCGGAGTCGTGCACGCGCTCTGGTGGCTGCGTCGCGCCCCGCGCTAAGGGGGCGGATCACGCCGACGGACTTTGCTCGGCGCGCGCGACGGGTATAATCGGCGTCAACCATCTTTGCCATCAGGAGTTGACCTTGGGCCTTCTCGTCGGTGTCACCGTCCTCTGGGCGTTCTCGTTCTCGCTGATCGGCGTCTACCTGGCCGGCCAGGTGGACAGCTACTTCGCGGTCCTGATGCGGATCGGGCTGGCGGTGCTGGTCTTCCTGCCCTTCCTGCGCCCCTCGCTGCTGCGCGGCCGCCAGCGACTCGCGCTGATGGGGCTGGGGGCGGTGCAGCTGGGGATGATGTACATCTTCTTCTACCAGTCCTTCCTGCTGCTATCGGTGCCGGAGGTGCTGCTCTTCACCATCTTCACGCCGATCTACATCGCCCTGCTCGACGATGCCCTCTTCGGGCGCTTCACGCCCTTTTACCTGGTGACTGCGTCGCTGGCGGTGCTGGGCGCGGCCGTGATCCGCTACCAGGGCCTCGACAGTGGTTTCTGGACGGGTTTCCTGGTGGTCCAGGGCGCCAACCTCTGCTTCGCCCTGGGGCAGGTGGGCTATCGGCGCCTCTCCGCGAGCCTGCCCGCCTCGCTGCCCCGTCACAGCGTGTTCGGCTGGTTCTACCTCGGCGCCCTGGCAGTGGCCGTGCCCGCCTTCGCGCTGCTGGGCAATGCCGCCGCCCTGCCTACCACCGGGGTCCAGTGGGGCGTGCTGCTGTGGCTGGGGCTGGTGGCCTCCGGCCTAGGCTACTTCCTCTGGAACCTGGGGGCCACCCGGGTCGATGCCGGTGCCCTGGCGATCATGAACAATGCCCTGATCCCCGCGGGCCTGCTGGTCAACCTGGTGATCTGGAACCGCGATGCCGACCTCGTGCGCCTGGGGCTGGGGGGCGCCATCATCATCGGCTCGCTGGTGCTCAACGAGTGGTGGCTGAAACGCCGCCGCCTCGCGGCGGCCTGACGGCGTTTGCCCGCCTCGTGGCCAGTCGCCATAATGACCGGCCGCGAAGCGAGAGGCCTGCGCATGCCAACCTTCAAGAACATCGGTCTGATCGGTCGCCTGGGGAGCGCCAAGGTGGTCGACACCCTCAAGCGCCTGATCCGCTTCCTCGACGCCGGTGGCTACCATGTCATCATCGAGGACAGGACCGCCACCGTGCTGCTCGACCATGGCCATCCCGAGGCCAGTCGACGCCTGCTGGGCGAGCTCTGCGACCTGGTGATCGTGGTCGGCGGCGATGGCAGCCTGCTCGGCGCCGCCCGTACCCTCTGCCACAGCGGCACCCTGGTGCTGGGCGTCAATCGCGGGCGCCTGGGCTTTCTCACCGACATCTCCCCCGACGAGATCGAGGCGCGGGTCGGCGAGGTGCTCGAGGGCCGCTATGAGCTCGAGGAGCGCTTCCTGCTGGATGCCGAACTCTACCGGGACGACATCCAGGTCGGCAACGGCGATGCCCTGAACGAGGTCGTGCTGCATCCCGGCAAGGCGGTGCGCATGATCGAGTTCGAGCTCTTCATCGACGACCAGTTCGTCTACAGCCAGCGCAGCGACGGCCTGATCATCGCCACCCCCACGGGTTCCACGGCCTATGCGCTCTCCGGCGGCGGGCCGATCATGCACCCCAAGCTCGACGTGATCACCCTGGTGCCGATGTTCCCGCACACCCTGTCGAGCCGCCCCATCGTCATCGATGCCGCCAGCGAGATCCGCATCCATATCGGCGAGACCAACCAGACCTACCCGCATATCAGCTGCGACGGCCAGACCCGTGCCGTAGCCAAGCCCGACGATGTGCTGGTGATCCGCCGCAAGCCCCGGCGGGTGCAGCTGGTCCATCCGCTGGGCCACAACTTCTACGAGGTCCTGCGCAGCAAGCTGGGCTGGAGCAATCGCCTGGGTGACTGACGTGAGGAGCGACCTGAGCATGCAAGGCGGCCTCGAGGGCTACGACCTGATCGGCGACGTCCACGGCTGCGGGGCGACCCTGG
>NZ_JAWSUJ010000039.1:0-35356 GCF_033549285.1 Halomonas sp.
CTCGAGGTGGCGGCCATCCGCTCGGTCAGCGGGCTTTCGCATGCCGAACAGTGGGGCGTGCGTCCCTTCCGTGCCCCGCACCATACCGCCAGCGCCGTGGCCCTCGTGGGCGGTGGCTCCCGGCCGCGGCCCGGCGAGATCTCCCTGGCCCACCGCGGGGTGCTGTTCCTCGACGAGCTGCCGGAGTTCTCGCGGCACGTGCTGGAGGTGATGCGCGAGCCCATGGAGTCGGGGCAGATCCATATCGCCCGGGCCAGCCACGAGAGGCGCTTCCCCGCCGGCTTCCAGCTGGTGGCGGCCATGAACCCTTGCCCCTGCGGCCACCTGGGCGACCCGCGCCAGGCCTGCCACTGCACGGCGGCCCAGATCCAGCGCTACCAGGCGCGCCTCTCGGGGCCGCTGCTCGACCGCATCGACCTGCAGGTGGAAGTGCCGGCGCTGGCGCCGGAGCAGCTCACCTCCCGTGAACCGGGGGAGTCCTCGGCGGTGGTGCGCGAGCGGGTGCTGGCGGCCCGGGCCCGCCAGGCGGCCCGCGGCGCACTGAATGCGCGACTGGCCGGGCAGGCCCTGGAGGAGGCCTGCGCCCTGCAGGCGGCGGATCGCGCCTGGCTGGCCGGCGTGCTGGAGCGTCTCAAGCTGTCGGCCCGGGCCTACCACCGGGTCCTGCGGGTGGCGCTGACCCTGGCCGACCTGGTCGACGAGGCGCGTCCCGGGCGGGACCAGCTGATCGAGGCGATCGGCTACCGCCAGCTCGATCGCCTGCTCAAGGGCTGAGGGCCTTCCCGCTCAGAGGGCGGTGGCGTCCAGAGCGCCGCTGATATCGCTGTGCCACTCCGGCGCGTCGTTCCCGGCGCGCCGCAGCTCCAGGCTCAGGCGATAGGGCAGCAGCTCGCGGTCGGAGAGTTGCAGCCGGGGGCCGTCGGCCACGAGTCGGCTGTCCAGGCGCCACTGGTTGTCGCCGCCCCCCTCGGCCATGGCATCCCGCCACTCCAGCACCTGGGGGCCGTCGGGAACCGCCAGCAGGGCGCGGGTCAGGCTCTCGAGCACGCGCTCGTCGCCGAGCCCCAGGGCGGGGTCGACCTCCGGCCTGGCCACCAGCAGCACCTGATCGACCGCCGGGCTGGGCAGGGGCGGCGTCGCCGTGAGCCGCTCGGCGGCGCGCTCGCCCAGGCCGAACAGGGCCTGGCGCAGGGTGGTCGGCTGCTCCGGCGCAGCGGCACAGCCGGCGAGCAGCAGGGTCGCCAGCAGCAGGGACAGGTAGGGTTTCATGGCGAGTGTATCTCCCGGGGTGAGGTGTCGACCGGCTCCAGTCCGGCAATGAAGCGGTCGAGGATCGTGAAGAGCTCGCGGCGAATCGGCTCGGCCTCGTTGACCAGGTGGTGACGGGCCTCGGGGTGGCGATGGATCTCGGCGCCGGGGAACTTGCGCGCCAGCACCTCGAGGTTCCACTCCCAGTCCACCGTCAGGTCCTGCTCACCCTGCAGGATCAGGGTGGGGACCGGGCTAGGCGGCAGCGCCAGCAACTGCGGCATCCAGCGGCGCATGGCCCCCACCCAGTCCATCGCCAGGCGGTCGGCCTGCAGGGGGTCGCCCTCGCGCAGGAAGTCGGCGAAGTCGGCATCCGTGGAGTTGGCGCGGAACTTGCGCGGGATCGACTCCACGAAGGGGCCCACCAGGCGGTGCAGCCAGCTCGACTGGTTCCAGCCCCAGGGGCGGACCAGCGGCGCCAGCAGCGCCAGGCCCGACCAGGCACCGTCATCGCCGCGGGTCAGGGCGTCGGTGGCCAGTATCGCCGCCCCGGTGCTCTGGCCGACGCCCAGCCAGGGTCGGGGGGCCAGCCCTTCTTCCTCGAGATGTTGCTGCAAGTGGTGCAGGCAGCTGCCATAGTCCTTGAAGTCGTCGATGGAGGCACGGCGGCCGCTGGAGAGCCCATGGCCGGGCAGGTCCCAGAGCACGACCCGCCAGCCCCGCGCGAGCAGGCACTCCAGCAGGTGACGGTAGAGGCCTAGGTGGTCGAAGTAGCCGTGTACCACGAAGGCCGTGCCGATGGGCGAGTCGGGACTCCAGACCTGGGTCCAGAGGCGGAAGTCACCGGCCTCCAGGTACCCCACGTAGAGACCCACGTGCTCGGCAAGCAGGGGCGCCAGGCCGTAGTGACCCAGGTAGCGCTCGAGGTCCTGTCCGGACAGGTCTGCCGGGGCCAGGGGGCCCAGGGCCTGCAGGGGGGTGAAATCGCTCATCGGTTCCTCCGCAATGCCCGTTCATGCTAGCGGCAAGCCACCGGCCCGGCCAGCAATGCCTTGCCGGCCGGCCGCGGTCTCATCATTTGGTCTAGCGCGGGGCAGCAGAGTCCCGCGACGGGTTTACATGTGGAAGCATTTTCCACAAAATTGGCGCTACGCAGTCACCATTCCCTGTCCGGCCGGTCGGTGCCAGGGGGCACCGAGCAGCCAAGCATGAGGAGCACGACCCATGACCCAACGCATCACTCGCCATCGCCTTCAGGTGGCCGCCGAGCTGGACCGCTTCATCAACGAACAGGCCCTGCCGGGCACCGGTGTCGACCCCGAGGCCTTCTGGGCCGGCGTCGACGCCCTCTTCCATGATCTGACCCCGCAGAACCGCGAACTACTCGCAGAGCGCGACCGCCTGCAGGAGAAGCTCGATGCCTGGCATCGCGAGCACCCCGGCCCGATCCGCGACATGGCCGCCTACCGCGCCTTCCTCGAGGAGATCGGCTACCTGGTCGAGGCCCCGAAGACGGTCCAGGTGACCACCACCAACGTCGACCGCGAGATCGCCGTCCAGGCCGGCCCGCAGCTGGTGGTGCCGGTCAACAACCCGCGCTATGCCCTGAACGCCGGCAACGCCCGCTGGGGCAGCCTCTACGACGCCCTCTACGGTACCGACGCCATCTCCGAGGAGGGCGGGGCCGAGAAGGGCGAGAGCTTCAACCCCAAGCGCGGCGAGAAGGTCATCGGCTACGCCCGCGGCGTTCTCGACCGCGCCGCCCCGCTGGCCACCGGCTCCCACCACGACGCCGTCAAGTATGCGCTGCGTGACGGCCACCTGGTGGTCTCCCTGGAGGGCGGTCGCGAGACCGGTCTCAAGGAGCCGGGCAAACTGGTGGGCTTCAACGGCCCGGCCGAGCGCCCGGCGTCTGTGCTGCTGGTCAACCATGGCCTGCACCTGGAGATCCAGATCGACCCGAGCCACCCGATCGGCAAGACCGACCCGGCCGGCGTCAAGGACGTGGTGGTCGAGGCGGCGCTGACCACCATCATGGACTGCGAGGACTCCGTGGCGGCGGTGGATGCCGAGGACAAGGTCGGTGTCTATGCCAGCTGGCTGGGCCTGATGAAGGGTGACCTGGAGGAGCAGGTCGAGAAGGGCGGCAAGACCATCACCCGCCGCCTCAATGCCGATCGCACCTGGCAGAACACCGACGGCGGCAGCGTGACCCTGCCGGGCCGCTCGCTGATGTTCGTGCGCAACGTGGGCCACCTGATGACCACCCCGGCGGTGCTGGATGCCGACGGCAACGAGCTGCCCGAGGGCATCCTCGACGGCATCGTCACCGGCCTGGTCGCCCTGCACGACCTCAGGAAGGGCGAGGATGAGCCGCGCAACTCGCGCACCGGCTCCATGTACATCGTCAAGCCGAAGATGCACGGCCCCAAGGAGGTCGCCTTCTCCAATGCGCTGTTCGGGCGCATCGAGGACATCCTCGGCATGGACCGCGACACCCTGAAGATGGGCATCATGGACGAGGAGCGTCGCACCTCCGTCAACCTCAAGGCGTGCATCGCGGAGGCCAGCTCGCGGGTGGTGTTCATCAACACCGGCTTCCTCGACCGCACCGGCGATGAGATGCACACCGCCATGGAGGCGGGCCCGATGATCCGCAAGGGCGACATGAAGGGCTCGGCCTGGATCCAGGCCTACGAAAAGAACAACGTCCAGGTCGGCCTGGCCTGCGGCCTGCGCGGCCGCGCCCAGATCGGCAAGGGCATGTGGGCCATGCCGGACCTGATGGCCGCCATGCTAGAGCAGAAGGTCGGTCATCCCAAGGCCGGCGCCAACACCGCCTGGGTGCCGTCGCCCACCGCCGCCACCCTGCACGCCCTGCACTACCACCAGGTGGACGTGGCGGCCCTGCAGCGCGAGATGGAAGGCCAGGGCGATGTGGACTTCCTGAATGACCTGCTCACCGTGCCGGTGGCCGAGTCGCCGCAGTGGAGCGAGGAGGAGCTCCAGCAGGAGCTGGACAACAACTGCCAGGGCATCCTCGGCTACGTGGTGCGCTGGGTCGAGCATGGCGTGGGCTGCTCCAAGGTGCCGGATATCCATGACGTGGGCCTGATGGAGGACCGCGCCACCCTGCGGATATCCAGCCAGCACATCGCCAACTGGCTGCACCACGGCGTGGTCGATGCCGCCCGGGTCCGCGAGACCCTGGAGCGCATGGCCAAGGTGGTCGACCAGCAGAATGCCGGCGACCCGGAGTACACGCCGATGAGCGCCGACTTCGCCGCCTCGACCGCCTTCCAGGCCGCCAGCGACCTGATCTTCAAGGGGCGCGAGCAACCCGCCGGCTATACCGAGCCGCTGCTGCACCACTGGCGCGCCGTGCACAAGGCCAAGTAAGGCCATCGCCGGAGGGGGCCGGCCTGAGCCGAGCCCCCAGAGAGAACGCCCCCGCGCGGTCATGCCGCGGGGGCGTCTTCGTTGGCGGGCTCGACGTTCGGTGACTGTCGGCCAGGGGCCGGCTCGGCTATCGTGGGGCCTGCCTCGCCATCACCACCACCCCAAGGAGCCTGCCGATGACCGTGATGACCGCCGCCGCCATCGAGGACTTTCTCGACGAGATCTTTCCCCAGCGGACGGGGACCATCGAGGGCGTCGACGAGATGCGTGCGACCATGAGCCTGGCCATCGAGGACGAGCACCTGCGGCCCGGGGCCAGCGTCTCCGGCCCCACCCTGATGGGGCTGGCCGACGTCTGCCTCTACGTGGCGATACTGGCCCAGATCGGCCCCGAGCCCATGGCCGTGACCAGCGACCTGCATTGCCGCTTCCTGCGCCGGCCCCGGGGCGATCGCGATATCATTGCCAACGCCCGGATCCTCAAGCTGGGGCGCCGCCTGGCGGTGGGCGAGGTGCAGCTCTTCTCCGACGGCGACGAGCGGCCGATGGCTTTGGTCACCGCCACCTATGCGCTGCCGGACGGCGACTGACCCGGTGGCCGGGCGCGCAGCACCGCCACCGCCAGGGCAAGCCAGCCACCGATCATCAGCAACCCGCCGAGGGGCGTGATCATTCCCAGGCCTGTCGCGCCGGTGAGCGCCATGGCGTAGAGCGAGCCCGAGAAGAGCGCCATGCCGGCCGCCCAGAGCCCCATGGCCAGCCGCTGGCCCGTCTGGGGTTGCGTTGCCCGCCAGGCCAGCAGCGCCAGCAGCGCCAGGGTGTGCCACGCCTGGTAGCGCACCCCGGTCTCGAAGGCCGCCGCCAGCCGCGGGGCCAGCTGCCCCTCCAGCGCATGGGCGCCGAAGGCACCGGCCATCACCACCAGGGCGCCGGAGAGCGCCGCCCCCAGCCACCATCCCCTGTCCTGCATTCTGACCCTCCTTGTCTTGACTGACTGTTATGGTTGCGCGGATTCGCGAGAGGCGCCGGGTCAGCCTCGAGTGTCCGGTTGGCATTGTCTGCCTACCGTACCCGGCGGCGTCCTGAGCCGCTACAATACGCGCCCCCAGCTTCTTCCAGGCAAGCGTTTCTCCCGACAAGAGCTCCCGCGCCATGACCGACCCGCGACACGACGACAAGACCACCGGCCCCGAGGGCCCGGACGCCCCGCTGCACCGCCGTGGCATCAAGAGCTATGTGCTGCGTGCCGGCCGCATGACCCAGGCTCAGACCCGGGGGCTCGAGGAGGTCTGGCCGCGTCTGGGGCTCTCCCTCGCCGATGGCCGCCAGGACCTCGATGCCCTGTTCGGGCGACAGGCACCCCGGGTGCTGGAGGTGGGCTTCGGCATGGGGGCCTCCCTGATCGAGCAGGCCGAGCGCCACCCGGATACCGACTTCATCGGCATCGAGGTGCATGCGCCGGGGGTCGGCAAGCTGCTCGACGAGGCCGACAAGCGCGGCCTGACCAACCTGCGCGTCTATCGCGAGGACGCCCTGGCGGTGCTCGAGCAGTGCCTGCCCGAGGCGAGCCTCGACACCCTGCAGCTGTTCTTCCCCGACCCCTGGCCGAAGAAGAAGCACCACAAGCGGCGCATCGTGCAGCCCGCCTTCGTCGAGCTGGTGCGCACACGGCTCAAGCCCGGTGGCACCCTGCACATGGCCACCGACTGGGAGGCCTATGCCGAGTGGATGGCCGAGGTGATGGACGCCGCCCCCGGCTTCGCCAACACCGCCGGCCCCGAGACGGCCCCCTATGTGCCGCGCCCCGAGTTTCGCCCGTTGACCAAGTTCGAGGCGCGCGGCGAGAAGCTGGGGCACGGCGTCTGGGACCTGATCTTCAAGCGGGTCGACTGACCCCCGCCAGGACCTGCCCTGTCCGCGCCCCCGGCATCCCACAGGTGCCGGGGGCGCCGTCGTATGGGGAAAAGGACGTCGTCGGGGTAGTGCGATGAACCAAAAGAAAGCCGCCCCGGGCGGGGCGGCAAAGGGACCGTGACTAGCAATGAGAGGGAGAAACCAGGGCAGGAAACTGGCGGGTTCCTGCCCGGCGTGGCGCCTCATCAACGCCACGGTTAAAGCGTAACCATTCCTGTTTGCGCTGTCAATGCAAATGCGAACGCTTTTCGTTAGCGGCGTGCCGTCAGCCGGCGAGACGCAGCCAGAGCGGCAGGGTCACCATGGCGAGCAGCGTCTGGCCGGTGATCAGGGCCGCCATCAGCTCGGCGTCTCCGCCCAGCTGGCGGGCCAGGATATAGGCCGAGGTGGCGGTGGGCAGGGCGGCGAAGAGCAGCGCCACGTCGCGGGTCACCGGGTCCAGGCCCAGCAGCAGGGCCAGGGCGAGCACGAGGGCCGGCATCAGACCCAGCTTGACCATGTTGGCGGCCCAGACCCCGCGGTCAAGCCTCAGCAGCGCGGCGGGACGCAGCGCCACGCCCACGGCCACCAGGCCCAGCGGCAGGGCGGCACGCCCCAGCAGCTCCAGGCCGGGTTGGCTCCAGCCGGGCAGCCCGATGCCGCTGAGGTTGAGGACGATGCCGGCCAGGCAGGCCAGGATCAGCGGGTTGCGGGTCAGGGCGGCGAGGCTCTTGCCCAGGCTCGCCGAACCCAGGGTCCCGGCCGCGATGAAGCTCACCACGCAGAGCACGTTGACCACCGGTACCATCAGCGCTACCGCGACCGCGGCCACCGTGGCCCCGGCACTGCCGTGCAGGGCGGCGGCCCCGGCCACGCCGACATAGGTGTTGAAGCGCAGCGAGCCCTGGAAGGCGGAGGTAAAGGCTGGCGCATCGAGTCGCAGCCGGTTCCGAAACCCCCACAGCAGCAGGCCGAACAGGCCCATGGCACCGAGCAGGGCGAGGGCCAGCCGGGCCACCGGCACCTGGGCGACGTCCGCGGTGGCCAGGGTCGAGACCAGCATGGCGGGAAACAGCAGGAAGTAGATCAGCCGTTCCATGCGCGGCCAGAAGTCGCCGCCCGGCTGGCGCCACCAGCCGAGCCCGGCGCCCAGCAGGATCAGCAGGAACAGCGGCCCCAGTGCATTGCCCACGCCTTCCATGACACCTCCCTCGCGATGCTCCCCCTGCGACATCCTTGCGCACTTCGCCGCAGGCAAATGCTGATAAGCTTACCTCCATCCTGCCACCGATGGAGGCCCCGTTCTCCGCCATGCCACAGCGCATCCTGTCGTCGACCGGCGCGGCCCGCCCCCCGCTGCTGCGCCTGCTGATCATCCTCACCCTGCTGACCCTCGCCGTGGCGCTCTGGTACCTGACTCGCTACAGTCTGCGCGACGAGGCCGGCGTGCAGTGGCATCCGCCGGTGGAGGCCCCCTGCGACCTGCATACGGCCCCCTGCACGGCGCGCCTGGGGCAGGGCATCTCGCTGCGCCTGGCGATCGGGTCCGACGGCCCCATCCGGGCCCTGGAGCGCCTGCCGCTGGAGGTGCGCCTGGCGGGCATCGACGCCGAGTCCGCCCGCGTCGACTTCGTCGGCCGCGACATGGACATGGGGCTGCACCGCTTTCCCCTCGAGGCCGCGGGCGGCGGCGTCTTCCGCGGGGAGGGGCAGGTGGCGATCTGCACCGAGGCGGTCATGCCCTGGCGCGCGAAGGTAGTGGTGGACACCCCGCAGGGGCGTCTGGGAAGCTGGTTCGACTTCGACGTGGCGAGGCGGTGATCATGAAGCGGCGAGGCATCTGGCTGGGACTGGGCGCGATACTGGTGGTAGTGGCCGTCGGCCTTGGCCTCTACCAGCAGCAGCTGAGGGGGCAGGCGAACGGCGAGCCCCAGGGGGGGCCGATCGAGCTGCCCTCGACCGAGGGCGAGTTCTCGCTGAGCCAGCTCGACGATGACCAGCTGGCGGTGGTCTTCTTCGGCTACACCTGGTGCCCGGACGTCTGCCCGATGAGCCTTGCCGTGGTGCGTCAGGTGATGGGGCGCCTCGACCCCGAACAGCGGCGCCGGGTGGTCCCGCTGATGGTCTCGGTGGACCCCGAGCGTGACACCCTGGCACGGCTGAAGGAGTACCTGGCCTTCTTCGGGGAGGCGTTCATCGGCGCCACCGGCAGTCAGGAGGCCCTCGAGGAACTGGCCGAGCGCTATGGCGTGATCTGGCGCAAGGTGGAGACCCCGGACTCGGCCATGGCCTACACCATCGATCACAGCGCCTCGCTTTTCCTGGTCGACCGCGACGGCGAGATTCTCCGTCGGGTGCTGCACTCTCCCACTTCCGGGCCGCTGCAGGCCGCCCTGGAAAAGGCGCTGGCCGAGGGGTGAGGCGCCGGCCGGCTCACCTTCCGTCGGGTGCCTGCTGCAGGCGCTCGATCATGGCCATCAGCGCGCCCGTCTGCGAGCCCTGCCGGCTGTCATGCAGGGGGTCGAGTTGCCAGGTGCTCTCGGCAAAGCCCCACCAGTCCCAGCACCCTTGGGGGTTGGGCAGGCTGGTCTCCGCCTGGGGGTAGAGCACCAGCCGTCGATTGGCAGCGGCCCACTCGTTGAGGCCGCTGTGTCGGACGAAGGTCTCATCGATCTGCTCGACGTCCATGGCACAGCCATGCAGCGCCACGGTCAGCTCGCAGCCTCCCTCCTTGCAGCCCGCCGGGACGAACAGGTAGCCGGTGTCACCCAGTCCGCGGGCGTCGAAATCCGACTGGTCGAAGCGCACCAGCTCGCCCCGGGGCTCGCCCGGCTCGGGGGTCGCCAGGTCGCCGTGCAGCCAGCCCAGCATCTCTCCGGCGATGTCCAGGTCGCAGGCCAGCAGGTGAGTACCGCCTCCCGCGCGGCAGTCCGCCAGGGTGTCCACGGGCGTGCCCGGCGGCGCCGCCAGCGGCCAGCCATGGCCGGCCTCCTCGCTCTCCATGAACCTCAGCTGGTCATCGGGCGAGGCCAGCCAGTCGCGGAACTGCTCGGCAAGCGCATGTCCCAGTGGCGGGACCACGGTCTCGTCGTTGGCCCCATGCCAGATGAAGACCCGCAGCTCGGCCAGGGCCTCGGGGTTGCCGACCAGCTCGCGCTGGCGGTACCCCTGGTAGCGGTCCTCAAGCTCCGCCGGGTCCGGCATGCCTCGCCGGGTCGTCATGCACTGGCCCAGGGCCAGGCCCAGGGAACCCCGGGCGCAAGCCCAGGGGCCGGCAGCCGCGACCCCCAGCCCGGCGAACCGCTCGGGCCAGGCCACCGCCAGCTGGGTAGCCATGTAGCCCCCCGAGGAGACGCCGAGCACGCTGACATCGTCCCGGTCGGCCCCCAGGCCTGGCAGCTCTGCCGGCGGCTCCTGGGCGGCCAGCGGGGCGGCCAGCCCCAGGCAGAGGCCGGCAGCGGTCAGGCAGCGGAGGGCGTTCATCCGGGCCGGATCATTCACCGGCTACGTCGAGCAGCTCGACCTTGAAGATCAGCGTCTCGTGGGGGCCGATGGGACCCTGTCCCTGGGCGCCGTAGGCGAGGTCGGAGGGAATCACCACTTCCCAGGTGTCGCCCACGCTCATCAGCTGGAGGGCCTCCTGCCAGCCCTCGATGACCTGGCCGACCTGGAAGCTCACCGGCTCGCCGCGCTCGTAGGAGCTGTCGAAGACGGTGCCGTCGATCAGGGTGCCCTCGTAGTGGACCTCGACGGTGTCATCGGCGCCGGGGGTCGCGCCGTCGCCGGACTCCAGCTCGCGATACTGCAGGCCGGAGTCGGTGACCGTCACCCCGTCCTGTTGGGCGTTCTCTTCCAGGTAGGCCTCGCCCTTGGCGCGGTTGGCCGCGGAGCGCTGTTCGGCCTCGGCCTCGCGGGCGGCCATGGCCTCCTGCTGGAACGTCGTCAGGGCCTCGGCCATCTCCTCGTCGCTCATCTCCAGCTCGCCGCCGTCGAAGACGTCACGGATGGCCTGGGTGAAGGCATCGATGTCCAGGTCCTCGACGTCCTGCTGGATGCTCTGACCCAGGGTCACGCCGAGGCTGTAGCCCAGCTTCTCGTTGTCGGTCTCCGGCGCGGCGGCCAGTGCCAGGGGCGCGGCGGCCAGCAGGGCCGCCAGGGAAGCGGAGGTCAGCAGTGTCTTCATGAAGGAACCTTGTACGTTGGCGCGCGCGCGCCTCGGGTGGATGTAAGGTAATGCGCGGAATCCATGGGACTCTAACAGGGCCGGGCCGGTTCCGCACCCGCATGGCATGCGGGGGGAACCGGCCCGGCGAGGGGGCGCGCGAGGGTCAGACGATCAGGGTCGGGCAGTGGGCGGAGCCGGCCACCCGCTGGGCGACGCTGCCCAGCAGCAGGCTCTTGTCGCCGTTGGTTCCCTGGGAGCCGATCACGATCAGGTCGCACTCGCGCTTGCGGGCGAAACGCACGATGGTGCGCGACGGCCGCCCCCCCTTGACGAAGGCGCGTACCCGCTCGGCCGGCACCCCGAGCTCCACGGCATGGGACTTGGCGTGGACCGCGATCTCGGTGGCGTACTCCTTGAGGGCGTCATCGGGCAGGTCGAGACGGTCGGGCCGCACCATGGAGAGCGAGGCCTCGAGCAGGCTGTGGTGCTTGAAGACGCACAGGATGTAGAGCTCGGCCCCGGTCAGCAGCTGCAGGCCGGCGCCTTTCTCGAGCGCCTTGAGGGCGCCCTTGGAGCCATCTACCGGGACCAGTATCCGATTGAACATGGTCGTTACTCCTTGGATCAGCGGAACGCCAGGTCACGCAGGAACAGGGCGATCTGCGGGAACATGATCAGCAGGGCCGCGGCCAGGATCAGCATGAAGACGAAGGGCGGTGTGCCCTTGATCACGTCCAGGTAGGGACGCTTGAAGATGGCGATGGCGGTGAAGATGTCGCAGCCGAAGGGGGGTGTGGCCGAGCCGATGGCTACCTGCAGGGTGATCAGGATACCCACCAGCACCGGGTCGAGCCCGGTGGCCGCCACGGCGGGGGCGAAGATCGGCGTCAGCACCAGGATCACCACGATGGGGTCGACGAACATGCAGGCCACGAAGAAGGCGATGCAGATGGCGATCAGCACCCCCGTGGGGCCGGCCTCGTTGATGCCCGCGGCCGCCAGGATCTCCTGGGGGATCTGGGCGAAGGAGATGATCCAGGAGAAGCCATTGCCCACCGCCACCAGGATGAACACCACGGCGGTGATCAGGCCGGTGGACTTGGCGATGGCGTAGATGTCGTTGACCTTCAGCGAGCGGAAGATCAGGAACTCCAGGAAGATGGCGTAGAGCACGCAGGCCGCGGCCGCCTCGGTGGGGCTGAAGATGCCGCCGTAGATGCCGCCGACGATGATCACCGGGAAGCCCAGCGGCCAGAGGGCCAGGCGGACCGCGGTGAGGCGCTCGCCCCAGCTCGACTTCGGCTCGGTGGGAACCTTGCGCACGGTGGCGTAGATCACGCAGTAGATCGAGAACATCAGCAGGATCAGCAGCCCGGGCCCGATGCCGGCGATGAACAGCTCGCCGATGGAGGTCCCCGAGATGACCCCGTAGATGATCATGCCGATGCTGGGCGGGATCAGGAAGGCGATATCGCTGGAGTTGATGATCAGCGCCAGGGTGAAGGAATCCGAGTAGCCGGCCTTGAGCATCTTGGGGCGCAGGGGCGAGCCCACTGCCACCACGGTGGCCTGGGTGGAGCCCGACACCGCGCCGAACAGGGTGCAGGAGGCGGCGGTGGAGACCGCCAGGCCGCCCTTCACATGGCCGATGAAGGACATCACCATGTTGATCAGGCGCTCGGCCGACTGGCCCCGCGTCATGATGTCCGCGGCGAGGATGAACATCGGCACCGCGATCAGTGAGGCGGGGCGGATGCCGGCCATCATCTGCTGGATGAGCGTGTCCATCTGGCCCAGGCCATTGAACATCATGTAGAAACCGATCACCGCCGCGGTGATCAGCGGGATCATCATGGGAAAGCCCAGCAGCAGCAGGGCGATCATGGTGGTAACCATTATTGTCGTCATCGTGCGTTCCCCCGGGCGTTCTGCCCTGCGTCAGACTTCCGTTTCCGTGTCCTTGTAGCCGTCGAGCACGCCGGTCGACAGGTAGACGTCCCGCGACGTCAGGTTCTTGATCGCGGTGAGCAGGTACTGGATCCCGGTGATCAGAAAGCCCAGGGGTACCCAGACGTAGATCCACCAGATCGGGAAGCCCAGCGCCGGCAGGATCCTGCCCTTGGACTTGAGGTCCAGGATGTAGACGATCGAGTAGTAGAGCAGGAAGAACATCACCAGCGAGGTGATCAGGGCGATGAAGATCATCAACGCCTTGCGGCCGCCCACCGGCAGGGCATCGTAGATCGCCGACATGCGGATGTGGCGACCGTGGCGGGCGGCATAGCCGATGCCGGCGAAGGTGATCATGATGATCAGGATGCGGTTGATCTCGCCGGAGAAGAAGATGCTGTTGCCGAACACGAAGCGGGCGATGACGTTGGCGATGGTATTGAAGGCCATCAGCAGCACCCCGAGCGCCAGGATTACCGCCTCGAGCTTGCTGATGAAGGTGTCGATGGTGCCCAGAAAGCCCGGTAGCCCCGAGCGATAGTGCTTTTCAGACTCTTCGTCGGTCATGTCCGTACTCCCCTTCGGCTGCAATGCGGGAAAATCAGGATTCTCTTATGGCAAGCATACGCGTGGATGCCTGGGCCGGTGGCCGCCTACATCAACGCTGGGTGCACGCTGCCATGTCCGGAAGCCCGATGCCCGGAAACGCCGTGTCCAGAAACAACAGGGGGGCGGCCCGGGCAGGCCACCCCCCTTCAAGGTCGAAGGCGGCGGGGATTACTCCGCGTCTTCGGTCACGGCCTCGAGGTCGGCCTTGAACTGATCGAGCAGTTCCTTGCCGCGCTCGCCGGTCATGTCGATGAACTCCTCCTCGACCTGGGGCGCGCGCTCCTTGAAGGCCTGGATCTGTTCCTCGTTCAGGCGAGTCACGGTGACCTCGTCGGAAGCCTCCTGGATCTTGGCCAGCGACTCCTCGGCCAGGCCCTGGATGTGCTCGATGGTGTGATCGTAGGCCGCATTCGCCGCCTCACGCACCAGTTCCTTGTCCTCGTCGGAGAGGCCCTCGAAGAAGTCCTGGTTGGCCATCATGGCGGTGGTGAACCAGCCATGGCTGGTGAAGGTCAGGTGCGGGGAGACCTCGTAGAGGCCGCCGGACTCGATCCAGAAGATCGGGTTCTCCTGGCCGTCGATGATGCCGGTCTGCAGGCCGCCATAGACCTCGCCCCAGGGCAGCGGCGTGGGGGTCGCGCCGAAGGCGTTGTAGGTCTCCGCCAGCAGCGGGTTGGTCATGGTGCGGATCTTCTTGTTCTTGAAGTCCTCGGGCGAGGTGATCGGCTCGTCGGCGGTGACCACCATCTCGCCTTCGGGGTACATCTTGAGAAGCTCCAGGCCCTGCTCGGCATAGAGCTCCGGGAACATCTCGTTGATGGCCTTGCTCTCGTCGAAGAACTCGAGCACATGGTCCATGTCGGTGGGCATCAGATAGGGGATGAAGAAGATCTGTGCCTCGGGGATCAGCGAACCGGTGAAGCCGGGCGACTGGTTGACGAACTGCAGGATACCGTTCTGGGTCTGCTCCATGATGTCGTCGGACTCGCCGAGCTCACCGAAGCGGTAGACCTGGACGCTGTGGTCGGAGTTTTCCTCCACGTAGCGCTTGAATTCCTGGGCGAAGACGTCCTGGACGTCGCCCTCGTACTCCTCGTGGGCATAGCGCCAGTTGTCGGCGAACGCAGCGGTGGACATGCCGAACATCAGCGCGCCGATACCGGCGCCGGTCAACAGCTTGTGTGACTTCATTCTTGTGGTCCCTCTGCAGGTTTGTCCCGTGATGGAGGATGCGGCCATCAGCGGGTGTCAGGTGAACATGACATTCACTCGTCTGAATTCAGGCTAGCGTGGCCGTCATGGGGGGTCAAGCTGGCTTTCCAGGGTTCGAAGGGCGCTAAGATGAGGTTTTTTCTGCACTTGCAGGCGGATGGCGAGGCGTTCCGACAGGCGGGGAGGGGGGCTCGGCAGGGCAGAGAGCCGGCCGCCCTCGCGTGCCAGCCGCTCCAGGCGCGACAGCGCCTCGCGCTCCGCCTGGAGCTCGGCCTGCTTGAGCGTGCGGCGCAGTGCAGCCACGGACTCGCTCTCCTGGGCCTCCGGCTTCAGTTCCCGGCGCAGCTGGCGCAGGGGGGCGGTGACCTGGCGCTGCCAGCGGCGGAACGGCTCGAGGCTCGCATCGCACTCCAGGCCGTGATGATGCAGCCAGCAGTGCCAGAGCAGCTCGCAGACATCGACCCCGGCCTCGTCCTGGAGCACCAGGCAGGCCGCCTCGACGCCGCCGCTCCCGTAGAGGGCAAGGGCGAACTCCCACAAGGGGGCGTCGCGCAGTCGGGTCCGCAGAGCGGGCGGCAATTGGGTAGAATCGTGGCTCATGACACGGCTGTCGTCCCGCTGGGCGGCAGCCTCACGGACTGCCGAGTGGAGCCTGCATGATCGCACTGCGCCAAGTTTCCCTGCAACGCGGCACCCAGACCCTGCTCGAGGGGGCCGACCTGACCCTGCACGCCGGCCACAAGGCGGGCATCGTCGGGCCCAACGGGGCGGGCAAGTCGAGCCTGTTCAAGCTGCTGCTCGGCGAACTCTCCCCGGACAGGGGGGAGGTGGAGATGAGCGGCGGCCAGCGCATCGCCCACATGGACCAGGAGGTGGAAGCCCTGGAGCGCTCCATCGTCGACTACGTGCTGGACGGCGACCGCGAACTGCGCCAGACCGAGCAGGCCCTCGAGGCCGCCCGCGAGCGGGGCGACGCCCATCGCGAGGCGGAGCTGCATGGCGCCATCGAGGCGCTGGACGGCTACAGTGCCCCGGCCCGGGCGGCCCAGCTGCTGGTGGGGCTGGGCTTCGTCCAGGCCGACCTGGACCGGCCCCTGGCCGCGTTCTCCGGGGGCTGGCGGATGCGCGTCAACCTGGCGCGCACGCTGTTCAAGCCCTCCGACCTGCTGCTGCTGGATGAGCCCACCAACCACCTGGACCTGGATGCCCTGCTGTGGCTCGAGCAGTGGCTCACCCGTTATCCCGGCACCCTGCTGCTGATCTCCCACGACCGCGACTTCCTCGACGCGGTATGCGACCACATCGTGCACTTCGATCGCCGCAGCCTGGTGCTCTATCGCGGCAACTACTCCACCTTCGAGCGCACCCGGGCCGAGAAGCTGGCCCTGCAGCAGGCCGAGGCCGCCAAGCAGCAGGCGCGCCGCGAGGAGATCGAGCGCTTCGTGGCGCGCTTCCGCTACCAGGCCAACAAGGCCCGTGCCGCCCAGAGCCGGCTCAAGACCCTCGAACGCATGGGGGATATCGCCGTGGCCCATGCCGACTCGCCCTTCCACTTCACCATCCCCGCCGCCGACAAGGTCTCCCACCCGCTGCTGGTGCTCGACGAGGCGCGCCTGGGCTACCGCGACGATGCCGGACGGGAGACGGTGCAGCTCGACGGCGTCAAGTTGACCCTGCTGCCCGGCCAGCGCATTGGCCTGCTGGGCCCCAACGGGGCCGGCAAGTCGACGCTGATCAAGTCGCTGACCGGCGACCTGCCGCTGCTGTCTGGCCGGCGGGTGGCCGGCGAGCACCTGGCGATCGGCTACTTCGCCCAGCACCAGCTGGAGGGGCTGGACCTGGCCGCCACCCCCTTCATGCACGTCCAGCGCCTCTCGCCCACGGCCGCCGACCTGGACATCCGCAAGTTCCTGGGCGGCTTCGGTTTCCACGGCGACGACGTCTTCGCCGAGGTGGGGCGCTTCTCCGGCGGCGAGAAGGCGCGCCTGGCCCTGGCGCTGGTCGCCTGGCAGAAGCCCAACCTGCTGCTGCTCGACGAGCCCACCAACCACCTCGACCTGGAGATGCGCGAGGCGCTCACCGAGGCGCTGGCGAGCTTCGAGGGGACGGTGATCATCGTCTCCCACGACCGCCACCTCTTGCGCGCCACGGTGGACGAGTTCTGGCGGGTGGCCGACCATCGCGTCGAGCCCTTCGACGGCGACCTGGAGGACTACCGGGCCTGGCTCAAGGCGCGCCTGGAGGGCGAGCGCCGCGAGGCTCGGGCCGACAAGGCCGACCGCCAGGCCGAGGCCGACGTGCCCAGGGAGGATCGCAAGACCGCCCGTCGCGCCGCCGCCGAGCTGCGCGAGAAGCTGCGGCCGCTGAAGAAGCAGCGCGACCGCGCCGAGCAGGCCATGGAGAAGGTCCAGGTGGAACTCGCCGCGGTGGAAGAGACGCTGGGCGACGCCGAGCTCTATACCGACCCCGCACGCAAGGCGGAGCTCACCGAGCGCCTCGGTCGCCAGGGCGAGCTCAAGTCGCGCCTGGAGGAGCTGGAGCAGGCCTGGCTGGAGGCCGAGGAGGCGCTGGAGGCCATGGAGGCCGAGCTCGGCGGCTAGCTCTCCAGCAGGAAGGTCACCGGCCCGTCGTTGACCAGCGAGACCTGCATGTGGGCGGCGAACTCACCGCTGGCGACCCTCGGCCAGGCGTCATGGGCGCGCTGGAGCAGGTAGTGGAAGAGGCGGTCGCCCTCGGCGGGCGGCGCGGCGCTGGAGAAGCTGGGCCTCAGCCCCTTGCGGGTGTCGGCGGCCAGGGTGAACTGGGAAACCAGCAGCAGGCCGCCGTCGGCCTGCTGCAGGTTGCGGTTCATCCTGCCCGCGTCGTCGGGAAACACCCGATAGTGCAGCAGCCTGTGCAGCAGCCGGTCGGCGGCCGCCTCGTCGTCGCCCTTCTCGACCCCCACCAGGGCCAGCAGGCCCGTGCCGATGGCGCCCACCTCGCGATCGTCCACCTCCACGCTTGCGCGCTTCACGCGCTGGATCAGGGCCTTCATCGGGCGGGGTCTCCTTGGCTGCCGTTTCGGACCGCCAAGCCTAGCATGTCGCCGCCTCAGCGCCCCAGCAGGTCGTCACGGAACGCCTCGCCCAGCGGCTCCTCGCCCAGCCAGATGCCGAACAGGGCATTGGCCAGCGCCGGGTCGTCCCCCTCGAAGAGGGTCTCGCCGTTGAGGGCCAGCGTCAGCCGGTCGCCGTCCCAGCCCAGGGCGTAGCGGTCGCCGGGCGTGACGTCACGGTAACGCTCGCTGAAGGCCTCCAGCGGCAACGACAGTTCGGCATAGCGTTCGTCGTCGAGGGCCTTGCGCACGCTCTTCAGGGTCGCCTCGGCGAACTCCTCGGCCTCGATGGCGTGGAAGTACTCGAGCTCGAGGCGGCGTGGCACGTCGGACTGGGGGGCCGGGCGCGGGAAGCCCTGGGCCTGGTAGTAGGCCCCGGCATAGGCGTCCCAGATCATGTAGCGGAAGAGGCCGTGGCCGATCCGCTCGTAGCGACGCTCCTCGGTCTCGAGGACGGCCGGGAAGCGAGCGCCCTTGATCTCCACCGTCTCGGCCGTCGCCGTGGTCGCGATGGCCAGGGTCGCCAGCAGGAGGGCGCTTCGGATGCAGGGCAGGGACATGGTGAACCTCGCACAACAGGGAATTCTCTTGTACGGACAATATCCCTTCGTAAGGGTTCTGTATAGCTACTGGGCGCTTCCTACCAGGCGCGGCAGAGCATGATGTCGCAGTGGGGCTCTGAGAGCAGGCGCTCGGTGATCTGGCTGTGGCGACCCAGCTGGCCGCGGCTGCCCAGCGCGAGCAGGTCCGGCGGCTGGCGGCGCAGGCGGGTCATCAGGACCTCGAGGGGCTCGCCCTGCTCCAGCACCAGCTCGAGCTCCGGGACATCGTCGAGCTCGCTCATCAGCTGCTCGGTCTCGCGTTCGAGCTGGGTGCGCAGCCGCTCCACCTCGCGGTCGCGCCAGCGGGCGTAGTCGCTGTCGGAGCCCAGTTCCCGCTCGCCGGGGATGTCCCAGGCATGGAGCAGGGTCAGCCGGGCACCGGGGAAGCGCTTGAGGGTCTCGCGCAGGGTGTGGCGCGAGGTCAGCGAGAAGTCCACCGGCACCAGGATGTCCTGCCACTCCTGAGTGGCCAGGTGGCTGACCGAGAGCACCGGGCAGGGGGCGCTGCGCAGCACCCGGGCGAGGGTGGTACCGGCGACCAGGTCGGGCTGGCCGCGCTTGCGATGGGCGCCGAGGATGATCATGTCCGCCTCGCGCTCATGGGCCTCGCGGATGATCTCGGCATAGGGAGCGCCGGCCATGGTCTGGATCAGGCACTGGGGCTCGGGCAGGGCATAGTCCTCGCGGATGTCGACGAGGGTGGCGCGGATGTCCTCCACCACGGCCTCTTCCAGGTCATGCAGGACCCGCCGCGGCAGGTAGGGGTCGAGCACATGGATGACATCGAGCCGGGCACCGCTCTCCACCGCCAGGCGTATGGCGCGGGCGAAGGCGGCACGGTTCTCGGCGGAGAGGTCGCTGGCGAACAGCAGGGTCTGGCTCATGATGGCTCCCTCCCGGGAAGGTTGATCCCCACGGCACAGCCTTCAGCATGGGCGGCAGGGGGGGAGCGCGCAAGCCCGGCGGGTTACCACCAGGCGTGGAAATGGTGCACCGGCCCGTGGCCCTGCCCCACGTCGAGCCGGTGGCTCTCCTGAAGCGCCCGCGACAGCCAGGCCTTGGCGGCGGCCACCGCCTCGCGAGGGGCGTCGCCGAGGGCCAGGCGTGCGGTGATGGCCGAGGAGAGGGTACAGCCGGTGCCGTGCAGGTTGCCGGTGGCGATGCGAGTCCCCTCCAGCCAGTGCAGGGCGTCACCCTCGATCAGCAGGTCGGGGCAGCCCTCGCCACGCAGGTGGCCGCCCTTGAGCAGCGTGGCGCCGGCCCCCAGGGCGCGCAGGCCGGGGGCCAGCGCCTCCATGCCGACGCGATCCTGCGGTACCGGGCAGCCCAGCAGCACGGCGGCCTCCGGCAGGTTGGGGGTGATCAGGTCGGCCAGAGGCACCAGGCACTCTCGGACCGCCGCGATGCCGGCATCGTCGACCAGGATGTCGCCGCTCTTGGCCACCATCACCGGGTCGAGCACGATCCAGCCCGGCCGCCGGCGAGCCAGCGCCTCGCGGATCACCTCGGCCACCTCGCGGCTGGCCACCATCCCGATCTTCACGGCGTCGATGGCGATGTCATCGAGCAGCGTCTCGAGCTGGGCGGCGATGAACGCTGCCGGCACCGGGTGAACCCCGGTGACGCCGCGGGTGTTCTGGGCGGTCAGGGCGGTGATCACGCTGGTAGCATAGGTGCCCAGGGCCGAGAGGGTCTTGAGGTCGGCCTGGATGCCGGCACCGCCACTGGGGTCGGAGCCGGCGATGGTCAGGGTATTGGGTATGGAGCGGGAGGCGGCCATCGGCGTCACGTCATTGCGATCGAAGGGGGCCAATAGCCTACTGCAGGGAGCGGGGGCGGTGCCATGCTGACGCTGTTCCTGGTGGCGCTGGCGAGTGCCACCCTGCTGCCCGGTGGCTCCGAGGTGTGGCTGGCGCGGCTGTGGTGCAGCGGCGAGCCGGCCCTGCTGCTGTGGGCGGTGGCCACCCTCGGCAACAGCCTGGGAAGCCTGGTCAACGTGGGACTGGGGCGCTACGCGCGGCACTTCCAGGATCGTCGCTGGTTCCCGGTGTCCCGGCAGGGGCTGGAACGGGCCGAGGGCTGGTACCTGCGTTTCGGGGAGTGGAGCCTGCTGGCCTCCTGGGCGCCGGTGGTCGGCGACCCGCTCACCGTGCTGGCCGGCGTCCTGTGCCTGCCGTGGTGGCGCGCGATCCTGCTGATCACCCTGGCCAAGGCGGCCCGCTATGCCCTGGTGCTGTGGCTCGCCGAGGCGTGGCTGGCCCCGCTGTGCCGCTGATCGCCAGGTCCTGGATCATCCCCGCAACGCAAGGGGGCCGCCCGAAGGCGGCCCCCTTGTGCCGGCGAGGCAACGACCTCAGTTGCCGGTGCTCTCGTCCGGGTTGCGGGCGTTGTAGTAGGCCTGCTCGGAAATGGTGTGGTAGTTGACCACCTTGTCCTGGAAGGCCCGGTAGGAGTCGTGGATCTTCTGGGCCATCTCGCTGTCCTCGGCGAGTTCGGCGACCACGTCGGCGGAGTGCTCCTTGGCCTGGGCGAGGACGTCGTCCGGCAGGCGGCGCAGCTCCACCCCGTGCTCGTTGACCAGGGTCTCCAGGGCGTCGTTGTTGCGGGCGGTATACTCGTCCAGCACATCGGCATTGATGTCGCGCACCGCGGTACGCAGGATCGCCTGCAGGTCGGCGGGCAGCGAGGCATAGGCCTCCTCGTTGATGATCGCCTCGAACATCACGGTCGGCTCGTGCCAGCCGGGGTAGTAGTAGTAGTCGGCGGCCTGGTGCAGGCCGAAGGCCAGGTCGTTGTAGGGGCCGATCCACTCGGTGGCGTCGATGGCGCCGGACTGCAGCGAGGTGAAGATCTCGCCGCCGGGCATGTTGACGATGGCCACGCCCATGCGCTGCATCACCTCGCCGCCCAGGCCCGGCATGCGCATCTTCAGGCCGTCCAGGTCGTCGACGGAGTTGATCTCCTTGTTGTACCAGCCGCCCATCTGCACGCCGGAGGCCCCGGCGACCAGCACATCGACGCCGAAGTCGTCGTAGAGCTCGTTCCACAGCTCGAGGCCGCCGCCGTAGTGCAGCCAGGCGTTCATCTCCTGGGCATTCATGCCGAAGGGCACGGCGGCGAAGAACTGGGCGGCCGGGGCCTTGCCCTTCCAGTAGTAGGAGGCGGAGTGGCCGAGCTCGGCGGTACCCTCGGAGACGGCGTCGAACACCTCGAAGCCCGGCACCAGCTGGCCGGCGCCGAAGACCTCGATGGTCAGGCGGCCGTCGGACATCTCCTCGACGAGCTCGGAAAGTCGCTCGGGGCCCTGGCCGACCCCCGGGAAGTTCTTCGGCCAGGAGGTGACCATCTTCCACTCGAAGGTTTCCTGGGCCTGCGCCGTGTTGTCGACGCTGGAGACCAGCATCAGGCCCGAGACGGCACCGCTCATGGCCACGGCGACGGCGAGTGATCTGAGTTTCATGTGCTTTCCCTCTGGGTATTGTGGGTGTTGTCGTGGAAAGCCCTCGCAAGGGCTGGCGTGTGTCCGGCGGCCACCGGGGCCACCCGGGCGGCACCGCAGGCGGTGCCGGAAAAAGGGCCTCTTCCTGGGGGCCGACACGCGCGGGTCGGGACTCCCTGGTTGTCCTGTGGGCCGGTCAGAACTGATCCGGCAGCCAGGTAGCCAGCTCCGGGAACCAGGCCAGGGCCAGCAGCATGCACAACTGCAGCCCGATGAACGGGATCACCCCCTTGTAGATCGCCGAGGTGGGTACCGAGTCCGGCGCCACGCCGCGCAGGTAGAAGAGCGCAAAGCCGAAGGGCGGCGTCAGGAAGGAGGTCTGCAGGTTGATGGCGATCATGATGCCCAGCCAGATGGGGTCGAGCCCCATCGCCAGCAGGATCGGCCCGACGATCGGCACCACCACGAAGGTGATCTCGATGAAGTCGAGGATGAAGCCGAGCAGGAAGATCACCAGCATCACGATGAGCGTCGCCCCGACCACGCCGCCGGGCATGTTCTCGAACAGGTCGGTGACCAGCTCCTCGCCGCCATAGGCGCGGAACACCAGCGAGAAGAGGGCGGCACCGATCAGGATCATGAACACCATGGTGGTGACATGGGTGGTCGAGCGCAGCACCTCCTTGAGGGTCTGCAGGTCCAGGCGGCGATAGGCCAGGGCCAGGATCATCGCCCCGAAGGCCCCCACCGCCGAGGCCTCGGTGGGCGTGGCGAAGCCGCCGAGGATCGAGCCCAGCACGGCCACGATCAGCACGATGGGCGGCACCAGCCCCTTGAGCAGCAGCCAGCCCAGGCCGCCGTCGTGGCCGAGCTCGGCCATCAGTTCCTTGCGGTCGGCGGGCGGTGCGGATTGCGGCCTGAGCCAGGCAACCACGGAGACGTAGGTGATGTAGAGCACTACCAGGATCAGCCCCGGCACCAGGGCGCCCATGAACAGGTCGCCCACCGAGACCGTCTTGGGACTGAAGATGCCCATGGAGAGTTGAGCCTGCTGATAGGCGGACGAGAGCACGTCGCCGAGCAGTACCAGGGCGATGGAGGGCGGGATGATCTGGCCCAGGGTGCCGGTGGCGCAGATGGTACCGGTGGCCAGCGGCATGCTGTAGCCGCGCTTGAGCATGGTCGGCAGCGACATCAGGCCCATGGTCACCACGGTGGCGCCGACGATGCCGGTGGAGGCCGCCAGCAGCATCCCCACCAGGGTCACCGAGATGCCCAGGCCGCCGCGCAGCGAGCCGAACAGCATGGCCATGGCGTCGAGCAGGGTCTCGGCGACCTTGGACTTCTCCAGCAGTACCCCCATCAGCACGAACAGCGGCACCGCCAGCAGGGTCTGGTTGGTCATGATGCCGTAGAGGCGGTTGGGGAAGGCGCCCAGATATCCGCTGTCGAAGTGGGCATCGACCCCCATGGCCTCGAGGCCCAGGCCCAGTCCGGCGAAGGCCAGGGCGGTGCCGGCCAGCGACAGGGCAACGGGATAACCGGCCATCAGCACCAGGCAGATGACGAGGAAGAGCACCAGCGGCATGAACTCCAGCATCACAGGTGCTCCTCGGCATGGTCGTGGTCATGGGCGGGGGGGTCCATGCGCCCGGTGAGGACCAGGAAGTGGCGGCCCGCCTCCACCAATGCCTGGAGGATCATCAGCCCCGCGAAGAGCGGGATCAGCGTCTTGAGCAGGAAGACCCCGGGGATGCCGCCGGAATCGGGGGAGCCCTCGAGGATGCGCCACGACTTGCTCACGTAGCCCGTGCTCGACAGGATCACGAAGACCATCACCGGCAGCAGCAGGAAGAGGGTGCCGCAGAGGTCGACCAGTGCCTTGCGCTTCGGCGTCATGGCGCGATAGAAGATGTCCACGCGCACATGGCCGTCATGCTTGAGGGTCCAGGCCGCGGCCAGCATGAACACCATGGCATGCATGTACATCACCGATTCCTGCATGGGAATGCTGTTGAAGCTGAAGGCGTAGCGCAGCACCACGATCAGGAACTGGATGAGCATCATCGCCAGGACAAGCCAGGAGAGGCTCCTGCCGAGCCATTCCGAGGCACGGTCGAGCCAGGCAAGGACGCCTGGCAGCTCGCGGGATTGGGCCATGGGTGTGGGTCTCGCTGTTCGGTCTTCGCGTCAGGTGGGTCACCATGGTCGCACACCGGCACCCCGGTGGCAGCCACCCGGTCCAACGTTGACTATACGGTGCCCGGGCGTCGGCCGTCAGCGCCGCCGCCGGGCCTCGCCTCGCGTCGCGGCCAGGCAGGCGTCCAGGCAGGCCTCGGGCAGCCGCACGTCCACGGCGATGGGCAGGTGGTCCGAGAAGAGGTGGTCGAGGACGCGCACCTCGTCGGCCTGGAGGGACTCCGACAACAGGATGTGGTCCAGGGCCCGGCGGGGCTGCCAGGAGGGATAGCTGAGCGGCGGGCGCACCGGATGCAGCGGCAGCGAGGCACAGAAGCGCTGGTGGCCGTGGAGCTGATCAGGGGTGCAGTTGAGGTCCCCCATCACCACCACATGGCGCAGCGGCTGGATGATCTCGCTGAGGTAGTCGAGCTGGCGCACCCGGCCGCGGTGGCTCAGCGCCAGGTGGGCGACGAACAGGTGCAGGGCATCGGGCCCCTCGCCGTAGCGGGCATGGATGGCGCCGCGCCCGGGCAGGGTGCCGGGCAGGCGGTACTCCTCGATACGGCTCGGGGCCAGTCGCGACAGCAGCCCGTTGCTGTGCTGGGCGATGCGGCCCAGGTTGCGGTTGAGCTGCTGGAAGTGGTGGGGAAAGCCGGCGTGGCTGGCCAGGTACTCCACCTGGTTGACCTGGCTCGAGCGGAAGCTCCCCCCGTCGGCCTCCTGGAGGCCGACGATGTCGAAGCGGCCGAGCACCTCGCCGATCATGTCCAGTCGCCGCAGTCGGTTCGGGTGGGGCAGCAGGTGCTGCCAACTGCGCGTCAGGTAGTGATGGTAGGCCGAGGTCTGGATGCCCACCTGCAGGTTGAAGGTGAGCAGCTTCAGGTGGCCGCCCTCGAGCAGCGGCGTCCTTGCCTCGGCCAGGTGGGACATCTCAGTCTGCCCGCTCCTCGCGGACCCGCTCCACCAGGGCGCCGGCGATCTGCGGCATGTTGTCGAGGCTGCCGGCCGAGCTCGGCGAGACCAGATAGCGGCCGTCGACGATCAGCGCCGGGACGCCCATCAGCTGCATCTGGCGCATGCGGGCATGGGCCTGGTTCACCTTGCCCTTGACGGCGAAGGAGCCCAGCGCCTCCTTGGCCTCCTCCTCGCTGACGCCGTAGTCGCTGAAGAACTCGGCGATGGCATCGGGGTCGGTCAGGCTCTGCCCCTCCTCGTGGATGGCGTGGAAGAAGTCATCGTGGAGGTCGTCGAGGATCCCCAGCTCCTGGGCCGCATAGAAGGCGAAGGCATGGGTGTTCCAGGCGCCGCCCATGGTGGCGGGCATGCGCTGGAAGGCCACATCCTCGGGC
Source organism: Halomonas sp. (assembly GCF_033549285.1). Lineage (GTDB taxonomy): Bacteria > Pseudomonadota > Gammaproteobacteria > Pseudomonadales > Halomonadaceae > Halomonas. The sequence continues at coordinate 25,142 of NZ_JAWSUJ010000039.1, forward strand.
TGCTCGGCGACCCAGGCGTTGAGCGGCTCCTCGAGGTTGTAGCAGTGGGGGCAGCCGTACCAGAAGGCCTCGGTCACCTCGATGCGCCCGTCCTCGACCTGGGTCTCCACCGGGTTGTCGAGCACCTCGTAGTGCTCGCCCTCGACGAGGGACTGCGCGGTGGCCAGGCCCGGCAGGGCGAGGCCGGCGAGGACGAGCATCAGCGGCTTGAGCATGGGGGTCTCCTTAGTAAGAATCGTTATCCTGGGGGGCGGCACGTCGCTGGCTTTGAGTCCCGTCCGAGGTCGGGGTTCCCCCGCAGACGCCGGGGGCGGCCAACGGCCGCCCCCGGAGTGTCAGCGCCACGTGAGCCGGGTCGGCCTCAGTGCAGGCCGAGCACGTAGTTGGCCACGGCTTCCATGTCGCGATCGCTCATCTTGGAGGCGATGTCGCCCATCATGTTGGCCGGGTCGTTGTTCCGCGCGCCGGAGGCGAAGGCCTGTAGGGTACTGACGATGTACTCGGGGTGCTGGCCGGAGAGTGCCGGATAGACGGCACTGCCGATGCCCTCGCCGGTGGGGGTGTGGCAGGCGGCACAGGCGGGAACGCCCTTGGCCATGTCGCCGGCGCGATAGAGCTCGCGGCCACGTTCGACCAGTGCCTCGTCGGCGTCGGCCTGGCCCAGGGCGGGGTCCATGTCGGCGAAGTAGACCGCCACGTCCCAGGCATCCTGGTCGGAGAAGTTGTCCACCTGGCCGGCCATCTGGGGGACCTGGCGGTTGCCGTCGCGGATATCCATGATCTGCTTGGCCAGGTAGGAGGCCTGCTGGCCGGCCAGGTTGGGGAAGGCGCCGGTGGGGCTGATGCCCTGCTGGCCATGGCAGGCGGCACAGGCCTGTGCCTTCTCCTTGCCCGCCGCGGCATCGGCATCCGCTTGAAGGTCTGCATGGGCCACGCCGACGGCGCCCACGGTGATTGTCAGGCTTGCCAGTAGCTTTCTCATCGCTGTTCCACTATCCCGTTACGTTGTTGGCCGGTACGTACCCCGGGTGCCGCCCGATCCTCGAGGCCGGGTGCCCTCTGGCCGGTCGTCGCCGACGCCCTGTGGTCGGTCGCTGACGGCCGGAGCACGGTGGTATACTGGCGCGCCCCGGGTCGCAGACAAAGACACTGCATTATAACGGAACACCCGAGCCGCGGGAATGCAAGCCGTGGCGCCCTTGATCAACGTCAGGATTTTCCCGCCATGTCGCGACTCAACTACCAAGCCTCCCGTTTCCTCACCAGCGCCCCGACCCTGGCCAAGTGCCCGCCGGACGACGGCGCCGAGGTGGCCTTCGCCGGCCGCTCCAACGCCGGAAAGTCCAGCGCCATCAACGCCCTGACGCGGCAGAAGGCGCTGGCCCGCACCTCCAAGACCCCGGGGCGCACCCAGCTGATCAACTTCTTCACGCTGGGCGAGGACGCCGGCCACCGGCTGGTCGACCTGCCCGGCTACGGCTATGCCAAGGTGCCCGAGCAGGTCAAGCTGGAGTGGCAGCGCCACCTCTCCGACTACCTGCGCCGCCGCGGCTCGCTGCGCGGGCTGGTGCTGGTGATGGACGTGCGCCATCCGCTGACGGAGTTCGACCAGACCCTGCTCGGCTGGGCCGACGAGGCCGGCATGCCGGTGCACATCCTGCTGACCAAGGCCGACAAGCTCAAGAGCGGCGCGGCCAAGAGCGCCCTGCAGCAGGTGCGCTCGCGTCTGCGGGAGTGGGAGGACCTGGTAAGCATCCAGCTCTTCTCCGCGCTCAAGAAGCAGGGCATCGAGGAGGTGCACGAACGCCTCGACCAGTGGCTGCTCGAGCCCGAACAGGGCTGACCCCGGAGGGCTCCTAGCCTTCTCGCTCCAGTCGGTCTATCAACGCTGGCAGCTCCCGCACATGCTGCAGTCGATATGCCCCATCGGGCAGCTCGCCGGCATGGGGCGTGTCGGGGGCGATCCAGGCCGCACGCATGCCCAGGCGCAGGGCCGGCAGCACGTCCTCCTGCCAGGAATCCCCCACATGCAGCGCCCGGGAGGGCGGCGTGGCGAGCCGTGCCAGGGCGGCGAGGAAGGGGCGGGCGTCCGGCTTGGGCGCCTGGATCTCGCCGGCGGCGATGGCCACCCGGAAGTGGCGGCGCAGCGCCAGGCGGTGCAGCGCCAGGTTGCCGTTGGTAATGGCCCCCAGCCGGTAGCGGCCGCCGAGCTCGGTGAGCAGCGGCTCCACCTCGGGGTGGGGCGAGACCGCGAGGCGCAGCTCGTGGAAGCGCGCCATGGTCGCGGCGGCCCACAGCCAGGCGGCGCTGCGCGGCAGCCCGAACGCCTCCAGCAGCGCGACGAGGGCGCGCTCGCGCAGCCAGCTGAAGTCGCCGCGACGCAGCGGGTATCGCTCGGCGAGCTCGCGGCGACCGGCCTGGTAGGCTTCCAGGGGGAAGCGCTCGGCGAAGCGCCCGAGATGCGTCTCGCCGCGGTGGGCCAGCCAGGCGGCCAGGCGCTCGTCGAGCCAGGCGTAGTGGCCGGTCTCGGTGCGCGCCATCACGCCGCGGTTGTCCCACAGGGTGTCGTCGAGGTCGAAGGTGATCGCTCGCAGGGTCATCAGGGCTCCCCGCCATTGTCGGGGCGGCGGCGTGCCCGGGGGTGGGCCGCGTCGTAGCTCGCCGCCAGGTGCTGCCAGTCGAGCCGGGTATAGACCTGGGTGGTGGCGAGGTCCGCATGGCCCAGCAGCTCCTGCACGGCCCGCAGGTCCTGGCTCGACTCCAGCAGGTGGCTGGCGAAGGAGTGGCGCAGCCGGTGCGGATGGAGGTGCTCGGCGAGCCCCCTGGCCCTGGCCAGCTCGGCCAGCCGCTTCTGGATGGCGCGATGGCCAAGCCTTGCCCCGCGTACCCCGACGAACAGCGCCGGTGTGTCGCGGTCGGCCAGCTGGCCGCGTACCGCCCGCCAGGCGTCCAGGGCCTGGCGCGCCCGGCGACCCACCGGTACCTGGCGGGGCTTGCCGCCCTTGCCCAGCACCCGCACCCGCTGCGGCTGGAGGTCGCCGAGGTCCAGCGCCGCCAGCTCGGCCAGGCGCAGGCCGCTCGAGTAGAAGAGCTCCAGCATCGCCTGGTCGCGCCTGGCCAGGGGCGAGTCGTCGTGGGGCGTGTCGAGAAAGCGGGCCAGCTGGTCCACGTCCAGGGGATGCGGCAGGTGCCGGGGCTGGCGGGGCGTGCGCACCAGGGGTACCGGGTTGTGGCGCAGCCGGCCGGCCTGCACCAGGTGGCGGGCGAAGCCCGAGATGGCCGCTCGCCGCCGGGCCAGGCTGCGCGGGGCCTGCCCCCGCATGCGCTCGCTGCCCAGGAAGCGACGCAGCAGGGCGGCATCCAGCGCTGACCAGTCGTCGATGGCCTCGGCCTCGAGGAAGGCCACCAGGGCCGCCAGGTCACGCCGGTAGGCAGTGACGGTCGCCGGGCTGGCGGTGCGGGCCAGCCCGGCCAGGAAGGCGTCGACCTCGCGGTCCAGCTGCCGGTCGGTCACGGGGAGTCCGGGGCCAGGCGCACCAGCAGCCGCGCCACCACCTCGCCCACGTACTCGGTGAACAGGGTATCCATGCTGGCGCGGAAGTGGTCGGGGTCGGGGCTCGCCAGCACCAGGTAGCCCAGCGGCTCGCCCAGGGTCAGCCGCGACAGGGCGCAGGAGCCGGCCTTGTCGGGTGCCGGCACATGGGGCAGCAGGCGCTTCCAGTCGGTCGGCGTCAGGCGCGTGCAGCGGCTGGTGCGGCCGTCGAGCAGGGCGGCCAGGCGCTGGCCGGCATGGTCGTCGAGGACCTGGCGCGGGGCCTGGGGAGGCCGGGGCTCGGCATCGGTGAGGCTGGCCGGGCACCACAGCGCCACCGCCGGGGTATGGAAGCGCTCGGCGAGCTGGGTGGCGAGCGCCTGGCCCAGGGCGTCGTTGTCCTCGGCCTCGAGCAGCGCCAGCACCAGCTCGCGGGTGCGGCGATACTGGCCCTCGTTATGGCGGGCCGACTCCAGCAGCTGCTCCAGGCGCCACTCGGCCTGCTCGGCGCGGGAGCGCAGGTCGTGGACCAGCCGCTCGAGCAGCGAGGTGGCGCCGCGGGCCTCGGGGTGCGGCACCTTGAGCTGCTGCAGCAGCCCCTCGCGACCGACGAAGAAGTCCGGGTGACAGGCCAGCCACTGGGCCACCCGGTCGGGGTCGAGGGTCTTGCGCGGGTCGGGGGCGGCTCGGGTCATGGCAGCTTCTCCTCTGGTGGCGGGGGGCTCAGTTCAGGACGACGCGGCCGTCGAAGACGCGCTCGGCGGGACCGGTCATGATCAGGGAGGCGTCGCCGCCGGCCCACTCGATGCCAAGGTCGCCGCCGCGCAGATGCACGGTGACCGGGCTCTCCAGCAGCCCCTGGCGGATGCCGCTGGCCACCGCGGCGCAGGCGCCGGTGCCGCAGGCCAGGGTCTCGCCGCTGCCTCGCTCGTACACCCTCAAGCGTATCTCATGGGCGGAGATGACCTGCATGAAGCCCACATTGACCCGCCGCGGGAAGCGCGGATGGGCCTCGATGGCCGGGCCCAGGCGCTCGACGGGGGCCGTGTCGACGTCATCGACGCGCAGCACCGCATGGGGGTTGCCCATGGAGACCACGCCCACCTCGAGGTGCTCGCCGTCCACCTCCAGCGGGTGCAGCGGGCGGTCCTCGGCGGCGTTGAAGGGCAGCGCCTCCGGGGCGAAGCGCGGCGCGCCCATCTCGACGCGGACCCGGCCGTCGTCCTCGACCACCAGGGTCAGCGGGCCGCCGGCGGTCTCGACATGGATCTCGCGCTTGTGGGTCAGGCGCTGGTCGCGCACGAAGCGGGCGAAGCAGCGCGCGCCGTTGCCGCAGTTCTCCACCTCGCTGCCGTCGGCGTTGTAGATCCGGTAGCGGAAGTCCATCTCCGGGTCCCGCGGTGGCTCCACGACCAGCAGCTGGTCGAAGCCCACGCCGAAGCGGCGGTCGGCCAGCTGGCGGATCTGGTCGTCGGCCAGGCGTGCCCGCTGGGTGACCAGGTCGACCACCATGAAGTCGTTGCCCAGCCCCTGCATCTTGGTGAAGTGCAGCAGCATCAGCGCGCCTCCTCGTCGTCGGGCAGCAGCGCCTCGCCCGCCCAGAGATCCTCCAGCCGCTCGCGGCGGCGCACCAGGTGGGCGGTCTCGCCGTCGACCATCACCTCGGCGGGGCGCGGACGACTGTTGTAGTTCGAGGCCATCACGAACCCATAGGCCCCGGCGGAGCGCACCGCCAGCAGGTCGCCGGCGGCGATGGCAAGCTTGCGCTCCTTGCCCAGGAAATCGCCGGTCTCGCAGACCGGGCCGACCACGTCATAGACGGCACTCTCCCGCGGGTGGCGGGTGTCGACCGGGATGATCGCCTGCCAGGCCTGGTAGAGGGCGGGGCGAATCAGGTCATTCATGGCCGCATCGACGATGGCGAAGTTCCTGGTCTCGCCGGGCTTGAGGAACTCCACCCGGGTCAGCAGCACCCCGGCATTGGCGGCGATGGAGCGCCCCGGCTCGAAGAGCAGGGTCAGGCGCTCGCTGCCCGGCCATTTCGACAGCCGCTCGAGCAGGGCGGTGGCGTAGTCGAAGGGCGCCGGTGGGCGCTCGTCCCGGTAGGGGACGCCGAGGCCGCCGCCCAGGTCGAGGTGCTCCACCTCGATGCCGCGCTCGCGCAGGCGTTCTAGCAGCAGCAGCAGCCGGTCCAGGGCGTCGAGGAAGGGCGAGAGCTCGGTGAGCTGAGAGCCGATATGGCAGTCCAGGCCGGTGACGCGCACGTTGGGCAGCGTGGCGGCCAGCTCGTAGACGGCCAGCGCCTCGTCCACCGGGATGCCGAACTTGTTGTCCTTGAGCCCGGTGGAGATGTAGGGGTGGGTGCCGGCGTCCACGTCCGGGTTGACCCGCAGTGACACCGGGGCCACCTTGCCGAGCCGACCGGCCACGGCGTCGAGGCGCTCGAGCTCCGGGCGCGACTCGACGTTGAAGCACTTGATGCCCACCTCCAGCGCCCGGGCCATCTCGGCCTCCTGCTTGGCCACGCCGGAGAAGACCACCCGGGCCGGGTCGCCGCCGGCGGCCAGCACCCGTTCCAACTCGCCCACCGAGACGATGTCGAAGCCGGCGCCGAGCTTCGCCAGCAGCCCCAGCACCGCCAGGTTGGAGTTGGCCTTCACCGCATAGCAGATCAGGTGCGGGTGGCCGCCCAGCGCCTCGGTGTAGGCGCGGAAGTGGCGTGCCAGCGTCGCCCGGGAGTAGACGTAGCAGGGGGTGCCGACCTCGTCGGCGATGCGGGTGAGCGGCACGTCCTCGCCGTAGAGGACGCCGTCGCGGTATTCGAAGTGATCCATGCTAGCTCTCGCCTCGGAGAAACGTTGATTTATTGCTGCGCTCGATATCCTGGCCGCCGGCGGTGCCGAGGCGTCGGGCCGTCGCAATCCTCATTGAGCAGCCAGTCAACTCCGGTTGCTGTGCTCCGGCGGCGATCAGCCTATCTTTCGCTCGCAACATAAATCAGCGCTTCTCTTGGGAATCGGTGTCGTCGTCCTGCCGGGCCGCGTCCTCGTCCGACGCCTCCTGCTGGCCGGCGGGGTCATAGCGTTCGGCGGCCGCCTCGTCGCCGGGCAGGTAGAGCGGGCCCTTCTGGCCGCAGCCGGCCAGGCCCACGGCCACGCCCAGGGTCAGGAGCAGGGGGGCGAGGCGACGCATCAGGCCTGGCCCGTCAGCGCCGCCAGGGCGTCGCGGGCCCGCTGGGCCGCGGCGCGCACCTGGTCCGGGGCAGTGCCGCCGATATGGTTGCGGGCGGCCACCGAGCCCTCCAGGGTCAGCACCTCGAAGACGTCCGCCTCGATGGTGTCGGAGAACTGCCTGAGCTCCTCGAGGGACATCTCGGAGAGGTCCTTGCCCTCGGCCAGCCCGAAGGCCACCGACTGGCCGACGATCTCGTGGGCGTCGCGGAAGGCCACCCCCTTGCGCACCAGGTAGTCGGCGAGGTCGGTGGCGGTGGAGAAGCCGCGGCGGGCGGCCTCGGCCATGCTGGCCTTCTTCGGCTCGATGGCCGGCACCATGTCGGCGAAGGCGCGCAGGCAGCCCTTGACGGTATCCAGGCTGTCGAACAGCGGCTCCTTGTCCTCCTGGTTGTCCTTGTTGTAGGCCAGCGGCTGGGACTTCATCAGGGTCAGCAGGCCCATCAGGTGGCCGTAGACCCGGCCGGTCTTGCCGCGCACCAGTTCCGGCACGTCCGGGTTCTTCTTCTGCGGCATGATCGAGGAGCCGGTGCAGAAGCGGTCGGGCAGGTCGATGAAGTCGAACTGGGCGCTGGTCCACAGCACCAGCTCCTCGCTCATGCGTGAGAGGTGCATCAGCAGGATGCTGGCGAAGCTGGTGAACTCGATGGCGAAGTCGCGATCGCTCACCGCATCGAGGCTGTTCTCGGCGGGGCGCTCGAAGCCCAGCAGCTCGGCGGTGACGTGGCGGTCGATGGGGTAGGTGGTGCCGGCCAGCGCCGCGGCACCCAGCGGCATCACGTTGACCCGCTTGCGGCAGTCGAGGAGGCGCTCGTGGTCGCGGGCGAGCATCTCCTGCCAGGCCAGCAGGTGGTGGCCGAAGGTGACCGGCTGGGCGGTCTGCAGGTGGGTGAAGCCGGGCATGATGGTGTCGGCCTCGCGGTCGGCCAGCGTGATCAGCCCCTCGCGCAGGCGGGCCAGCTCGGCGCCGACCACGTCGATCTCGTCGCGCAGGAAGAGGCGGATGTCGGTGGCCACCTGGTCGTTGCGCGAACGGCCGGTGTGCAGCTTCTTGCCGGTGATGCCGATCTTGTCGGTGAGCCGCGCCTCGATGTTCATGTGCACGTCCTCGAGGGCCACGGACCACTCGAAGGTGCCAGACTCGATCTCGCCGCGGATCTCGCCGAGGCCCTCGACGATGGCGTCGCGCTCCTCGTCGGTCAGCACCTCGACCCGGGCCAGCATGGTGGCGTGAGCGACGGAGCCCTGGATGTCATGGAGGGCGAGGCGCTGGTCGAAGTCGACCGAGGCGGTGAAGCGTTCGACGAAGGCGTCGGTGGGCTCGCTGAAGCGGCCGCCCCAGGACTGGTTGGTGCCGGGGTTCGGTGAACTAGGGCTCATCGGGCTGGGCATCCTGCTAGACGATTGCGGTGGGTGACGGCCGGCGGGCCGGCCTCAGCGCCGCCGGAGCGGTGCTGCCTTGACATGGCGGAAAGTGTACCAGAGTCCGTGCGGCTGGCGAGGGGCGGCGGCGGAAGGGCGCCGCGGGACGACGCGATTTTTCCTGCCCCGCGCGGTGCTTTATGATGAGGGATATCCATGTCATCACCGGGCGCCGGCACGACGCGCGCCGACGGCAGGCAACCCGGTACGGGAGAACCACGTGCAAGCCATCAATACCCTGCGTATCGCCACCCGCAAGAGTCAACTGGCCATGTGGCAGGCCGAGCATGTCCGCGACCGACTGATGGCCGCCCATCCCGGTCTGAAGGTGGAGCTGGTGGCCATGTCCACCCGCGGCGACAAGATCCTTGACACGCCGCTGGCCAAGGTCGGCGGCAAGGGGCTCTTCGTCAAGGAGCTGGAGGAGGCGATGCTCGACGGCCGCGCCGACATCGCCGTGCACTCCATGAAGGACGTGCCCATGCACTTTCCCGAGAGCCTGGGGCTCTCGGTGATCCTCGAGGGCGCCGAGCCCACCGATGCCTTCATCTCCAACCACTACGCCTCCCTGGACGCGTTGCCCGAGGGCGCGCGCATCGGCACCTCGAGCCTGCGCCGCGGCCTGCAGATGCGCGAGGCGCGCCCCGACCTCGAGGTGCTGAGCCTGCGCGGCAACGTCCAGACCCGCCTGGGCAAGCTCGACGACGGCGAGTTCGACGCCATCCTGCTGGCCACCTCCGGCCTCCGGCGGCTGGGGCTCGACGACCGCATCACCATGGAGCTGCCCCCCGAAGTCTGCCTGCCGGCCTGCGGCCAGGGTGCCCTGGGCATCGAGTGTCGCCTGCATGATCCCGAACTGCTCGCGCTGCTCACTCCCCTGGACGATGCGGCCACCGCGACCCGGGTGCGCGCCGAGCGTGCCATGAACACCCGCCTGGAGGGAGGCTGCCAAGTGCCTATCGGCGGCCATGCGGTGTTCGAGGACGACGGCCAGACCCTGTGGCTGCGCGCCCTGGTGGGCAACCCGGAAGGGACCCGGGTGCTGCGCGCCGAGGGACGCGGCTCCATGCATGAACCGGAGGCCCTGGGGATTCGCGTGGCCGAGGAGCTGCTCGACCAGGGCGCCGGCGAGATCCTCACCGAGGTCTACGGCGCCGGCTGATGGCGGAGCTGCCGGTACTGATCTCCCGGCCGGGCGAGCGGGCCGGCCCGCTGGCCGCGGCCATCGAGGCCCGGGGTCTTCCCGTCTCGCGCCTGGACGTCATGCACCTCGAGGCGCTGCCGGAGGCCCCGGCGACGCGGACCGCCTGGCTGGACATCGACCACTTCCGCAAGGTGGTGGTGGTGAGCCCCTTCGCGGCCGAGTGCCTGGTCGAGGCGCTGGATCGCTACTGGCCGCAGCTGCCGGTGGGCATCGACTACTATGCCGTGGGGGCCTCCACCGCCGCCCTGCTGCATCGGCGCCTGGGGGTGCGAGTCCATGTACCCTCGCCCTTGGCCGGCGAGGACACCAGCGAGGCGCTGCTGCGGCTCGCCTCGCTGCAGGCCCTGGGGGAGCAGCGCGTGCTGCTGGTGGCAGGCGAAGGGGGGCGTCCCCTGATCGCCGATACCCTGGCGGCACGCGGTGCCCGGGTGACCCGCCTGGCGGTCTATCGACGTCGCCTCCTCGACCCCGATCCCGCCATGCAGGCACGGCTCGCCGCCGGCGATTACCGTGCGCTGGTGGTCAGCAGCGGAGAAATCCTCGAACATCTGGCAAGATGGTGCACAGACGCCGCCTTGAACCAACCGCTAATCGTTTCCAGTGCTCGGTTGGCTACACTGGCCGGCAGGCTGGGGTTTCGTTTCCCCGTCGTGGCGTCGGGTGCCACGCCTGCCGCCCTGGCGGTCGCGGTCGCCAGGAGCAGCGCCCCGGAGGAGGCCGATGTCGATCATGATGATCTCGAAAAGGGCTAGCGACAGATGAGCAAGCAACCACACGATCAGGACGAACAGCAGGCGCCCTCCGGCGCGGAATCGGCGAGTTCGGGA
>NZ_JAWSUJ010000040.1:0-35207 GCF_033549285.1 Halomonas sp.
GCGGTGGTCGGTGACCCGGCCCTGGGGGAAATTGTAGGTGCGGATGCGCTCGCTGCGATCGCCCGAGCCCACCAGGCTGCGGCGGGCATCGGCCTGCTGCTGCCGCTGGCTGGCCACGGCCGACTGCTTGAGCCTTGCTGCGAGCAGCGACATCGCCTTGGCGCGGTTCTTGTGCTGGCTGCGCTCCTCCTGACACTCCACCACCACGCCGCTGGGCAGGTGGGTGATGCGGATCGCGGAGTCGGTGGTGTTGACGTGCTGGCCGCCGGCCCCACTGGAGCGGAAGGTGTCCACCCGCAGGTCGTTCGGGTCGATATCGATGTCGCCCACCTCGTCGGCCTCGGGCATCACCGCCACCGTGCAGGCGGAGGTGTGGATGCGCCCCTGGGACTCGGTGGCCGGCACGCGCTGCACCCGGTGGGCGCCGGACTCGAACTTGAGCCGGGCATAGACCCCCTCGCCCCTGACCCGCGAGATGATCTCCTTGTAGCCGCCCTGCTCGCCATGGCTGGCACTGATCACCTCCACCTTCCAGCCGTGCTGTTCGGCATAGCGCGAGTACATGCGGAAGAGGTCACCGGCGAACAGCGCCGCCTCGTCGCCGCCGGTGCCGGCGCGGATCTCGAGGAAGACGTTGCGCCGGTCGTCGGGGTCCCGGGGCACCAGCAGCTGCTTGAGCCGGACCTCGAGGGCCTCCAGCCTGTCGCGCCCCTCGTCCCGCTCGAGCTCGGCCAGCTCGCGCATCTCGGCATCGGCATCGCCGAGCAGCTGCTCGGCGGAGGCGATGTCGGCCTCCACGGCGCGATACTCGCGCCAGGCCTCCACCAGGGATTCGAGCTCGGCATACTCCCGCGAGTAGTCGCGAAAGCGGGTCTGGTCGCTGATCACCTCGGGCTCCGCCAGCAGGGCGGAAAGCTCCTCGAAGCGCTCGACGAAGGCATCGAGGCGCTGGCGCAGGGTGGCTTTCATCGGCGCATCCTATCGGGAGTGGTCGGTGGATTCATCCAGCAGCAGGGCGGTGGCGGCCTCCAGCAGGTCGCGACGCTCCCGGGAGGCGGCCTCGCGCATCGCCACGGTGGGACGGTGCATCAGCCGGTTGGTCAGCTGGTGGGCCAGGCGGCGGATCACCTGTTCCGGGTCCTCGCCGCGGGCCAGGCGCGCCAGGGCCTGCTGCTCGGAGAGCTCGCGCATGGCCTCGCCACGGGCGCGCACGTCGCGGATCAGCTCGCCGCCGCTGCGGATACGCCGCTCGTGCTGCCAGTTGCCCACGCCGTGCTCGATCAGCGACTCGGCCTGGTCGGCGGCCACCTGGCGATGCCGGCGGTTCTCCTCGATGACCTCCTGGAGGTCATCGACGGTATAGAGGAAGACGTCGCTGAGCTCGCCTACCTCGGGCTCGATGTCCCGGGGCACGGCGATGTCGACCATGAAGACGGGGCGATGGCGGCGCTTCTTCAGCGCCCGCTCCACCATGCCCTTGCCGAGGATCGGCAACGGCGCGGCGGTGGAGGAGATCACGATGTCGGCCTCGACCAGGGCCTCGGGGATGGCATCGAGGGTGATCGCCTCGCCGCCCAGTGGGCCGGACAGGGCCTCGGCCCGCTCGCGGGTGCGGTTGGCCACGGTGAGCCGGCGCACCCCCGCCTCGTGGAGGTGGCGTGCCACCAGCTCGATGGTCTCCCCGGCGCCGATCAGCAGCGCCCGCGAGCGGGTGAAGTCGCCGAAGATGCGGCTGGCCAGGCTCACCGCCGCATAGGCCACCGACACCGGGTTGCGGCCGATGCCGGTCTCGGTGCGCACCTGCTTGGCCACGGCGAAGGTGTTCTGGAACAGGCACTCCAGCTCGCCGCCCAGGCCCCGGGCCCGGCGAGCGGCCTGGTAGGCCTCCTTGAGCTGGCCCAGGATCTGCGGCTCGCCCAGCACCATGGAGTCCAGCCCCACCGCCACCCGCATCAGGTGCCGGGCCGCGTCGTTCTCGAGAAAGTGGTAGGCACAGCGCGACAGGTCCTCGACCCGCAGCCCGTGGAAACGGCCCAGCCAGTCGAGGATCTCGCGTTCGCCGACGGCCTCGGTGACGCAGTAGAGCTCGGTGCGGTTGCAGGTGGAGAGGACCGCCGCCTCGCGCACCTCCGGCAGGGCACGCAGCTCGGCCAGCGCCGCCTCCAGCTGAGTCGGCGAGAAGGCGACCTGCTCGCGCACCTCGATGGTGGCGGTCCGGTGATTGATTCCCAGGGCAAGAAGCGTCATGCGTTCGGCGTCTTCGCGAGTCGTGGTTCCGGCAGGGGCGCTGTGGTGATGTCCGCCGAGGCGGACCGCCCATCCTCGAAGCGCAGCATTCTACCACAGGCCGCCCGCCCGGGGCGCCATGACATGCCGTGATCGGGATCATGCTTTGCCCGGGGGTGCCGAGCCGTTATGCTGGCGTCTCGTCCTTTGGCACGAGACGCGCATGCCCCGCGGAACGCTCCCCCGATTCACTCGCCGCTTCCCCCTGGCGCCATTGGTGCTGGCGACCCTGCTCGCCGGCTGCCAGGGCCTGCCGGGGGCCTCCTCGGCCGCCGAACCCGACGAGGACCCGCTGACGGGTGCGCCGCCGGTCACCCGCGGCCTGGATGCCGCGAGCCTCTCCGGCCTGCTGGAAGCCGAGCTGGCCGGACAGCGCGGCGACTACCCGCGCGCCACCCGCGGCTTCCTCGAGGTCGCCGAGCGCTACGGTTCGGCGCCGCTCGCCGAGCGCGCCACCCTGGCCGCCCGCTTCAGCGAGGACCCCCGGCTGCTCGAGGAGGCCGCACGTCGCTGGCAGGCCCTGGCACCGGCGAGCGACTCCCCGGCGCGCCTGCTGGCAAGCCTCGCCATCCAGCGCGGCGACTGGGACGCCGCCCTGGAGCAGCGCCTGGCCGCCGTCTCGCGCGGCGCCCAGGGAGAGCTGACCGGCTTCGTGGAGAGCGCCCTCGAAGCCGGCGCCGACCCGGCGCCGCTGCTGGAAAGCATGCGCGAGCACCTGGCAGGACCTGGCGAGGCAGGCCACGACAGCCAACTGGCCACCGCCCTGCTGGAAGCCGCCGCCGGTGAGCGCTCAGCGGCCGAGCAACGCCTGTCGCGACTGGCCCGGGTGGCCCCGGAGCTCCCCGAGCTATGGCAGGTCCGCGCCCGCCTGGCGCTGGAGGCCGACGACCCGGCGAGTGCGCGATCGGCGGCGCGGCGTGGCCTGGAGGTGGCGCCGGGGGACCCGCGCCTGATGCTGCTGCTGGCCCGTGCCGAGATCCGGCTGGGCGGCATCGAGGCCGCCGAGGCCACCACCGACGCCCTGCTCGACGACCATGGCGACGACCCCGAACTGCGCCTCGGCCTGGCACGACTGTTCCTGGAAGAGGAGCACCTGCCCCCCGCACGCCGCCTGCTGCTGCCCCTGGTCGGCGACGACCAGGCCCCGCCGCTGGCATTCCTGCTGCTGGGGGCCATCGCCGAGGAGGAGGGCGAGGTGGACAACGCCCTCCTCTATTACCGCCAGGTGCCCGAGGGCGAGCAGTTCCTGACCGCCCGCCTGAGTGCGGCCCGGATGCTCATCGAGGATGACCGGCTGCTCGACGCGCGCGCCTTCCTGCGCCTCGAGCGGCTGCGCCACGAGGCCTACCGCAGCGAGCTGGTCTCCCTGGAGGTCGAGCTGCTGGACGAGGCGGGCCGCGTCGAGCAGGCCGATGCCCTGCTCGACAGCGAACTCTCGCAGCACCCCGACGACGAGCGGCTGCGCTACCAGCGGGCCATGCGCGCCTTCGCCGACGACGACCTCGCCGCCATGGAGGCGGACCTGCGCCACATCATCGAGAACGACCCGGAGAACGCCAACGCCCTCAACGCCCTGGGCTACACCCTCGCCGATGCCAACCTTGAGGGCCGCCTGGAGGAGGCACGCGAGCTGATCGAGCGGGCCCATGCCCTCGAGCCGGGCAACCCGGCCATCCTCGACAGCCTGGGCTGGGTCCTCTATCGCCAGGGCGACACCGAGGGCGCCCTGCCCTGGCTCGAGCGCGCCTGGGCGGCGATGCCCGACCAGGAGATCGCCGCCCACCTCATCGAGGTGCTCTGGGCGCTGGGCGAGGAGCAGCGCGCCAGCGAGCTGCTCGACGAGGCCCGGCAACGCTTCGAGGAGCGCCCGCTGGTCGACGAGCTGCTGCAACGCCATCCCGAACTCGACGCGCCGGGGCGTGACGACTGACCCCTGACGAACGGACCTCGCCATGACGACACTGCCGCGACTGCTGATCCCCCTGCTCGCCCTGGCCATGCTGGCCGGCTGCGCCGGCCGGGCGCCCGCCCCCGAGGGCGAACGCGCCGCGGGCCAGTGGCAGGCCCAGGCCGAGCGCCTGGCCGAACTCGACACCTGGGTGCTGGTCGGCAAGGCCGGCCTGCGCACCCCCGAGGAGTCCACCAGCACCAACCTGGACTGGAGCCAGCACCCGCACTACTACCGGCTGCTGATCAGCGGTCCCTTCGGCAGCGGGCGCAGCACCCTGGAGGGACGCAAGGGGCGCTTCTCGCTGACCACCGCCGAGGGCCGCTTCGAGGCCGAGACCCCGGAGGCGCTGATGGAAGAGCAGCTGGGCTGGTCGCTGCCGGTCAGCGCACTCTCCGACTGGATCCGCGGCCTGCCGGCGGACGACACGCCCCACCGCCTGGAGGAGGACGAGCTGGGGTTCCCCCAGCGCCTCGAACAGGATGGCTGGGAGATCGCGTACCGCGACTGGACGCGCGTCGCCGAGCTCTGGCTGCCCCGGCGCCTGGTGATGACCTATGACGACCTGCGGGTCACCCTGGTGGTCACCGACTGGCGCCCGGCCCTCGACGACTGACATGCCGCAGACCGTTTCCACTCCCGAGAGGCTGGTGCTGCCGGCGCCGGCCAAGCTCAACCGCCTGCTGCACATCACCGGCCGCCGACCGGATGGCTACCACGAGCTGCAGACGCTGTTCCAGTTTCTCGATCACGGCGA
Organism: Halomonas sp.; assembly: GCF_033549285.1. Taxonomy (GTDB): domain Bacteria; phylum Pseudomonadota; class Gammaproteobacteria; order Pseudomonadales; family Halomonadaceae; genus Halomonas. Next base: position 4,992 of record NZ_JAWSUJ010000040.1, read on the forward strand.
CACCCTCACCCTGCGCGCCCGCGAGGACGGCGAGCTCCGCCTCTCCCCCCGCCTGCCCGGGGTGGCGGCCGAGGACAACCTGGTCGTGCGCGCCGCCCGCCTGCTGCAGGCCGAGAGCGGCTGCCGCCTGGGGGCGGCGATCCGCCTCGAGAAGCGCTTGCCCCTGGGCGGCGGCCTGGGCGGCGGCAGCTCAGATGCCGCCACCACCCTGCTCGGCCTCGATGCCCTCTGGGGACTCGGCCTCGGCCTGACGCAGCTCGCCCGGCTCGGCCTCGCCCTGGGGGCCGATGTGCCGGTGTTCGTGCATGGGCACGCCGCCTGGGCCGAGGGGGTCGGTGAACGCCTCACCCCGGTCGAGCTCGACACCCCCTGGTTCGTGGTGCTCCACCCCGGCGTGACGGTCTCCACCCCCGCGGTGTTCGGGGCACCGCAATTGACACGCCACACCCCCCCGATTACCATGGCGCGCGCACTGCAGGGGGGAGCGGCGAGCTGGCGCAACGACTGCGAGCCCACCGTCCGGGCACTGTATCCCGAGGTGGCGCATGCACTCGACTGGCTGGCGACCCGAGCGCCGAGCATGCTGACCGGCACCGGCGCCTGCGTCTTTGCCCGGCTCGACAGCGAGGCCCGGGCAGACCGACTTCTGGCCGAGGTTCCCGAGGGCTGGCAGGCCTTCAAGGCGCGCGGCCTGAATCGCTCACCTCTCCATGCTGCGCTGGGTCGATGACCCTCCCCGCCCACGGGCGCCGAGGCATCCCGGGACGTCCCGGAGCGGAGCAGGCTGCTGGGGCATAGCCAAGCGGTAAGGCAGCGGTTTTTGGTATCGCCATGCGGAGGTTCGAATCCTCCTGCCCCAGCCATTCCGTCCCGGAACGACCCTCGACCCGAATCCCTGAAGACCCCACACAGCAAAGGTGGCTGCGCGTGTCAAAATTGATGGTTTTCGCCGGGAATGCCAATCCCGAACTCGCCCGAAAGGTCGCCGAGAGTCTGGACACCTACCTGGGCAATGCCACGGTCGGCCAGTTCAGCGACGGCGAGGTCGCGGTCGAGATCAACGAGAACGTGCGCGGCAAGGATGTGTTCATCCTGCAGTCCACCTGTGCACCGACCAATGACAACCTGATGGAGCTGATCCTGATGGTGGATGCCCTGCGCCGGGCCTCCGCCACCCGGATCACCGCCGTGGTCCCCTACTTCGGCTACGCCCGTCAGGACCGCCGCGTGCGCTCCGCACGCGTGCCGATCTCGGCCAAGATCGTCGCCGACATGATGGTCAAGGCCGGGGTCGACCGGGTCATGACCATGGACCTGCACGCCGACCAGATCCAGGGTTTCTTCGACGTGCCGGTGGACAACGTCTACGGCTCGCCGATCCTGCTCGACGACATCGAGCGCCAGAACTACGACGACCTGGTGGTGGTATCGCCGGATGTCGGCGGCGTGGTGCGGGCCCGGGCCATCGCCAAGCAGCTCAACGCCGACCTCGCCATCATCGACAAGCGTCGCCCCTCGGCCAACCAGGCCCAGGTGATGCACATCATCGGCGAGATAGAGAATCGCACCTGCGTGGTGGTGGACGACATGATCGATACCGCCGGCACCCTGTGCAAGGCCGGCGAGGCCCTCAAGGCAAGGGGCGCCCGGCGCGTGGTCGCCTACGCCACCCACCCGATCCTGTCGGGGCCGGCGGTGGACAACATCACCGGCTCGGTGCTCGACGAGGTGGTGGTGACCGACACCATCCCCCTCTCCGAGACCGCACGGCGCAGCGGCAAGATCCGCCAGCTCAGCGTCGCCGGGCTGATCGCCGAGGCGATCCGCCGGGTCAGCAACGAGGAATCCGTCAGCGCCATGTTCCACTGACGCGGGTCCTCCGGGACTCGCCCGGCGGGACAGGGCGCGGGACACATGCCCTGCGGGGCTCCCGGAAACGCCGTGGTCTGGTCGCGGGCCACGGCGCTTTCCTTACTTCCAGAAAGAGGCAATTCCATGTCCGATTACACACTCAATGCCAGCGTTCGCAGCGACCTGGGGAAAGGTGCGAGCCGCCGCCTGCGTCGTGCGAACGAACAGGTGCCGGCCATCATCTATGGTGGTGAGCAGGCGCCGCAGCCCATCGCCGTCGACAAGACCAGCTTCTACAAGGCGCTGGAGGACGAGGCCTTCTTCTCCTCGGTGATCAACCTGCAGGTGGATGGCAAGGCCCAGCAGGTGGTGGTGCGTGACCTGCAGCGCCACCCCTACAAGCCGCTGATCACCCATGCCGACTTCCTGCGGGTCGACGCCACCCACGAGATCACCCTGCGCGTGCCGCTGCACGTGGTGGGCGAGGAGAAGTGCAAGGGCATCAAGGACGAGGGCGGCGAGCTCCACGTGCTCTCCAACGAGGTCGAGGTCAGCTGCCTGCCGAAGGACCTGCCCGACTTCCTGGAGGTCGACATCGCCGAGGTCGAGCTGGGCACCACCCTGCACCTCTCCGACCTCACCGTACCGGCCGGCGTGACCCTGGTCGAGCTCACCCATGGCGAGGATCATGACAACGCCGTGCTGAGCATCACCAAGCCCAAGGTCCGCGGCACGGACGAGGACGAAGAAGGCGGTGAAGCCGCCGAGGGCGAGGAAGGCGAAGGCAGCGCCGAGTAATCGCGCCTGCCAGGAGCCTGCCGGACTTGACCGATCGTAGCGAGAGGAACGGATTTCGAGACAAGTTTATCGATCTGATGAGGCGAATAGCCCGCTATTTAACGAATCAGATCGAATGAAATTGGCCGAAAGACCGGTTCTCGCAGTCGATCAGTGTCAAGTTCGTCAGGCTCCCAAGGGGCCATGCACGGCATGGCCCCTCCTTCATCGATCAAGCGCCTCGGCGCTTGATTTTTTTTTGGGAGACACGACATGAGCCAGGTCAAGGCGATCATTGGACTGGGCAATCCCGGCGCCGACTACGCGGCCACCCGCCACAATGCCGGTGCCTGGCTGGTACAGGCCGTGGCGCGGGCGGCGGGCGGCGAGCTGCGGCCGGACAGGAAGTTCCTGGGCCTGCACGCCAGGGTCCAGCTGGACGGCCAGGACGTGCACCTGCTCGAGCCCACCACCTTCATGAACCGCAGCGGCGGCGCCGTGGCGGCCCTCTGCCAGTTCTTCAAGCTGGCACCGGACGAGCTGCTGGTGGCCCACGACGAGCTCGACATGCCCCCCGGCACGGCGCGCTACAAGACGGGCGGCGGTCACGGCGGGCACAACGGCCTGCGCGACATCATCCGCGCCCTGGGCAATGACCGGACCTTCCACCGCCTGCGCATCGGCATCGGCCATCCCGGCGACAGCCGCCAGGTGACGAACTACGTGCTGGGCCGGCCCGGCAAGGCCGAGCGCAGCGCCATCGACGCCGCCATCGACGAGTGCCTGGCCACCCTGCCCCAGGCCATGGCCGGCGACTGGGCGAAGGCCATGAACCGGCTGCACAGTTTTACAGCGCCGAGCTGAAAGCGCCGAGCTACAAGGGGACCGACGACGGGCCGCCATGCCCGGAACGACTCTGCCCGAGGTCGAATCCGTCCTGCCTCGTGGAGGGCCCGTCTTAGCGGCTTGGCCGCTCGGTGCCGGTAGCTTGGCGCTCCGCGCTTCCGTAGAATACTCGCCACTTTCCACTCGCGAACACGCTTTCCAGGACACTCCCATGGGTTTCAACTGCGGTATCGTCGGCCTGCCCAACGTCGGCAAGTCCACGCTGTTCAATGCGCTGACCAAGTCCGGCATCGACGCCGAGAACTTCCCCTTCTGCACCATCGAGCCCAACGTGGGCATCGTGCCGATGCCCGACCCCCGCCTCGACAAGCTGGCCGAGATCGTCAAGCCGCAGAAGGTGCTCCCCACCACCATGGAGTTCGTCGATATCGCAGGCCTCGTCGCCGGCGCCTCCAAGGGCGAGGGGCTCGGCAACAAGTTCCTGGCCAATATCCGCGAGACCCAGGCCATCGCCCACGTGGTGCGCTGCTTCGACAACGACAACGTGATCCACGTCGCCAACCAGGTCGACCCGCGGGCCGATATCGAGATCATCAACATGGAGCTGGCGCTGGCCGACCTCGACACCGTCGAGCGCGCCATCCAGCGCCTGGTGCGCGTGGCCAAGGGCGGCGACAAGGAGGCCATCGCCACCAAGGCGATCCTCGAGCGCATCCAGCCCCACCTGGCCGAGGGCCTGCCACTGCGAAGCGCCGGCCTCACCGACGACGAGAAGCACCAGCTCAAGGGCTTCGGCTTCCTGACCCTCAAGCCCACCATGTACATCGCCAACGTCAACGAGGACGGTTTCGAGTCCAACCCCTACCTTGAGGTGGTCAACGAGATCGCCGCCGAGGAGGGGGCCGTGGTAGTGCCGGTGTGCAACCAGCTGGAGGCCGAGATCGCCGAGCTGGAAGACGAGGAGCGCGCCATGTTCCTCGACGAGATGGGCATGGAGGAGCCGGGGCTCGACCGGGTGATCCGCGCCGGCTATGCCCTGCTCGGGTTGCAGACCTACTTCACCGCCGGGGTCAAGGAGGTGCGCGCCTGGACGGTGAAGGTGGGCGCCACCGCCCCCGAGGCGGCCGGGGTGATCCACACCGACTTCCAGAAGGGCTTCATCCGCGCCGAGGTGATCGCCTACGAGGACTTCGTCTCGCTGGGGGGCGAACAGGGGGCCAAGGACGCCGGCAAGTGGCGCCTGGAGGGCAAGGAGTACATCGTCCAGGACGGCGACGTGATCCACTTCCGCTTCAATGTCTGAGGCACGAGGCCTTGACCCGAGGGGGCAAACTCCGTAGACTTCGCCCCCGTTGTTCGGCTACGTAGCTCAGCTGGTTAGAGCACATCACTCATAATGATGGGGTCCCCTGTTCAAATCAGGGCGTAGCCACCAGATACCGAAAACCCGGCGCCCCTGGCGCCGGGTTTTTCGTATAACAACTCCTGCCCACCCTTACTCGAGGGTTACCCGGGAGCAGGCCCCGGGGTGCCGGACCATCGAGGAGGCGCTGTGACGACTTCTCCCGGCACCTCTCGTATCGAAGTCGCTCTAGGCCAGTTCGGGGCGATCGAAGAAGGCGGTCAGCACCCGTGTCAGATGCTCCACGTCCCGGGCGCCGGCGGTCTCGCGGATCGAGTGCATGGCCCACTGGGGCACGCCCACGTCCAGGGTCGGCACGCCGAGCTCGGTGGCGGTGATCGGGCCGATGGTGCTGCCGCAGCCCATGTCGGCCCGGGTCACGAAGCTCTGCACCGGCACCTCGGCCGCGCGGCAGAGATCACGGAACAGCGCCGCCGTGGCGCTGTTGGTGGCATAGCGCTGGCTGGCATTGACCTTGATCACCGGCCCGCCGTTGAGCACCGGCCCATGGCCGGCATCGTGCTTGTCCGGGAAGTTGGGGTGCAGGGCATGGGCGTTGTCGCAGGAGATCAGCCGCGAGGCCTGGATCAGGCGGATGAAGCCCTCCTCCCCCGGCTCGCCGAGCTGGTCGCTCACCCGCCGCAGCACGTCACCGAGGAAGGGGCCCTGGGCGCCGCAGGCGCTGGCACTGCCCACCTCCTCGTGGTCATTGGCCACCAGCACCGCCCCCTGGCGACCGTCGCTCTCCAGCAGGGCCTCCAGGCCGATGAAGCAGGAGAGCAGGTTGTCGAGGCGGGCGCTGGCGATCAGCTCGCCGTCGACGCCGACCCGTGACGGCGGCTGCATGTCACGGAAGGCGAGCTCGAAGTCGAGGAGCTCGACGTCCTCGAGCCCGTGCTGCTCGGTGACCCAGCCCGCGAGCAGCCGCTCGAGGTCGGGCCGCCCCCCGCCCTGCAGGAGGACCGGGGCCATCTCGGTCTGGGCATTGATGGCACGACCGTTGTTGGCCTCGCGGTCCAGGTGAATGGCCAGGCTCGGGATGATCGCCAGCGGCTGCTCCACATCGAGCAGCACGCCCTCGATGCGGCCGTCGGGGTGACGCAGGTGCACCCGCCCGGCCAGCCCCAGGTCACGATCGAACCAGGGCGCCAGCAGGGCCCCGCCGTAGACCTCGACGCCGAGCTTTAGCCAGCCCGCCGCGCTCTGCGCGGGGTTGGGCTTGAGGCGCAGGCCGGGGCTGTCGGTATGGGCACCGACCAGGCGCAGCGCCACGAGGCGCTCGCGAGGCAGCTGCAGGGCGATGATCGAGGAGTCGTTGCGGGTGACGTAGACACGCTCACCGGGCGACAGGCGCCAGGCCTCGGTCTCCTCGAGACGCCGGTAGCCGGCCTCCTCCAGGCGCCTGGCCATGTTGGCCGTGGCATGCCAGGGCGTGGGGGATCGACGCAGGAAGTCGAGCAGGCGCTCGAGTCGGGCATCCTGGGACATGGAATTCCTCTATCGCGGGGCATTTCAGGGGTCTTGGCGGCACGACCAAGCTGATACAATGACCGTTCGGTCCATGCAACTCGTCAGCCGGGTCGGAGTCTGGATAGAGAGCAAGTGTACACGAATCGGGGAGTGCTTCATCGATGAGCCTGTTTGTCACCCTTGGGCGTTCAGCGGCCCTGGTCCTGCTGCTGGCCACCACGCCGTTACTGGCCGCCGTTGAGCCGAGCGACGCCCAGCGCCAGGTGGCCGCGGAAGTGGCCGAGTCGCTGCGCTACGGCCACTATGCGGATGTCAGCCTCGACGACGACTGGTCAAGGCGCGCCTACTCGCGCTTCCTGGACATCCTCGATGGCCAGCGCGCCTACCTGCTCGACCGCGACGTGGCCGCCTTCGGCGACCTGGAAACGGGCATGGACGAGGCACTGCTCGACGGCGACCTGACGCGCCCCTTCGCCCTCTATCAGCGCTACCACGAGCGAGCCGAGGCGCGCTTCGAGTGGCTGCTCGACCGTCTCGACGAGGGCGTCGACTTCGCCTTCGACAGCGAACAGCGCCTGGAACTCGAGCGCGATGACGCCCCCTGGGCCGCCCGCGAGGCGGCCCTGGACGCGCTGTGGATGAAGCGGCTCAAGAACGCCGCCCTGACCCTGGCCATCAGCGACCAGGACGCCGAGCAGGTGGAGGCCAACCTTCGCCAGCGCTACGAGGGGCAGCTGTCGCGCCTGCGCCAGACCAACGAGGAGGACGTCTTCGGCCTCTACATGGCCGCGGTGACCGGCAGCATCGACCCCCACAGCGAATACCTCTCGCCACGCCAGGGCGAGTCCTTCGACATCCAGATGCGCCTCTCGCTGGAGGGCATCGGCGCCCTGCTCCAGGCCGACGGCGAGTACGTCAAGGTATCGAGCCTGGTGCCGGGCGGCCCCGCCGAGCGGGCCGGCGCCCTGCAGCCGGCCGACCGCATCGTCGGCGTGGGCCAGGAGGGCGAGGAGATCGTCAACGTGGTGGGCATGCGCCTCGACGATGTGGTCGACATGATTCGCGGCCCCAAGGGCTCGGTGGTACGCCTCGACGTGGTGCCCGCCCAGGCTGTCGACATGACGCGCTCCAAGGTCATCGAGATCACCCGCGACACCGTGGACCTGGAGGACCAGGCCGCCCAGGGCGAGGTCGTCGAGATCGCGCGGGACGACGGCACCCACCGCCTCGGGGTGATCAAGATCCCCACCTTCTACGTGGACTTCGATGCCTGGCAGGCCGGCGAGGAGGACTACCGCAGCACCACCCGCGACGTGGCCAGGGAGGTGGAGCGGCTCCAGGCCGAGGGGGTCGAGGGCATCGTGCTCGACCTGCGCAACAACGGCGGCGGCGCCCTGCAGGAGGCCAACTCGCTGATCGGCCTGTTCATCGACCGCGGCCCCACCGTGCAGGTCCGCGATACCCGCGGCCGCATCAGCCTCTACGGCGACACCGAGAGCGGCACCCTCTACGACGGCCCCCTGGCCGTGCTGGTCAACCGCCTCTCGGCCTCGGCCTCGGAGATCTTCGCCGGCGCCATCCAGGACTACGGCCGCGGCCTGGTGGTGGGCACCGACACCTTCGGCAAGGGCACTGTCCAGACCCTCAACGAGCTGAGCCACGGCGAGATCAAGCTGACCCGCGCCAAGTTCTACCGCATCTCCGGGGAAAGCACCCAGCACCGCGGCGTGGAGCCGGACATCCGCTTCCCGAGCCTGATCGACCCGGAGCTGATCGGCGAGAGCAGCCTCGACAATGCCCTGGAGTGGGACACGGTGCGCGAGGTGCAGTACCGCACCTACGGCGAGCCCCGCCAGTACCTGGAGACGCTGCGCAGCCGCCATCGCGAGCGCGCCGAGCAGCACCCCAACTTCCACTACCTCGAGCAGCAGTCCGAGCTGGCCAGCCGACTTCGGGAGCAGCACACCAGCGTCAGCCTCAATCGCGAGCAGCGCCAGCGCGAAGTGGAGGCCCAGGAGGCCGAACAGCTCGCCCTGGAGAACGAGCGCCGGCGTGCCCTGGGCCTGGAGCCGCTGGAGGAGTGGGTCGATGCCCGCGACGAGGAGGAGAGTGACGAAGAGCCGGTCGAGCGCGCCCAGATCCTGGAGGCGGCCCAGATCCTTCTCGACTACACCCAGCTCGAGGGCACCTGGCACTACGCCAAGGGCAGCTGACCCCGCCCTCCCCTGTCAGCGGGTGCGACATGTGACGCCGGGCCTCGAGCCCGGCGTCCTTGTCTGCTCGCCTCGCAGACAAGCGCCATGGACAGAAGTCAGGCCGCGGGCGGTCCGGGCGACAATGAGGCGCGGAAAGGGCAGACGCTAACGGGCTGACGCCAGCGAGGCATCGGCGCGGCAGGCAGGACGAGAAAGGAGGACGGCCAGACAGGAGTGGCTCCCCGAACAGGACTCGAACCTGTGACCCAGTGATTAACAGTCACTTGCTCTACCAACTGAGCTATCGGGGAACGATGCAGGATGATGCGGGGGAAGCGGCAGGCAGCTAGGAGCGGTTGGCTCCCCGAGCAGGACTCGAACCTGCGACCCAATGATTAACAGTCATTTGCTCTACCAACTGAGCTATCGGGGAATGACCTCGAGCACGGGGCGTAGTATACGGATCGGGCCCGCAAGGTCAAGCGGGGATTGGCACCGCGCGCCCTCGCGAGGCGCACCGGGCATCATAGAAAAGCGCCCGCCAGGGCAAGGCCTGGCGGGCGCTTTTCTATGGGTCCTGGTGGCTACGCCCTGATTCGAACAGGGGACCCCATCATTATGAGTGATGTGCTCTAACCAGCTGAGCTACGTAGCCTTATCAACGGCTTGCCCGACCGCAGCCGGGCAACGGGGAGGGATTATGCACGCGGGCCCGCCGCATGGCAAGCCCGCGTGGCCCCTCACGCCTCGATGTCGAGGGCGCGCTTGACCGCGGGCAGCGCCGGCTCGCCCTCGCGGGTCTCGACGCCCTCGAGCCAGGCCTCCAGGACCTCGGGATTGGCCTGCAGGTAGGCGCGGGCGGCATCACGGGGATCCTCGCCCTCGTCCATGATCTGGCCCATCAGCTGGTTCTCCATCTCGAGGGTGAACTCGAGGTTTTCCAGCAGCGCACCGACGTTGGCGCACTCCTCGACATAGCCGCTACGGGTATTGGTGTAGACGGTGGCGCCGCCGAGGTCGGGACCGAAGTAGTCATCGGCACCTGACAGGTAGGCCATGTCGAAGTTGGTGTTCATCGGATGCGGCTCCCAGCCGAGGAAGACCATCCACTCCTCATCCGGCACCCGGGCGCTCAGCTCGGCGAGCATGCCGGCTTCGCTGGAGTCGATCAGCTGCCAGTCACCCAGGCCGAAGGCGTCGTCGTCGATCATCTGCTGGATCAGCTGGTTGCCGTCGTTGCCGGCCTCGATGCCATGGATCCGGCTGTCGAACTGCTCGGCATGCTCGGCGAGGTCTTCCACCGAGGTGACGCCGGCATCGTGGACATACTGCGGCACCGCGAGGGTGTACTTGGCGCCCTCGAGGTTGGCCCCCAGGCGATCGATATCGCCATCCTCGACATAGGGATCACTGATCGAGGCCATGGAGGGCATCCAGTTGCCCAGGAAGACGTCGAAGTCGCCGTTCTTCATGCCCTGGTAGGCGATGGGCACGGAGACGGTGTCGATGCGGGTGTCATAGCCCAGCGCCTCGAGTACCTCGGTGGTGAGCGCGGTGGTCGCGGTGATGTCGGTCCAGCCGACCTCGGCGAAGCGGACGGTCTCGCAGCTCTCGGGCTCGGCGGCCTGCAGCGGCGAGACGGAGAGACCGAGGGCGGCGGCACCGAGCCCCAGGGTCAGGCGACGGTTCAGGTTGCGGGTGAGCATGGAGACACTCCTCTTGTGGGACTTGAAGTATAGCCGCGGTGGCAGCACCACGAGCCAGCCGTATCCTTTGCCAGGCTCTTTATTGATTGAACGTTCAATAAAGAAATGGCAAGCTGTACACATGGTAACCATGCTTCATGTGGTGGTTGCAAGATCAATTCCCCGGGAAAGGAGCCAGCAACGGTGCCCAAGGTTGGAATGGAACCCATCCGCCGCCAGCAGCTGATCAAGGCCACCATGGCGGCGATCGACGAGGTCGGCCTGGCCGATGCCACGGTGATGCGCATCGCCCGCCACGCGGGCGTCTCCGCCGGCATCATCAGCCACTACTTCGGCGGCAAGGACGGCCTGCTGGAGGCCACCATGCGCCAGATTCTCAGCGACCTGGGCGAGGCAGTGGCGGCGCGCCGGCGCGATCTCACCAGCACGAGCCCCCGGGACCATATCGGCGCCATCATCGACGGCAACTTCGACCGCAGCCAGGTCACCGGGCCGGTGGCCAAGACCTGGCTGGCCTTCTGGGCCAGCAGCATGCACAAGCCCGAGCTGGCGCGCCTGCAGCAGGTCAATGACCGGCGCCTCTACGCCAACCTCTGCCACCAGTTCCGCCGCCTGATGCCCCGTGACGAGGCCCGCGCCTGTGCCCGCGCGCTGGCCGCCCTGATCGACGGCCTGTGGCTGCGCGGTGCCCTGACCCTCGAGGGCCTGGACAGCAACGAGGCGCGTCGCCTGGCCCGGGACTACCTCGATCGCCTGCTCGACAGCCGAGACACCCTTTCCCCTTCCTGAATGGAGGTCACCATGCCATCCCTCGAGACTCAGACCCTCTACATCGACGGCCGTCGCACGGCCGCCACCTCCGGCGAGACCTTCTCGGTGGTCAACCCCTACGACGGCTCGCGTCTCGCCGAGGTGCAGCAGGCCGCCGAGGCGGACGTGGATGCCGCCGTGGCCGCTGCCCGCAAGGGTCAGCGCACCTGGGCGGCGATGACCGGCATGGAGCGCGGCCGCATCCTCAACCGCGCCGTGGCGCTCCTGAGGGAGCGCAATGACGCGCTCGCCGAACTCGAGACCCGCAACACCGGCAAGCCGATCAGCGAGACGGCGGCCGTGGACATCGTCACCGGCGCCGACGTCCTCGAGTATTACGCCGGCCTGGCAGCGGCCATCGAGGGCAGCCAGATCCCGCTGCGCGAGGACTCCTTCGTCTACACGCGTCGCGAGCCGCTGGGAGTGATCGGCGCCATCGGCGCCTGGAACTACCCCATCCAGATCGCCTGCTGGAAGAGCGCCCCGGCACTGGCCGCCGGCAACGCCGTGGTCTTCAAGCCCAGCGAGGTCACCCCGCTGACCACCATGCGGCTCGCCGAGATCTTCACCGAGGCCGGGCTGCCCGACGGCGTGTTCAACGTCATCCACGGCGACGGCAGCGTCGGTGCCCTGATGACCGGGCACCCCGGCATCGACAAGGTCTCCTTCACCGGGGAGGTGGGGACCGGCAAGAAGGTGATGGCCGCCGCCGGAGGCTCCACCCTCAAGGACGTCACCATGGAACTGGGCGGCAAGTCGCCGCTGATCGTGTTCAATGATGCCGACCTCGACCGCGCCGCCGACGCCGCCATGATGGCCAACTTCTACTCCAGCGGGCAGATCTGCACCAACGGCACCCGGGTCTTCGTCGAGAGCGCTGTCAAGGAGGCCTTCGAGACGAGGATTGCCGAGCGCGTGGCGCGCATCAGGGCCGGCGACCCGCTGGACCCCAGCGTCAACTTCGGCCCCCTGGTGAGCTTCGAGCACCAGGAAAAGGTGCTCTCCTACATCGCCCTGGGCAAGCAGGAAGGCGCCACGGTGCTGGCTGGTGGCGAGGCCTGGAACGACGGCGAGAAGGCCAAGGGTGCCTGGGCGGCCCCCACGGTATTCACCGACTGCACGGACGAGATGCGCATCGTGCGCGAGGAGATCTTCGGCCCGGTCATGGCGATCCTGGCCTTCGATGACGAGGAGGAGGTGATCCGCCGCGCCAACGCCACCCACTACGGGCTGGCCGCCGGGGTCTTCACCGAGCGCCTCAACCGCGCCCACCGGGTGATCCACCGCCTGGAGGCGGGCATCTGCTGGATCAACACCTGGGGGGAGTCCCCCGCCGAGATGCCGGTGGGCGGTTACAAGCAGTCCGGCGTGGGCCGCGAGAACGGCCTCGAGACCCTGGCCCACTACACCCAGACCAAGTCGGTGCAGATCGAGATGGGCCCCTTCGAATCGGTCTTCTAAGACTAGCATCGCCTATTGCCTCGCCCACCCCACCTGCCCGGGGCGCGGGGCAGGTCGTCGCGAGGGGCCGTCCCTGACGCCCTCGCGACGGCCTGCCGCCGGAACCGCCCCGTAGAGAAGTTGCCTCGGGAGACTCCATGTCACAAATCCGTGAATTCGACTACATCATTATCGGCGCCGGCTCGGCCGGCAACGTGCTGGCCACTCGCCTGACCGAGGACTCGGACGTCTCGGTGCTGCTGCTCGAGGCCGGCGGTCCCGACCACCGCTTCGACTTCCGCACCCAGATGCCGGCGGCCCTGGCCTATCCGCTGCAGGGCAAGCGCTACAACTGGGCCTTCGAGACCGACCCCGAGCCGCACATGGATGGCCGGCGCATGGAGTGCGGCCGCGGCAAGGGGCTGGGGGGCTCCTCGCTGATCAACGGCATGTGCTACATCCGCGGCAACGCCCTGGACTACGATCACTGGGCCAAGGCGCCGGGCCTCGAGGACTGGACCTACGCCGACTGCCTGCCCTACTTCCGCAAGTCCGAGTCCCGCGTCATCGGCCCCGACGCCTATCACGGCGGCGATGGGCCGGTGAGTGTCACGACCCCGAAGGAGGGCAACAACCCGCTCTATCGCACCTTCATCGAGGCGGGCAAGCAGGCCGGCTACCCGGAGACGGAGGACGTCAACGGCTACCAGCAGGAAGGCTTCGGCCCCATGGACCGCTTCGTCACCCCCAACGGCCGGCGCGCCTCCACCGCCCGCGGCTACCTCGACCAGGCGAAGGGGCGGCCGAACCTGACCATCGAGACCCACGCCCTTACCGACGTCATCGAGTTCGAGGGCAAGCGAGCCGTGGGCGTGCGCTACTTTCTCAAGGGCATTCGCAAGGGCGAGGTGCGCCAGGCCCAAGCCCGCCGCGAGGTGCTGCTGTGCGGCGGCGCCATCGCCTCGCCGCAGATCCTCCAGCGTTCGGGCGTGGGCCCGAAGGCGGTCCTGGACGAGTTCGGCATCGCGCCGGTGCAGGTCAACGACAACGTCGGCGCCCACCTCCAGGACCATCTGGAGATGTACATCCAGTACGAGTGCACCCAGCCGATCTCGCTCTACCCGGCGCTGAAGTGGTGGAACCAGCCGAAGATCGGCGCCGAGTGGCTCTTCCTCGGCAAGGGCGTGGGGGCCAGCAACCAGTTCGAGGCGGCGGGCTTCATCCGCAGCAACGACCAGGAAGCCTGGCCCAACCTGCAGTACCACTTCCTGCCCATCGCCATCAGCTACAACGGCAAGAGCGCGGTGCAGGCCCACGGCTTCCAGGCCCACGTGGGCTCCATGCGCTCCGAGAGCCGCGGCCGCATCCGCCTCACCTCCCGGGCCCCGGAGGCCGCGCCGAGCATCCTCTTCAACTACATGTCCAGGGAGAAGGATTGGCAGGAGTTCCGCGATGCCATTCGCCTGACCCGCGAGATCATCGCCCAGCCCGCCTTCGACGCCTACCGTGGCCGCGAGATCTCGCCGGGGCCGGACGTGCAGTCCGACGCCGAGCTGGATGCCTTCGTCAAGGCCCATGCCGAGACCGCCTACCACCCCTGCGGCAGCTGCCGCATGGGCGAGGGCGACGATGCGGTGGTGGACGGCCAGGGTCGGGTGCACGGCGTGGAGGGGCTCAGGGTGGTGGACGCCTCGCTCTTCCCGCAGATCCCCACCGGCAACCTCAACGCGCCGACCATCATGCTCGCCGAGAAGATCGCAGACCGCATCCGCGGCCGCGAACCGCTGCCGAGAAGCGACGCTCCGTACTTCGTGGCGGGCGACGCCCCGGCCCGCGGCGAGCCCCAGCGCCGCCTCGACTGACAACGCCAGTGCCTTGGCACCCCTGCGCCCCGCCCTGCCCTGCAGCGCGGGGCGTTTTTTGGATTACCGAATGTTGCAAATGACTACCATGCTCGAGGCTTTTCCGGCGACAGGCGCTTCGGGGAGGCGCAATGAATCCTTCCCTGGACGCCACCTCGGTCATCCCTGATCCTCGGACCTCCTCTTCGGCCTATCCCCGGCGCCTATCGCTCCTCCTGAAAGCCTTAATAAGGAGTCATGCCACTGGCCGGTTGCAAGGATGTGAGCTAGTCTGCAAGAATTCAAACATCTGTTCGAATTCTTGCCGTCGACAACAACCGGAGTCCCCCATGCTCACCCTGATCCTGCTGCTCGCGGCCATCATCGGCCTGCTCGCGGTGATGCGCCGCGAGGCGGGCGCCCTGCCCGCCCTGGCCGTGCTCGCCGTCACGGGCCTTGCCAGCCTGCTCGCCGCCTCCGCGGTGCTCGGCGTCATCCTGCTGCTCGGCGCCCTCGCGGTGGCCGCGGCCGGCCTGCCGGCGCTGCGCAGCAAGTGGCTGACCCCTCGCCTCTTCGCCCTGTTCAAGAAGGTCTCGCCGAAGGTCTCCGACACCGAGCGCACCGCGCTGGAGGCCGGCACCGTGGCCTGGGACGGCGAATTGTTTACAGGGCGTCCCGACTGGCAGGCGCTGCTCGCGTACCGCGACGAAGGGCTAACGGAGCAGGAGCAGGCCTTCCTCGACCACCAGTGCAGCGTGGCCGCCGGCATGTGCAATGCCTGGGAGATCGCCAGGGAGCGCGCCGACCTGCCCCAGGAGCTCTGGGACTACCTCAAGCGGGAAGGCTTCTTCGGCATGATCATCCCCCAGGCCTACGGCGGCCTCGGCTTCTCCGCCAAGGCGCAGTCCCTGGTGCTGCAGAAGCTCTCGGTCAGCGAGACGCTGATGGTCACCGTGGGCGTGCCCAACTCCCTGGGCCCGGGCGAGCTGCTGCTCAAGTACGGCACCGAGGCCCAGAAGGACCACTACCTGCCGCGGCTGGCCGACGGGCGCGAGATCCCCTGCTTCGGCCTCACCGGCCCCCGTGCCGGCAGTGACGCCACGGCCATTCCCGATACCGGCGTGGTCTGCCGCCAGGAGGTCGACGGCGAGCAAGTGCTGGGCCTGCGCCTGAACTTCGAGAAGCGCTGGATCACCCTGGCGCCCATCGCCAGCGTGGTGGGCCTGGCCTTCCGGCTCTTCGACCCCGACCACCTGCTGGGCGATGAGAGCGATCGCGGCATCACCCTGGCACTGATCCCGCGCGACACCGCGGGCATGGAGATCGGCCGCCGCCACCACCCTATCGGCAGCCCCTTCCTCAACGGCCCCATCAAGGGCAAGGACGTCTTCGTACCCCTCGATACCATCATCGGCGGGCCCGAGATGATCGGCCAGGGCTGGCGCATGCTGGTGGAGTGCCTCTCCATCGGCCGCTGCATCACCCTGCCCTCCGGCGCCACCGGGACCGCCCGCTACGCCCTGGGCTGGAGCGGCGGCTTCGCCCGCATCCGTCGCCAGTTCAACGTGCCGGTGGCCGAGATGGAGGGGGTCCAGGAACCGCTGGCGCGCATGGCGGCGCTGGCCTATGTCTCCCGGGCCGCGGTCTACCAGACGGCCAACACCATCGACCACGGCGAGAAGCCGGCGGTGCCCTCGGCGATCCTCAAGAGCCAGCTCACCGAGTTCCAGCGCCAGATCCTCGGCGACGCCATGGACATCCACGGCGGCAAGGCGGTGACCCTGGGGCCACGCAACTATCTCGGCATCGGCTACAGCGCCAACCCGGTGGCGATCACCGTGGAAGGCGCCAACATCATGACCCGCAACCTGATGATCTTCGGCCAGGGGGCGATCCGCTGCCACCCCTACGTGCTCGAGGAGCTGGCCGCCAAGGATGCCGACGACCTGCAGGCCTTCGACCGTGCCTTCTTCGGCCACGCCGGGCTGATCTTCGGCAACGCCGCCCGCGCCCTCACCCAGGGCCTGGGAATCGGCCGGGCGGACGTACCCTTCGACGAGGTCGCCGCGCCCTATGCCCGGGACGTCGCCCGCCTCTCCGCCGGCTTCGGGCTGTGCGCCGATGCCGCCATGGCGAGCCTCGGCTCGACCCTCAAGCAGCGGGAGATGCTCTCGGCGCGCCTCGGCGACGTGCTCTCCAACCTCTACCTCACCTCGATGACGCTCAAGCAGTGGCACGAGGGCGACAAGGTCGAGGGCGAGGCGGCCCTGCTGCACTATGGCTGCCGCTTCCTGCTGGGTCGCGCCGAGCAGGCGCTGGACGAGCTCTTCGACAACCTGCCGAGCCGCGCCCTGGGCCGGCTGCTGCGCATCGTCGTGATGCCCGCCGGCCGCCGCTGGAAGCGCCCCCAGGATGCCCTGACCCGCGAGATCGCCCAGGCCGTCTCCCGCGACACGGCGCTGCGCCGCTACCTGCTGGAAACCACCTGGCAGGAGAACGACGGCAGCCGGGACAACCCCCTCGCCCACTATAACGCCCTGCTCGCCACCCAGGAGCGCGCCGAGAAGCTCTACCGCCAGGTCCAGAAGGCCCATGCCAAGGGCGAGCTGCCGGCGCACGCCCTGCACCCCGAGCAGAAGGTGGAGGAGGCAGCCAGAGCCGGCATCATCAGCGAAGACGATGCCACCTTTATGCGCGAGCGCGAGGCCGAGGTGCTGGAGCTGCTCAGCGTGGACGATTTCGACTACGACGCCTTCGTCACCGACAAGTCCCGGGTCCTGTGGCATACCGAGGAGCCGTCGACCATGGCCTGACCGGTCACCACGCCACCCTCCCGCCTTGGCCATCGGCCGGGGCGTTCTGCTAGAGGGGCCAGACCATCAGGATCATGGGAATGGCCACCGCCACCACCACGACCTCCAGCGGCAGGCCCATGCGCCAGTAATCCCCGAAGCGATAGCCCCCGGGGCCCATCACCAGGGTGTTGGACTGGTGGCCGATGGGCGTGAGGAAGGCGCAGGAGGCACTGACGGCCACCGCCATCAGGAAGGGATCCAACGACACCTCGAAGCCGCGCGCCAGGCTCGCGGCGATGGGGGCCATCAGCACCGCCGCCGCGGCATTGTTGATGATGTCGGAGAGCATCATGGTGATCACGAAGAGCCCCACCAGGGTGACCACCACCGGCCACTGTCCGCCCCAGCCCAGCAGGGAATCGGCGATCAGCGCCGCCCCGCCGCTGGTCTCCAGCGCCTCACCTACCGGGATCATGGCGCCAAGCAGCACCAGCACGGGGCCGTCGATCGCCTGGTAGCCCTCCCGCAGCGGCAGCACCCCCACCAGCAGCGAGACCAGGGCCGCCGAGACGAGCGCCACCGCCGCGGGCAGCACGCCCAGCAGGATGGCCAGGATGGCCGCGGCGAAGATGGCCAGGGAGGCCAGCAGCAGGCGCGGCTGCCCCAGGGAGAGGTTGCGGCTGGCCAGCGGCAGGCAGCCCAGGGTCGCCAGGCTCTCGGAGAGCTCACTTTCGCCGCCCTGCAGCAGCAGCACGTCCCCGGGCCGGAAACGGATATCGCGCAGGCGCTGCTTGAGGCGGCCACCGTCGCGGGCCACCGCCACCAGGTGCAGGCCGAACTGGTTGTGCAGGCGCAGCTGGCCGACGGTGCGATTGACCATCATGGAGTCGTTGCGCACCACCGCCTCCACCAGCTGCAGCCCCTCGGTATCAACGCCCTTCTTTTCTTTCTCCTTACCCTTATCCTTCTTGTTCTTCTTTTCGTGCTCCTCGTCACGCGACCTTTCCTGCGCCGCCTTTTCCGCCTCCCGCGCGTCGTCCTCGTCCTTGGCCTGCTGCGTCGCCTCGTCCTTCTCCTCGGGCTCCTTGCCCACGCGAAGCCCCGCCTTGTCCTCCAGCAGCTTCATCTCCTCGGGGCCGGCCTCCAGCAGCAGGATGTCGCCGGCCCGCAGCTCACCGTGGAAGGCATGGCCGGCGCGGCGCTTCTCGTCGCGTACCACGGCCAGGACCGGGATGGTCTCCTCCAGGGCATCGTGCAGGTCACGCAGCGTCCAGCCGTTGGCCTTCGCCTCCTCGTCCACCTCGAGCTCGACCAGGTAGTTGGCGGTGTCGAACATCTCCTCGGTGGTGGCCTTGCCGGCTCGCTGGGGTACCAGCCGCCAGCCGATCAGCAGGATGAAGGCGAGCCCCGCCAGGGCCACCGCCACGCCCACGGGGGAGAAGGAGAAGAGCCCGAAGGAGTCACCGGTGACGGAGCCCCGGTAGCTGGCGATGATGATGTTGGGCGGGGTGCCGATCAGGGTGGTCAGCCCGCCCAGCAACGAGCCGAAGGCCAGTGGCATCAGCAGCAATGACGGCGAGGTGTCATGCTCCCGGGCCAGGCGCATGGCGACCGGCAGCAGCAGTGCCAGGGCCCCGACGTTGTTCATGAAGCCGGAGAGCACCACCACCGTCCCGGTCAGCGCGGCCAGCTGGAGGAAGAGCCGCTCACCGACCCTGAGCACCTGCTGGGCGATCACGTCCACCACGCCGGAGCGCTCGAAACCGCGACTGAGTACCAGCACCGCGGCCACGGTGATCACCGCCGGATGGCCGAAGCCGAGGAAGGCCTCCTCGCCCGGCACCAGTCCCAGGATCACCGACCCCAGCAGCGCCGAGAGGGCCACCAGGTCATAGCGGAAGCGCCCCCAGACGAAGGCGGCAAGCGTCAGCCCCAGGACAATGAAGACCAGCGTGCTGTCGGCCATGACACCTCCCTGTCCCTTCATGGAGACTCAAGCACACCAGCCGCGGGGCAGAAATGCCAGTCCTTTCATCGTTCCCGGAAGCGAAGACCCCGGCCTGGGCCGGGGTCTTCGGAACTGACGGCTGGTGTCGCCTACTTCCTGGCCATCTTCTCCAGCATGGCATTGACGGCCTCGAGGTGCTCGGGCTCGTTATGGCACATGCCCTGGAAGGTCGCGCAGAGGTCGAGGAAGTCGGGCAGCTCCATGCGGCTGCCCATCTTCATCAGCCGCTTGGTCAGGCGCGTCGCCTTGGGCGGCTGGGCCGCCATCTGCCCGGCCATCTCGCCGACGCGCTCGAGCAGCGCCTCGGGCTCGGTGACCTCCAGCACGATGCCATACGCCTTCGCCTCCTCGGCATCGATCACCCGGCCGGAGAGCGTCAGCTCGAAGGCACGCTGGTAGCCGATCAGCCGCTGCATGAACCAGGCACCGCCGTCACCGGGGATGATGCCCAGGTTGAGGAAGGTCTCGCCGAACTTGGCCTTGCGGGAGGCGATGCGCACGTCGGCCATGTTGGCCAGGTCGAAGCCGGCGCCGATCGCCGGGCCGTTGACCGCGGCGATGATCGGCACCTCCACGCCCTGCAGGGCCAGCGGGATACGCTGGATGCCCCGCCGGTAGCGGCTGGCGACCTCGGCCACGTCGCCGGCGAAGTCGCCGCCACGCTCGGCCATGTCCTTGACGTTGCCCCCCGCGGAGAACGCCGAACCTGCCCCGGTGATGACCAGCACGGAGACCTCGTCGCAGGCATTGACCCAGTCGGCCACGGCCACGATGTCATCCACCAGGGCAGTGCCGGTCAGGGCATTGCGCACGTCATGGCGGTCCAGGGTCAGGGTGGCCACCCGCCCCTCCAGCGTCAGGCGGGCATCGGTCAGTTGCGGTTGGCTCAGGCTCATGCTTGGGCGTCCTCGTCGGTGGCAGGGCTGTCACGGTCGACGATAACGCGGGCATCCACCACCGCATAGCCGTCGGCGTTGACGATCACCGGGTTGAGGTCGAGCTCCTTGAGGTCCGGGTAGGCGTCGACGATGCTCGACACCTTGAGCAGCAGGTCGACCAGCGCCTCCTTGTCCACCGCGGACTCGCCGCGCACCCCCTCGAGGATCCGCTTCGCCTTGATCTGCTCCACCATGGAGCGGGCATCATGGCGCGACAGCGGGATGGCGCGGAAGGCGACGTCCTCGAGGATCTCGACGAAGATGCCGCCGAGGCCGAACATCAGCACCGGCCCGAAGATCGGGTCGCGGATCACCCCGACGATCACCTCCACGCCCTTCTTCGCCATGGGCGTCACCAGCACGCCCTCGATCTCGGCCTTGGCGTCATAGGTCCTGCAGGAATCGAGGATCGCATTGCGGGCATCCTGCATGGCGGCCTCGCCCACCACGTTGAGCCTCACGCCGCCGGCGTCGGACTTGTGCAGGATGTCCTTAGAGACCACCTTCATCGCCAGCGGCGTCTCACCAAGCGCTGCCGCTGCCGCGGCAAGCTCGGCCTCGTTCCTGACGACTCGCTCCTCCGGGACCTCGACGCCGTGGTCGCGCAGCAGCTGCTTGGCCTCGTACTCGAAGAGGTCACGCCCCTCGGCCCGGGCCTGGCGGAACATGGCGGTGAGCTCGGGACGGGCATCCACCGGCGTCTCGCGGGCCTGACTACGGGTCTGCGCCAGGTACTGGCCACGCTCGCCCAGTGCCGAAAGCACCCGCACCGACTGTTCGATGGAGGCGTAGACCGGCAGGCCAGCCTCGTGCAGGCGACGCAGCGCCGGCGGCTTGATCGGCGTATAGAGGCTGTAGATCACCAGCGGCTTCTCGGTGGCGTTGGAGAGGTCCACCATCGCCTCGGCGCCGCGCATCTCGTCGCCCAGCAGCGACTCGGCAAAGCGGATGCTGTAGCCGCCGAACATGCCGACCAGGAAGACGCTGTCGACGTTGTCATCGGCGGCGACGATCTCCATGCAGGTGGCGAGCAGCGAGGGGTTGGCATCGGTGGAGCCGGCCACGTCCACCGGGTTGACGGTGGACGCCTGGGGGAAGAGCACCTCCCGGAGTTTCGCCCGGGTGGCCTCGGAGAGCTCGGCGAGCTCCAGGCCCGCTTCGGCCAGGCGGTCGGAGGCGATGGTAGCCTGGCCGCCGCCGTCGGAGATCACCGCCACCCGCTTGCCGCGGGACTTCTGCAGCAGTCCCAGGCCCTCGGCCACCGGCAGGATCTCGTCGGAGTACTGCACCACGCTGACCCCGGACTGTCTGAGCAGGTCCACGGTCATGGCATAGCTGCCGGCCAGGGCGCCGGTGTGGGAGCTGGCGGCCTTCTGGCCCTGCTCGGTGGAGCCGGACTTGTAGACCACCACCGGCTTCATGGCCGTGACGTCACGAGCCACCTCGAGGAACTTGCGCCCGTCCCGGAAGCCCTCCACGTAGAGGGTGGCCACCCGGGTGTGCTCGTCCTCGCCCAGATAGCGCAGGTAGTCGTTGAAGCCGATGTCGCTCTGGTTGCCGGGGCCCACGTAGGTGGAGAAGCCCACATGGCCGTTGTGCTGGGCCTCCAGGGCCAGCGACAGCAGCATGTTGCCGGACTGGGAGATGATGCCCACGTCGCCCGGCCTGACGTTATCCAGCGCCAGCAGGTTGATGTGGTGGTGCAGGTTGAACACGCCCGAAGTATTGGGGCCGATGATGCGCACCCCGTGCGCCTCGGCCTTGGCCATCATCTCGCGCTCGAGCGCAGCCCCCTCACCGCCGACTTCGGCGAAGCCGCTGGCGAGTATCACCGCCCCCTTGATGCCGCGCCGGCCGCACTCGGCGATCAACCCCGGGACAGTCGCCGCCGGCGTGCAGATCAGCGCCAGCTGGGGATTGCCGGGGATCGCCGTGACCGAGGGCCAGGCCTTGACCCCGAGGATCATGTCGGCCTTGGGGTTCACCGGATAGATGTCGCCGCGATAGCCGTCCTTGATCAGGCCGACCATGGCCTTGTAGCCCCGCTTGGTGGGGTCGGCGGAGGCGCCGATCACCGCGATGCCGGTGGGCGCCAGGATATCGTGCAGCGGGCTGCGGGTCGGGAGGTGTCCTTCGATGGGATTCATGTGTTGCTGACCTTGACCGCAAGGGTCGTTGAACGGTGACGACGGGCCCGGCCACTGGCCGGGCACGGAAGAGACATTACTTGCCCTGGAAGCAGGGCGTGCGCTTGTCGGCGAAGGCGTCGACGCCCTCCTGCCAGTCCTCGGTGGTGGAGCAGGTGAAGACCGCATCGAGTTCCTGCTGCAGCTGGCTCTCCAGGTTCGTGTCACTGCCCTGGTTGACCAGCCGCTTGAGCATGGCGATGGAGACCGGCGCCTGCTTCGCCAGCTCGCCGGCCAGGGCCCGGGCCTCGTCGAGCAGGGAGTCGGCGGTCCAGCTGGAGGTCGCCAGGCCGATGCGGGCGGCTTCCTCGCCATCGATGCGCCGGCCGGTGAAGAGCAGCCGGCGCGCCTGGGCCAGGCCCACCAGCTCGGGCAGGAGCTTGGAGACGCCGCCGCCCACGCAGGTGCCGATGCTGGTCTCGGGGAAGCCGATCTGGGCATCCTCTGCCATCAGGATGAAGTCGCAGGAGACCGCCATCTCGGCGCCGGCCCCCAGGGCATAGCCGTTGACGGCGGCGATCACCGGCTTGTTGAGGCGCAGGATCGCCTCGCAGACGTCGTTGCCCAGCTGCAGGTACTGGCGGCGCTGGAACAGCGAACGCTTGGCACTGCCATGCTCCTTCATGTCGGCGCCGACACAGAAGGCGCGACCCTCGCCGGTGAGGATCACGGCACGGATATCGACCTCGGCGGAGGCGACGGCGAGGGCATCGAGCAGCTCGGTATACAGCGACTCGACCACCGCATTGAGGCGATGGGGCCGGTTGAAGCGGATCTCCATCACCTGGCCGTGGCGCTGGGTGATCAGGGTCTCGTAGGCGGGATGCTTGGTGGAGTGGCTCATGTCGGGCTCGGTCGTTCCTGGAGTGGCTGACGAGGAATGAAACAAACGTATCAGTCACTATGACAATGAGGCACGTCTGTTTTGCAGGCATCCTAGACGAAGGTCCCGAGAGACGTCAATACACCTGTGCCATTGTTTTTTGTCATGGGAAACAGTTGTTTCATTCATGGCGACCCGCATGCGCTACAATGCGCGCTGCCACGAGATGGGCGGATGCCATCAACATGATCAGCTGAGGAGAACCGCGTGCTGGAATCGCAGACCCCGAGCCAGGAGGCGCTGCCGGAGGCCCCGGCGGGACTGGATGCCGTCAATCAGCAGCTGGCCGAGGCGTATCCGGAGCTGAGCCCGCAGCTCAAACTGGCGGCCGGCTACGTGCTGGAACACCCGGTGGAGATCGCCTTCCAGTCGATTCGCAAGTCGGCCGCCGCCGCCGAGGTCACGCCCTCGACGCTGATGCGGCTGGCCAAGCGGCTGGAGTTCGAGAGCTACGAACAGTTCCGCGAGGTGTTCCAGTCGGCGGTACAGGCCGGCCCGGTGGAGCTCTCGGGACGGGCCAGCCAGCTGCGCAACCTGGCCAGCCAGACCGACGATCAGGTGTTCCTGGACGTGGGAGACGCGGCCTTCGACAACATCGGTCGGCTGTTCACCGCCGACAACCAGAAGAAGGTCCGCGAGGCGGCCCGGCTGCTGCTGGACGCCGGCAAGGTGGCGGTGGTGGGCTTTCGCGACACCTTCGCCTGTGCCTACCACTTCGCCTATGTGGGGCGCATCGCCATGCCCGACATCCACCTCATCCGCGGGCAGGAGGGTGGCCTGCTCACCGAGCTGGCCCCCTTCGGCGAGGGCGACGTGGTGATCGCCTTCGGCTTCGAGCCATACTGTGCCGAGACCATGCGGGCCCTGGAGATCACCCGTGCCAATGGCGTGAATGCCATCGTGGTCACCGACACCATGCGCTCGCCGCTGGTCCCCGGGGCGAGCATCACCTTCCCGGTGGCCAACGCCACGCCGCACTTCTTCCCCTCGATCCTCTCGGCGATCACCCTGATCGAGGTGCTGCTGGCCGAGTGCGTGGCCTTCGGCCCCGACGACCTGGTCGACAACGTGGCACGCTTCGAGTCGCGGATGCGGGAGATGGGGGCCTATGTGGAGAATTCCTGAGGGCCGAGGGGCAAGGGGCAAGGGGCAAGGGGCAAGGGGCAAGGGCAGAATTGAAGCAACTGGGGCAAGCCGCATGGGATCCTTGCGGCTTGCCCCTTGTGCCTTGGGGCTTCTTCAGGGAAGGAGAATGGTGGACCCGGTGGTCTGCCGCCCTTGGAGCGCCTCCTGGGCCTTGCCCGCCTCCGCCAGCGGGTAGCGCTGGCCAATGTCGACCGTCACCTTGCCGCTCTCCAGCATCTCGAAGAGCTCGCCGGCCATCCACTCCAGCCGCTCGCGGGTGTCGGCATAGCCGTTGAGGCTCGGCCGGGTGACGAACAGCGACCCCTTCTGGTTGAGGATGCCGATGTTGACCCCCTCCACGGGGCCCGAGGCGTTGCCGAAGCTGACCATCAGCGAGCGCGGCTTGAGGCAGTCCAGCGAGGTCTCCCAGGTGTCCTTGCCCACCGAGTCGTAGACCACGTCACACATCGCGCCATCGGTCAGCTCGCGCACCCGCGCGACGACGTCCTCCCGGGTGTAGTCGATGGTTGCCCAGGCGCCGTTGCGCTCGGCCAGCGCCGCCTTCTCCGGCGAACTGACGGTACCGATCAGCTTCACGCCCAGCGCCCTGGCCCACTGGCAGGCGATGGAGCCCACGCCACCGGCGGCGGCGTGCCAGAGGATCGTCTCGCCGCCCTTGAGCTCGCGGGTCTGGCGCAGCAGGTACTGCACGGTCAAGCCCTTGAGCATGCTGGCGGCGGCGGTCTCGACGTCGATGGCGGCGGGCAGCGCCACCACCTTCTCCGCCGGCAGCACATGCTGCTCGGCATAGGCGCCCAGCGGCCCCTGGGCATAGGCGACCCGGTCCCCCGGCTTGAGGTGGGTGACGCCCTCGCCCACTGCATCCACCACGCCGGCCCCCTCGGTGCCGAGGCCGGAGGGCAGCGACGGGGCCGGATAGAGGCCGGTGCGAAAGTAGATGTCGATGAAGTTGAGGCCGACGGCCTGGTTCCTCACGCGGACCTCGCCGGGCGCCGGCTCGGCCGGGGCGACGTCGACGATCTCGAGGACCTCGGGCCCTCCGGTGCGAGCGAACTGGATGCGCTTGGCCATGGAAGTGCTTTCCTTGTGCTGCCTTCGGGATGGGCCCACCAGTCAAGCGCCGTGCCCCCCCCCGGGTCAAGTCGCGCCGCACTCAGAGCGTGGCGGGAAAGGTTTCCAGGCCGCGGATGAAGCGCGCCTTGTAGTCATCGAACTGCTTGCGGTCGCGCTTGAAGGACTGGATCACCGCCGCCTCGTCGAAGGTCAGCGCCCGGGGCAGGTCGTCGAGGGAGGTGGCGGGATGCTTGGGACCCAGGCCGATCCGCACTCCGGCCTTGCCGTCCAGCCAGCGGGTGATGCCGGCGTCGCGAAAGCGTGCCTCCTGCTCGGCATCCCGGGCATCGACCCGCAGGGGGGCCTTGAGCGCCAGTTCGGCGACCAGGCGCTCGGCCGGCCGCGCCACGCCCTCCTGTTGCGGGTCCTGATCAAGCTCGGCCAGCAGCATCACGGTCATGCTGCTGCCGAGCTCGTCGAGCACGAGCAGGGCCAGCGCCACCGGGCGCGACTGGTCATCCACCAGCGCCAGCACCCTGGCCGCCTCCTGCTCGACCAGCACCCCCAGGGTACCGGCGAAGGTGGCCAGCGGCCTGAGACCCGCCTCCTGGCCATACGCCTCGGCGCACAGCCGGGCCAGGCAGGCCTCGCGCTGCCGGGGATTCTTGATATGCACGACTCTCATCTCACGCTCCTCGCATCGTCGGGTCCGGCACCATCACCAGTGTCGAAATCGCGCAGCCTACCATATCCACATCATGGCGGATGGCGATACGCTATAGGCCGTTTCCTCGCCGCCAGCGGACGGCGCCTCGCAGACCAGGACGACCGTGCATGCCTCACCCCGACATCCCCCTGCCCCGCCTGATCGCCCACCGCGGCCTCTCCGCCCATGCCCCGGAGAACACCCTCGCCGCGGTGCGCGCCGCCCACGCCGCGGGCGTCGCCTGGGTGGAACTGGACGTGCAGCTGCTCGGTGACGGAACCCCGGTGATCTGGCACGACGCCAACATCCGGCGCTGCTCCGATAGCCGCGGACGCCTGGCCGACCTCGACCTGGCCGCGGCACGCCGGCTCGACGCGGGCAGCTGGTTCGGCGACGCCTTCCTGGGCGAGCGCATGGCCACCCTCGGGGAGATGCTCGCCCTGCTCGACGAGCTCGAAATGGGGGTGAACCTGGAGTTGAAGGTGAATCGCGGTCGCGACCCCCACCCCCTGGTGGAGGCCGCCCTGCCCCCGCTGATGGAGGCGCTGCCGCCGGCGCGCTGCCTGGTCTCCTCCTTCAACGACACGGCCCTGACCCTGGCGCGCGCCCTGGCCGGGCCCGAGACGCTGGCGCTCGGCGTGCTCTTCGAGGCGATCGGCCGCGACTGGCGCCGTCATTGCGAGCCGGTGCAGGCCTACAGCGTGCATGCCGACTGGAAGCGCCTCAAGCAGTCGCGCGTTCGCGAGGTCGTCGAGGCCGGCTATCGGCTGCTCTGCTACACGGCCAACGATCCCACCGCCTTCGCCCCGCGCTGGCAATGGGGGGTCGAGGCGGTGATCAGCGACGACCCGGCGCGCTTCCTCGATCATCTGCCCGACGCCTGACCCCCCTTCCCCACCGCAGGCGGGCCGCCTCGAAAGGCGGCCCGCAACATGGCAAGACTCGTGTGCACGATCAGCGCGTGACGGGCTCCGGCTCGAGGCCATCGTCCGTTTCCACCGCCATGTCGTCTTCCACGGCGATCGGCTCCTCGGGTTCGGCGATGCGCGCCCGGCGCGACCGGTGCTCGACCATGAAATAGAGCACCAGGCCGACACCCAGCCCCCAGGCGGCACCGTGGGTCGCCAGCACCACCCCCATGATGCCGGCCACGCCCATGGCGGTCGCATTGCGGATCTGCTCCACCGCCACGGCGATGCAGAGGTAGCCGGTGATCAGCAGGGTGATCGACAGGGCGATGGGCAGCACCGGCCGGAACAGGGTGATCAGTGGCAGCATGAACAGCGCCAGGAAGCCGACGATCCAGAACACCGAGGCGCCGGAGTAGATGGTGTCCATGGCCTTGCGCCCGTAGCGGTAGCGCTCGGCGATGGTCGCCATGGCACCGGTGAACAGCGGGCCGGCCAGCCCCGGATAGGGGGCGAGGAAGGCGTGCATCAGGTTGCGCAGGCCGGTGATCAGGTGAACGCGATCGACATTGACCTCGATCTTCTCGTCGGGCCGCAGGTGGTCGACCCGCTTGATCAGGCTCTGGCCGACGATGATGTCACCGAAGGCGATGATATAGGCGATGACCGCCGTGGGGATCGCGGCCAGAAGCAGCTCCAGGCCCGGCAGCCCGACCGCGAACGGCAGGTAGCCCCAGATACCGGCGAAGTCGGGAATCGCCATGCCCCACTCGATCTCGGGCAGCGGGTACTCGCCCACGCCCCAGCCGATAGCCATGGTCACCAGCATGCCCGGCACCATGCCGTAGGCGGCGATGTTGCGCGCCCAGCGATGCTTCTCGGCGAGGTCGCGAAACGACAGCGAGAAGAGCACATAGAGGGTCACCAGGCCGCCGATGCCCAGCGAGATCGGCGTGTTGTAGAGGCGTCCGCCGGCGCTGATCTCGCCGCTGATCGCGGCGATGCCCGCCCCCAGCAGGATGCCGGCCTTGATCGAGTCGGGAATGTTGTTGACCAGTTTCGAGCCCAGCCGGGTCACCGCCATGAACAGGAAGATGGCTGCCACCATCAGCTGCAGGGCCACCATGGCGCGGATCGCCTCGGGGCCGGGCGTGAAGTCGCTCAGGAACAGCAGTACCACCGGGATCGCGGGGGTGATCCAGCCGGCAATGAAGGGCACGCCGAGCAGCGGTGGCAGGATGAAGCCGATGCCGCAGACCACCACGAAGGCCAGCGCTACCTCGTAGGGCACCCCCAGGTATTGCTCGAGCAGCGGGATCATGCCCATGGCGATGACGAACATCACCAGCGCCTGGACGGTCTCGGGGATCTCCCAGCGGAAGTGGATGAACGGCAGGCGCAGCTTGAAGGGGCCGAGGGGCCAGTAGGGATGTTCTTCACCGTATTCGCGTTTGAGCAGCACGTCGGTTCCTCATCGTTTCGGATTGGGCATGAGCGGTCCTCGTCGAGCATTGTTGTTGTTGGCCATGGCCGTTTTACGCAGGTGCAGCAAGAGAGGACATTCGACCTTCTATCGAACGGTGGGCGGCGTGAGCGTCACTCGATGTCGACAATCATCACCTCACCCGCCGCCCACCAAGCAAGATGGCGGCATGGAGCCGATCGAGTTCCGGCATGTTGTCGACACTTTCCCGGAAATATTGACGACGTTTACGTCAACGTCATCCATGGGTGACGAGACGGCAACCCGTGCCCGAGCGGCAGGAAAACCGACAGGGTTGATGCCAGCGCCGTGCGGCGGGCACGACCAAAGTGCAAGGCTCAGGGCACGGCGACGAACACCCTCGCGCCTTCCACCTCGGCACTGGCCAGGCGCTGGCCGTAGAGGCGCTCGAGGGCTGCGGGGACCAGCATGCTCTCCGCCGGGCCCCAGCAGGCTTCGCCGTCCGGGTAGAGCAGCAGCAGGTGATCGCACCAGCGAGCGGCCAGGTTCAGGTCATGCAGGCACAGCATCACGGCGTGGCCGTCGGCCGCCTGCCCGGCCAGCAGGCGCATCACCGCCACCTGATGGTGAAGGTCCAGATGATTGGTGGGCTCGTCGGCGAGCCAGACGCCCGGATCCTGTGCCAGCAGGGTGGCGATCGCCAGCCGCTGGCGCTCGCCACCGGAGAGGGTAGCCACCTGGCGCCCACCCAGCTCGGCCAGGTCGAGTCGCGCCAGGGCGCGATGGGCCAGCGCCAGGTCCTCGGCGGTTTCCATCTGCCACGGCGAAAGCCAGGGATGGCGGCCGATCAGGGCGGTCTCCTCCACCGTGGCAGGAAAGCCGTCGTGATGCTCCTGGAAGACCAGCCCCAGGCACTGGGCCAGACGGCGGCGGCGCAGGCGCGTCAAGGGCACGCCATCCACCTCGATCCAGCCGGCGCACGGCGAGCGCAGGCCGGCCAGGGTATGCAGCAGGGTGGTCTTGCCCGCGCCATTGGGTCCCAGCACGCCCCACACCTGGCCCGGCAGCACGGCGAGGTCCAGGGGGGCCCCGCCCTTGCGGCCCGGCACGTCGATGACCAGCCCGCGGGTCTCCAGGCGACTCATCAGCGGCTCCGATGCAGCAGGTAGAGGAAGACCGGCACGCCGAGCAGGGCGGTGATCACCCCCACCGGCAGCTGCTCGGGGGCGATGATCGTTCGCGCCAGGGTATCGGCCAGCACCAGCAGGGTGCCGCCGGCCAGGGCACAGGCGGGAAGGATCAGCCGCTGGTCGTTGCCCAGCGCCAGGCGCAGCAGGTGCGGCACCACCAGCCCCACGAAGCCGATGCTTCCGGCCGTGGTCACGGCGACGGCGGTGACCAGGCTCGCCAGCAGGTAGACCAGCCACTCCAGCCGTCGGACCGCCACGCCCAGGGCCGCCGCCTGCAGCCCGCCCCGTGCCAGCACGTTGAGGCTTCGCCCGAGCGGCACCACCAGCAGGCAGACCAGGCCCAGCAGGCCCAGCGCGACGCCGGGGCCCCGCGCATTGGCCAGGTCACCCATCAGCCAGTAGAGCATGCCCGGCAGCTGCCGGGACGGGGTGAGCGACAGGATCAGGGTGATCACCGCCCCCCAGCCGGAGGCGACGACCACCCCGGTGAGCAGCAGCCGCGAGGGGGTCCAGCTGCCGGTCCCATGGGCCAGGCCGAACACCAGCAGGGTTGCCGTCAGGGCGCCGGCAAAGGCCGACCCCGAGACCAGGGCGCTGCCCAGCCCCGCCAGCATCGCCAGC
>NZ_JAWSUJ010000041.1:0-34827 GCF_033549285.1 Halomonas sp.
CGCGAGTCGGCCTTCCCACTCCTCGAGTCGGGTATCGAGGAATTCCGGCAGCCCGGTGGCAGACGGTGACTCAGTAGAGGTGCACCGCCTCGAAGCGGGCGCGCGCGTCGCCCTCACCGTCGACGAGGGTCAGGGTTTCGCCCTCGACCTGCCAGCTGGCGATGTCGTCGAGGGCATCCAGAAATTCGCGCTCGAGCGCCATCACCTCGCCAGGACAGGCCATCATGGTGGTGGCCAACCGGTCGAAGCGTAACCGGTCGCCGTCACGCTCATACTCGCCCATCATGCGGTTGCAGCCGGTGGAGCCTGCCAGGCGGGCCTCCTCGGCATGCAGCACCAGATGCGCCTCGCGTGCCTCCTCAATGACCACCGCCTTGCGCTCACCCACCGTCACCAGCTTCCAGTAGGTATTCTCCAGGGGCTCGTTGACGGTGTCTCCGCCGGAGGTCGCATCATGCCCGGCACAACCGGTCAGGGCCAACGTGCCGACCAGCAGAGCAGCACACGAATACGTCTGTTTCATCGAGGTCCCTCCTTTGCCATCTGGGTAGATTGTAAACCGAAAGCTGCGACACCAACCCTGCTCGATCCGCAGTGGCGCTTCAGGCCGCCGCCTCGATTGCGTTGGAGGGTCTCGGAATCGGTAACACGCAGGCAGTCCAGCAGTTCCCGGGTGTCTGGGGAAAGCTGAGTCATGGAAGGGAATAAGGAGGTAGTCATTGGTGGGCCCAGCTGGACTCGAACCAGCGACCAAGGGATTATGAGTCCCCTGCTCTAACCAACTGAGCTATAGGCCCTTGCAACGGATGGCGCCGAGCGGCGCCGCAGTATGATAGCGAATGGCGATGAAGGTGACCATAGCCGGCCGCCCTTGGCTGGCCGAATCTCCCGCCGCGGCACTTCCTCCCCCGGCCGTGGTCTGCAGGTGGCCTGCCCTTCTGGAGATCGACCGGTGCGACACCGCCCTCTTTGCCGTTTCCCTGCCCTTGGTACTGCCCTGTTCGCCCTGCTGCTGGCCCTGCCGGCGGCCGCCGCCTGGGAGCTGGACCCCGAACGCTCGCGGGTGGCCGCCACCGTGGTGCAGATCGCCCCGACGGGCCCCATTGCCCATCAGCACGAGGTGCGTCGCCTCGCCGGCACCGCCGAGGCGGACGGCACCCTGCGCCTGCCCCTGCGGCTGGCCCAGAGCGACGTGATCGAGCGCATGGGATCGTTGCCGCCCTGGCTCTCCGGCCTCACCGAACAGCCCCTGGCCACCGTGACCACGCGCTTTCCGCCCCAGCGCCTGGAGGCGCTGGCCGTGGGCGAGTCGCTGGTGGAGGTGCTCGAGCTCTCGGTTCAGTCCGGCGGCACCACCCGCAGCGAGCCGCTGGCGGTGCGCTTCAGCCGCGAGTCCGCCGGTCGGGTGCGGGTCACCAACGCCGAGCGGGTGGCGCTGGATGGCCGCGAGCTGATGGCCAACCCGACGCTGCGCTCGGTACTGCTATTGCTCGGCTACGAGCAGATCGGCGACGAGGTGCCGGTCCTTCTCGACGCCGTGCTCATGCGGCGCTGAGCCGGGGACGAGTCAGGTCGCGGTGATGGCGAGGATCGTGTAGGGCGCCTCGCAGGCGTGGCGCTCGTCGCGCTCGTCGACGCTGCCCAGGCCCAGGTTGCGGTCGTTGTCGTAGGCGACGAACAGGCGATCATGGTCCAGCACCGCCAGGCCCTCGGCCTTGTGCTCGAACTCCAGCGGCAGGCCCGCCGGGGTGGTCACCAGGGTCGGGGGCCGGCCGACCCGGAAATCCTCCAGGCCGATCTCCCACAGGTAGCCGCCGATGCGCTCCTCGCCGGCTTCCTCCACCTCGAAGCTGTTCAGCAGGTAGAGCCGCGCGTGGTAGGGGTCGTACTCCAGGCTCGAGAGGCCGCAGTCGTAGCGGACCTCGGGATGCTCGCCCGGGTCGAAGGCATAGTGCTCGCGCAGCGCATCGAGGAACATCAGGTTGCCGCTCTCGCTGATCTCGTAATGGGCCCCCACCACCCGGCTCACGTAGGCGAAGTCGTCATGGGCCTCGCCCTGCTCGCGCACGCCGAACAGCAGCAGGCCGTCGCCCCGCTCGCCGGGGATCGCGGCGAGCCCCTCGATCTTGTAGTAGGGAAAGCCGATCGCGGCGTTCAGCTTGTCGCGCAGCTCCAGCGAGCCCGCCACGCCGTCGCGCGGGTCGGGGTCCACCACCTGAACCCGGTCCGGCTCGCCCAGCGGCCAGATCAGCAGGTGGTTGTAGTCGTTGAGGGCGTGGCTCTCGTCGTCGATGCGATCGAAGCCGGTGGTCGCCAGCACGTGGCGGCCATCGGCGGTCAGCGCGAAGTCCTCGTACTTCTCGGCCTGCTTGACCAGCGGCTGGGTAAAGTAGGTCAGCCGGCTGTCGTCGGGCCCCTCGGGGGTGAGGGGCACGGCGAACACGGCCGAGCGCGATTCGCCGGGGATCGGCTTGTCGCTGGCCATCAGCAGGCGCTCGCCATCGTAGGCCACCGCCGAGACCTCGGCGTTCACCAGCCGCCCCTTGGCATCCTTGAGGCCGGCGGGAAAGCAGTGGATGGTTCCCTGCTGCAGGATCCTGGCACTCACCATGTCGTCGTCCTCCGGATCGATGGATGCCTCACCCTACTACGCTGAAACCTGCGCCGGGAACCGCCCGGGGCGTCGCGGCGACGCCCCTTATCGATAATGATTATTGTTTGTATAATGAAGCTTTCCGCGGATCCGGTGGTCTCGCCATGCCCTCGTCCCTGGCTCGGCTCTATGTCGGCCCCCTGCAGCACCTCGCCCCACCGGCGATCGCGCCGGCAGCGCCCGAGGGCATGCCGGCTCGCGAGCTGCTCGACCCG
This sequence comes from Halomonas sp., assembly GCF_033549285.1. Classification (GTDB taxonomy): domain Bacteria; phylum Pseudomonadota; class Gammaproteobacteria; order Pseudomonadales; family Halomonadaceae; genus Halomonas. The sequence goes on from NZ_JAWSUJ010000041.1 coordinate 2,869, forward strand.
GCACGCCTGGCGGGGCTGCTCGAGTGCTTCGGCGCCCGCTACGGCCAGGGCGATCGACGGGCGGTGGCCTCGCTATGGTCCAAGTGGCACTTCAGCGCCCTGGCGGGCCACGGCCTGGCAGCCAACCTGCTGCTCGAGCGCGACCTGCCGCTGGGGCTCGACGAGCTGCATCTCCGGCAATCCCCCGAGGGGCAGACCACCGGCCTGGTGCTTCGCCACGCCGGCCGCCCCCTGGCCAAGCTCGCGCCCCACTCGCGCTTCGCGACCCTGCTCGACGGCCACCTGGCGCCGCTGGTCGAGGCCCTGGCCACGGCCAGCGGCGCCTCGCCCAAGGTGTTCTGGAGCAACGCCGGCAACTACGTCGAGCACTTCGCCGGCGCCCTGGCCGACCATCCCATGGCCACAGCGGACGTCGCTGAACCCGCCCGGGCGCTGCTGGCGAGCCGTACCCTGCCCGACGGCCGACGCAACCCGCTCCATCGCCCGGTGCGCTACGTCGAGGGCGATGACGGCACCCCACGGCGGGTACGTCGCCTGTGCTGCATCCGCTACCTGATCGACGAGCTGGGCGTCTGCGGAAACTGCCCGCTGGCCTGCCGCCACAGGGCCCGTGCCGCCGAAACGCCCTGACCGCCTCACCCACGCGAGAGCCCACCCCCGCTGCCGGGGTGGGCCCTGTTGGCATGACTCACCGTGCCGTGGCTCAGTAGCGCCAGGTCAGGTTGGCCATGACATGGCGCGGGGCGCCATGAAATGCCTGGTCCCACTTGAGGCTGGTCAGGTACTTCTCGTCGGTGACGTTGTTGAGGTTCAGCGAGGCGGTCAGGCTGTCGCTGAAATCATAGCTCGCCATCAGGTCGACCAGGGCATAGGCCTCCTGGCGGGTCTTGCCCTCGGCGAGGTCACGGTCACGCTCGATATCGTCCTGCCAGCGCAGCCGTGCCCCCACCTTGAGGGCGTCCAGGGCGGCCGGCCGGTAGCTGGTGGTGGCGCGCACCAGGTGGCGCGGGATGTAGGTGTTGGTGGCGTCGCCCTCGGCGTCCTCGACCTCCAGGTAGGTATAGCCGACGCTGGCCTGCCAGCCCGGGGCCAGCTCGCCGGCCAGGGTCACCTCCACGCCCTCGCTGGTGATGCCGTCTCCGCCCGTATAGAAGGCGGTGCCGTCGGGCCGGGTGCCCGCCGGCTGGGCCACGTTGTCCTGCTCGGTGCGGAACAGCGCCAGCGAGGCATCGGCGCCGCCGTCGAACAGCTCGGCCTTGAGGCCCACCTCCTGGCTGACACCGTCGACGGGGTCGAGGTAGTCGCCGTTGCGGTCGATCTCGGTCTGCGGATTGAAGATCTCGGTGACGCTGGCATAGAGGGACGCCCGGTCGGTGACGTCATAGATCAGGCCGGCATAGGGCGTCAGCACCCGGTCGTGGTCGCTCGCCTGGGAGACCCCGTACTGCTCGCCGGTCGTATCGGCCCAGCTCAGCCGGGCGCCACCCACCGCGGTCCAGCGCTCGGCGAGGTCCAGCTTGGCCGCGCCATAGACGCTGCGCTCCTTGACCGTGGCATCGCCGTCGGTGCCGGGGAAGGCCACCCAGGCATCGGGTTCGGGGTAGCGCCCGTTCCAGTCGCCCAGCGGCGGCAGGCCCTGGCCGCCCGCATCGAAGCTCGCCGTGGGGTAGCGAGAGAGCTGCTGGTTGCGGCTCTGGCTCCAGTCCGTGCCCACCACCAGCTGGTGGCTGCGCCCGAAGGCATCGACGTCGCCCTTGGCATGCAGGTCGGCCACCCACTGCTCCAGGTGGCGATCGTACTTGCTCAGGGTCAGCTGGTCGTCGGCGATGCGCCCGGTGGCAGCATCGGGCGTCCCGTAGATGTAGAACAGCTGGGTGTCGGAGAGCATGTTCAGGTGGGTAAGCGTGCCCTTCAGCGACCAGCGATCGCCGAGTTCCTGCTGCACCTCGAGGAAGCTGCGATGGGTCTCCACGTCCCAGTAGGACCAGTCGGGGGCCGAGGAGGTCTCGACGTCGTAGTCGGTGGGGTTGCCGGCCGAGTCATAGAGCGGCAGCGAGCCCCACATGTTGCCGTCGGTGTCGTTCTGCTGCCAGGTGTGGCCGAGGGTCACCAGGGTGCTGTCGGTGACATCGGCCTCCAGCACGCCGTAGAGCAGCCCCCGCTCGCGGCTCAGCCGGTCCAGGTAGGAGTCACTCTCCATCCCCGCCGCCACCAGGCGCCCGCGGACGCGCCCCGCGTCGTCCAGCGGCCCGGCGAGGTCCAGTTCCAGGCGCCGCTGGTCCCAGGCGCCGATGCTCGCCGAGACCGAGGCCTGGGGCTCGAAGGTGGGCCGCTTGCGCACGAAGTTCACCGTCGCCGCCGGGTTGCCCGAGCCGGACATCAGCCCGGTGGCGCCGCGCACCACCTCCACCCGGTCGTAGATCGCGGTGTCCATGTCGCCATGCACGTTGTTGTACGGCATGGGCACGCGTATCCCGTCGACCTGGAAGTTGGAGATCTCGAAGCCCCGCGCCGTGTAGTAGGTGCGGTCCGTCTCCAGGCGCTCCACCGTGACACCGGGGGTGCTCTCCAGCACGTCATTGGTGGTGTCGAGGCTGAAGTCGTCGATCTGGGCCCGAGTCACGGTCGAGACGGACTGGGGCGTCTCGCGGGGCGTCAGGTCGAGCCTGGTCGCGGTGCTGGTGAGCGGCACCCGGTAACGCTCCGTGCCCTCGGTGATGACCGACAGCGCCTCGGCCTCGACGGTCACCGTCTCGAGTTCCTCGGCGGATCCGGCCTCCTGGGCCAGCAGGGCGGGCGAGACCAGCACGAAGGCACCGGCGGTGGCCAGGCCGAGGGCCCGGCGCACGGCCTGGGCCAGGGGATCGTCCCCGATGGGGCGGAAAGCGGGATGGGACATGGTTGAGCAAGCCTTTGGTTCTTATACAACGGGAATGCGCATGATAATGAGTCGCATTAACTAAAACAACCAAGAACGCTCAGCTTTTGAGTCGTCAATCAGGAAGGGCTTTCTCACCGGGAGGCGGCGAGAACCGGGGCGGTAGACGCCACCGGCGGCCCCAGGGCCGCCGGTGGCGAAAGGGATACAGGGAAGGGAAAAAGATCAGGCCAGGGGCGCGTCCGCCGCCTCGACCTCGCCGGTCTGCACCCGCCACTGGGCCGCATAGCGCCCGTTGCGCGCCAGCAGCTCCGCATGGGTGCCGCGCTCGACCACCCGCCCGCCGTGGACCACGGCGATCTGGTCGGCATGGACGATGGTCGAGAGCCGGTGGGCGATCATGATCACGGTGCGCTGGTGGGCGATGCGCTTCAGCGAGCGCTGGATGGCCGCCTCGGTCTCGTTGTCCACGGCGCTGGTGGCCTCGTCGAGCACCAGGATCGGCGGGTCCTTGAGCAGCGCCCGGGCCAGCGAGAGGCGCTGGCGCTGACCGCCGGAGAGGCGCACGCCGCGCTCCCCCACCGGGGTGTCGAGCCCTTGGGGCAGCGCCTGGATGAACGCCCAGGCCTCCGCCGTCTGTGCCGCGGCGATGATGTCGGCCTCCGGGGCATCCGGCTTGCCGTAGGCGATGTTATCGCGCACCGGGCCCTCGAACAGGTAGACGTCCTGGCTGACCAGGCCGATGGCCCGGCGCAGCGAGGCCAGCTCGAGCTCGCGGATCGGCTGGCCGTCGATGCGGATCTCCCCCGCCTCGGGGTCGTGGAAGCGCAGCAGCAGCTTGATCAGGGTCGACTTGCCGGAGCCGGTAGCGCCGACCAGGGCCAGGGTATGCCCTGCCGGCACGTCCAGTTGAATATCGCTCACTCCCTCGCCGCTGCCCGGGTAGCGAAAGCTCACGTCGGCGAAGGCCACTTCGCCGCGCACCGGCTCGGCCAGCGCCCGCCCTCCGTCGTCGCGCACGCGGATCGGCGTGGCCAGCAAGTCGAGGATGCGCCGCGTGCTGGCCATGGCGCGCTCGAAGAGGTCGATCACCTGGGCCAGGCCGGTCAGCGGCCACAGCAGCCGCTGGGTGAGGAACACCAGCACCCCGTAGGCGCCGACGTTCAGGTCACCCCGCAGGGCCATCATCCCGCCCACGGTGAAGGTGGCCAGGAAGCCGGCCAGGATCGCCATGCGGATCACCGGGATGAAGGCCGAGCTGATGCGGATCGCCCGCCGGTTGGCCTCCACGTAGGCCTCGCTTGCCTGGCGCAGCCGCTCGGCCTCGCGGACCTCGGCGGTGAAGCTCTTGATGGTGGCGATGCCGGCCAGGTTGTTGGAGAGCCGGCTCGAGAGGTCACCGACCCGCTCGCGCACCTCGGCATAGAGCGGCCCGGCCTTGCGCTGGAAATAGAAGGCGCCCCACACGATCAGCGGGATCGGCGTGAAGGCGAGCAGCGCGATCAGCGGCGAGAGCACGAAGAACACCGCCCCCACTGCCACCACGGTGACGCCGACCTGGATCATGGCGTTGGCACCGCCGTCCAGGAAGCGCTCGAGCTGGTTGACGTCGTCGTTCATGGTCGCCACCAGCTGGCCGGAGCTCCTCGACTCGAAGAAGCCCATGTCGAGCCGCTGGGCATGCTCGTAGGCGTCCTGGCGCAGATCGGCCTGCAGCCGCTGGGCGAGGTTGCGCCACAGCACCTGGAAGAGGTACTCGAACAGCGACTCCCCGGCCCAGATGAAGAAGGTCAGCGCGCCGAGGATCAGGATCTGCTCCCGGGCGGACTCGAAGCCGAGCCCCGCCACGAAGCTCTGCTCCTGGTTGACCACCACGTCAATGGCCACGCCGATGAGGATCTCCGGGGCGATGTCGAACAGCTTGTTGATGACCGAGCAGGCGCTGGCAGCGATGATCCGGCGGCGATAGCCGCGGGCATAGCGCAGCAGGCGTGCTAGGGCCCGGAAGCTGGAGGTGGTGGCATCAGACATGGGGATCGGGGGTCCTGGAGGGTGAAACGCCACAGCATACCGGGAAGGCGGCCGGCCCGAAACGGATCTTATTGATAACCATTATCACTGGAGGTAAGGTAGCGCCCATCGCCCGCCCCGCCCGGGCCCGCCGAAGGAGCGTCCTGCATGTTCGAACTGCGCGGAGCCGGTTTCGCCATCGCCGACCGGCCGCTGCTCGCCGCCACCGACCTGACCCTGGAGGGCGGCCGGGTGCACGGCCTGATCGGCCACAACGGCTCGGGCAAGTCGACCCTGCTCAAGCTGCTGGCCCGTCAGCAATCGGCCAGCCGAGGCGAGCTGGCCTTCGCCGGGCGCCCCCTGGCCCGCTGGGGGCAGCGCGAGTTCGCCCGCCGGGTGGCCTACCTGCCCCAGCAGCTGCCCGCCACCGAGAACCTGCTCGGCCGCGAGCTGGTGGCCATGGGTCGCTACCCCTGGCGCGGCCTGCTGGACCGGCATACCCGCGAGGACGAGGCGGCCATCGAGGAGGCCATCGCCGCGACCCACACCGAGGCCTTCGCCGACCGCCTGGTCGACACTCTCTCCGGCGGCGAACGCCAGCGGGTCTGGATGGCCATGCTGCTGGCCCAGGGCAGCGACTTCCTGCTGCTCGACGAGCCGCTCGCCGCGCTGGACATCGCCCACCAGGTGGAGGTGCTGACGCTGATCCGCGAGCTCAGCGAGACGCTGGGGCTCGGCGTGGTCATCGTGCTCCACGACGTCAACATGGCGGCGCGCTACTGCGACCACCTGGTCGCCCTGCACGGCGGGCGCGTGCTGGCCCGGGGCACCCCGGCCGAGCTGATGGACGAGGCCACCCTGGAGGCGATCTACGGCATCCCCATGCGCGTGATGGCGCATCCCGCCGGCCAGCACCTCGTCGCCCTGGTCCATGCCTGACGCGCTCGTCCGGCTGCTCCGCGGTCTCGTCCCTGGGCTGCTGCTGGTCCTGGCGCTGGTGCCGACGACCCGCGCCCAGGCCCAGCCGGCCGTCGCCACCCTCGACTGGACCCTGGCCGAGACCCTGATGGCGCTGGGCGTCACGCCGGCCGGCGTCGCCCAGCGCGACGCCTACCATGCCTGGGTGCGCGCGCCGCGCCTGCCCGAGGCCAGCGTCGATCTCGGCCTGCGCAGCCAGCCCAACCTGGAGCTGCTGGCGAGCCTCGCGCCCGACCGCCTCCTGATCTCGCCGATGTTCGCCCACCTGGCGCCGCGGCTGTCGCGCATCGCCCCGGTCACGACCCTGCCGTTCTACACCTCGGGCCGCGAGCCCTGGCCACAATTGCGCGAGCTGACCCGCGAGGTCGGTCGCCTGGCCGAGCACGAGGCGGCCGCCGAGCGGCTGATCGCCGAGACGGAGACGCGACTGGAGGCCCTGCGGCGGCGACTTCCCGAGCGGGTGCCTCCGCTGCTGGTGGTGCAGTTCATGGACGAGCGCCATGTCCGGGTGTTCGGCAAGGGCGGCCTCTACCAGGCCGTGATGGAGCGCCTAGGGCTGGACAACGCCTGGCGCGGCGAGACCAACGCCTGGGGCTTCTCGCTGGTGGGCCTGGAGCAGCTGGCCGGCCTGGAGGCTCGGCTGGTGGTGGTGGAGCCCTACCCGGAGGGCGTCGAGGCCGCGCTGGCCGACAGCGGCCTCTGGCAGCAGCAGCCCAGCGTGCGCAACGAATCCCTGATCACCCTGCCCCCGGTATGGAGCTTCGGCGCCCTGCCCTCGGCTCAGCGCTTCGCCGACCACCTGGTCGCCGCCCTGGAGGAGGCGCCCCATGACGACTGAGGCCGCCCGCCGCCACGCCCCTGCCCTGGTCTGCCTGCTGCCGGGCCTGGCGCTGCTGGCCCTGATACTCGGCTCGCTCGCCGAGGAGGGGCTGTTCGATGGCCTGCACTCGCTCACGACGGCGACGCCGGAGAGCGCCGAGGCGCTGGTACGCCACTACAGCTGGTGGCCGCGCCTGGCCATGGCGCTGCTGGCCGGCGGCGGCCTGGCCCTGGCCGGGGTGCTGATGCAGCAGGTGCTGCGCAACCCGCTGGCCGCGCCCACCACCCTGGGGGTGGCCAGCGGCGCCAACCTGGCGCTGATGGCCGCCACCCTGCTCGCCCCGGGCCTGTTGCTGGCCGGGCGCGAATGGGTCGCCCTGGCCGGCGGCGCCGGCGCCATGGCGCTGGTCTTCGCCCTGACCTGGCGCCGCGGCCTCTCCCCCGCGGTGGTGGTCCTCGCCGGCCTGGTGGTCAACCTCTACGCCGGGGCCCTGGGCATGGTGCTGCTGCTCTTCCACCAGGAGACCCTCAAGGGGCTGCTGATCTGGGGCGCCGGCTCGCTGGCCCAGAACGGCTGGCAAGACGCCGCCTTCTTGGCCCCGCGACTGCTGCTGGGCGGCTTGGCGGCCTGGCTGCTGCTGCGGCCGCTGACGGTGCTCGAGCTCGATGACGCCAGCGCCAGGAGCCTCGGCGTCTCGCTGAAGCACCTGCGCCTGGCGGGGCTGGGGCTGGCGGTCTTCCTCACCGCCTGCGTGGTCAGCGTGGTGGGGGTGGTCGGCTTCATTGGCCTGGCGGCGCCCAATATCGTGCGCCTGGCCGGGGCGCGCCACCTGGGGGCGCGGCTCGTCTGGTCGACGCTGCTCGGCGCCCTGCTGCTCGCCACCACCGACCTGCTGCTGCAGCGCTTCGCCGGCACCCTGCCCACCCTGCTTCCCACCGGGGCCACCACGGCCGCCCTGGGCACCCCGCTGCTGCTGTGGCTGATCCCGCGGCTGCACCTGGCGGCCGGCCGCCCGCCCGCCAGTGCCACGGCCCTGGCCCCACGCCACCCGGCCCCCGGGCGCCTGGCCGCGGGGCTGGCCCTGGGCCTTGTCGCCGCCCTCCTGCTTGCCCTGCTGCTGGGCCAGGCGGCCGGCGGCTGGTTCGCCACTATTGAGGAGGCGGTGCTGGCGTGGCGCTGGCCACGGCTGCTGGCCGCCGCGGCCAGCGGGGTGATGCTGGCCATCGCCGGCACCCTGATCCAGCGCCTCACCGCCAACCCCATGGCCAGCCCCGAGGTGCTGGGCATCAGCGGCGGCAGCGCCATCGCGCTGATCGCGGCGCTCTTCCTGCTGCCCGCCCCCGGCAACCTGACCCTGGTCGCCGCCGGCACCCTGGGCGCGCTGGCCAGCCTCACGGTGCTGGTCGTGCTCAACCGACGCAGCGGCTTCATGCCCGAACGGCTGCTGCTCAGCGGCGTGGCGATCACCGCCCTGTTCGACGCCGTGCGCGCCATCGTGCTGGCCGGCGGCGACCCCCGCGGCCAGCAGGTGATCGCCTGGCTCTCGGGCTCCACCTACTACGTCGATCCCGCCAGCTCGGCAGTGGTCGCGGGGCTCGCCGTGGGGCTGGCCCTGGCGGCCCGCCCCTTCGCCCGCTGGCTGGATATCCTGCCGCTGGGGGCGGCCACGGCCGCGGCCCTGGGCGTTCGGGTCGAGCGGGCCCGGCTGGCGCTGCTGCTGCTGGTCGCCCTGCTGACCGCCTGCGCCACCCTGGTGGTGGGCCCGCTCTCCTTCGTCGGCCTGCTGGCACCCCACATGGCACGGCTGGCGGGCTTCTCCCGGGCCCACGCACACCTGCTGGGGGCCGCGCTGATCGGCGCCCTGCTGATGGTGCTGGCGGACTGGCTGGGCCGCCAGCTGCTGTTCCCCGCCGAGATCCCCGCCGGCCTGGTGGCCTCGCTGCTGGGCGGCGCCTACTTCATGTGGGGCCTCGGGCGCCGATGATCGGGCCCGCGGCGGGCTCACCATTGAACTCGCCGGCCGCTGACCACACTAACGTGGATGAGGCGTCGAAAGGCGCCATCGATCACATGGACCTTCACGGATCACAAGGAGTGAACGCATGGCCCAACGCACACCGCTGAACCACGCCATCAAGCAAGCCACCCTCGGGGCGCTGCTCGCCGGCGGCCTGGCCGTCGCCGGCAGTGCCGTGGCCCAGCCCCAGGGCCTCTACTCGGCCGACGAACTGCTCGATGCCGATGTCTACGCCACCTCCGGCAGCGAACAGATCGGCGAGGTGGAGGACATCCTGCTCGACAACGACATGCAGGTCCGCGCCCTGGTCATCGACACCGGCAACCTCTTCGACTTCAAGGGCGAACAGCATTTCGTCATCGAGACCGGCAAGTTCACCGTCGAGACCCAGAACGGCAACAGCCTCGAGGAGATCGAGTACCGGGTGAACGTCGACATGAGCGAGGAGCAGATCGCCCAGCAGCCGCAGTACACCAATGACTGGTGGCAGAACGCCCGGGAAGGGGCCCAGCAGGCCTGGGAGGACACCAAGGAGGGCGCCGCCAGCGCCTGGGAATCCACCCAGGAAGGGGCGTCACGGGCCCTGGACCGCATCGGCGAGGCCCTGGAGAACGTCGGCGAACGGACCCGCGAGGCCGCCGACCGCTCCGCCGAGTAACGCCCCGGCCACCCTCTGCCTGCCAAGCCCGGTCATCGACCGGGCTTCTTGCTGGAGGACATCAGGCGCCGCTCGCGTCGACGGCCCTGGCTCTCCGCCAGTTACACGTTCTAACCTGAAGAGGCTGGCGTTTCGATCCTTGGCCCCGGACCTGCCGGGGCCTTTTCATGTCGGCGGCACGCCGGTGTTGCCCCGAGGGGCCTGCATTCACGACAATACGCGCCCTCTCCCGCCGCCACGCAAGGATGCCGCCCATGCTCGCCGAACTCTTCGCCGTGATGGCGCCAGTGCTCACCGGCGCGGGGCTCGGCTTCCTCTGGGTGCGCCTCGGCCACGACTTCCCGGTGGCCTTCGTCACCCGGCTGGTGTTCAACATCGGCACCCCGGCCCTGGTGCTGGCCTCGCTTGCCGGCGCCGAGATCGACGCCGGCAGCTTCGGGCGCACCATGCTGGCCACGGCGCTGGTGCTCACCGCCATGGCCGGCATGGCCTTCCTGCTGGCCCGGCTGCTGGGCAAGGACTGGCGGGTGCTGCTGGCCCCCACCATGTACCCCAACACCGGCAACATGGGCCTGCCGGTGGTGCTCTACGCCTTCGGCAGCGCCGGCTTCGCGTTCGGCATCACGGTGATGGTCACGGTCTCACTGTTCCAGTTCACCCTGGGCACCCTGCTGGCGAGCCGCGGCAACCCGTTGAAGTCGTTGGCCAGGACGCCGGTCGTCTACGCCATCCTGATCGCCCTGGGACTGCTGCTCACCGACACCGACCTGCCCCGCTGGCTCGCCAACAGCGTCGACCTGATCTCGGGCTTCACGGTGCCGCTGATGCTGATCACCCTGGGCGTCTCGCTGGCCAGCATCCATGCCCGCAACCTCGGCTCCGGCATCGGCTTCAGCCTGCTGCGCATCCCGGTGGCCGCCGGGGTCGCCTGGGGCATCGGCACCCTGCTGGCGCTGCCGCCCATGGCGCTGGCCATCCTGGTGCTGCAGATGAGCATGCCGGTAGCGGTGTTCAACTACCTCTTCGCCCAGAAGGCCGGACGCGAGCCGCAGTACGTGGCGAGCCTGGTGTTCTGCTCCACCCTGCTGTCGCTGGTCTACCTGCCGATCCTGCTGGCGATCCTGATGTAGCGCCGCCCTCACCTGAGCCCCTCGCCGGGAACACCCTCGCCCCGGCAGAGTCCCTGTGTAGGGTCTCTGTGAAGAGTCCCTATGCGGGTTCAGCCAACGAGGGAGAAGCCACATGCACTTGACACGTCATGCACTCTCCACCGCCCTGCTGCTGGGCGGCGCCCTGCTCGCCGCCCCGGCCGTGGCCGCGGAGGTGGTCGAGGAGCGCATTTCCACCGACCACCTTGATCTGCGCCTGGAGCGCGTGGCCGCGGGCCTCACGCATCCCTGGTCGGCCGCCGAGCTTCCCGACGGCCAGTGGCTGGTCACCGAGCGGCCCGGCCGCCTGGTGCGCATCGATGCCCAGGGCGAGGTCAGCCCCGTTTCCGGCGCGCCCGAGGTCTCCACCCACGGCCAGGGCGGCCTGCTCGATGTCGCCCTGCATCCCGACTACGGCCAGGGCAGCGACTGGGTCTACCTTACCTGGAGCCAGGCCGGCGATGGCGGCAGCGCCACCACCCTCTCCCGCGGGCGGCTGGAAGGCGACGCCCTGGTGGACCTGGAGACGCTGTTCGTCCAGGACCGCTTCTCCCGCCCCGGCCGCCACTACGGCTCGCGACTGGCCTGGCTGCCCGACGGCACCCTGCTGATGAGCGTCGGCGAGCGCGGCAGCCCGGAGCGCGCCCAGGACCGCGGCGACCACGCCGGCAGCGTGCTGCGCCTCACCGCCGAGGGCGGGGTGCCGGACGACAACCCCTTCGTCGACGACGCGAACGCCCGGCCCGAGCTCTTCACCTGGGGCAACCGCAATCCCCAGGGCCTGACCGTGGCGGCCGACGGCACGGCCTGGTCCACCGAGCACGGCCCGCGCACCGGCGACGAGCTCAACCGCCTGGAGGCGGATATCAACTACGGCTGGCCCGAGGTGAGCCGCGGCAACGACTACGCCACCAACCGGCCCATCGGCCGCGACAGCGCCCCCGGCATGCAGGACCCGGTGCACGTCTTCGCCGGGCGCTTCGCCCCCTCGGGCCTGGCCCAGGTGAGCGGCGACGCCTTTCCCGCCTGGCAGGGCCACCTGATGGCCGGGGGGCTGGCCAGCGAGCGGCTGGTGCGCCTCGCCCTGGACGGCGACAGGGTGGTCGAGCGCGAGGTGATCCTCGAGGGCGAGATCGGCCGCATCCGCGACGTGCGCCTGGGCCGCGACGGCGCCCTCTACCTGCTCAGCGACCACGCCGACGGCGGCCTCTACCGCCTGGTGCCCGCCGACTAGCCACGACGAGGGCCGCACCGGACGCGGCCCCAAGACCAAAGGGATCCCCATGCGCCTGCGCAACCTGATCATCGTCACGGTCATCGTGCCGCTCTTCCTGGTGCTGATGGTCTTCAGCCTGGTGGCCATCAAGTCGCTGGAGGACAACGTGCGCTCCAAGCTGGAGACCGAGGTCCAGACCATCAGCCGTGCCATCGGTACCTCCCTGGGCTATGCCCTGACCCGCGAGAGCCCGGAGTCGCTGCAGGAGACCCTGCAGTCGGCCTTCTCCTACAACCGCATCTACGGCGCCTATGTCTTCGACATCACGGGTAACGAGATCCACGGCCTGGGGCTCGGCGAGGCCCTCTACGACGCCGAGGAGCTCCAGGCGGTGGTCGAGGCGGGCGAGATGCACAGCGACTATCGCGAGGAGGATGGCTGGACCTACTTCTCGACGCTGATGCCGCTGCGCGCCCCCGACGGCACCATCCTCGGCGTGCTGCAGGTCAACCGCCTCAATACCGGCATCGAGAACTACACCGGCTTTCTCAGCCTGCTCGCCCTGGTCGCCTTCGGCATCGGTGCCGCGGGCATCGTGCTGGGCATCTGGTGGATGTTCCGGCGCCATATCGAGCGCCCGCTGAGCCGGCTGCTCGAGGTAATGGAGCGGGTCGCCCGGGGCGAGCGCCGCCAGCGGGCCACGATCCGCGGCCTCGACGAGTTCCGCCGGCTCGGCCTGGCCCTCAACCACATGCTCGACGCCCTGTCCGAGAAGGATGCCGACATCGAGGCCCGTCAGCGCCGCGAGATCGAGCTGGAGCGGCGCCTGCGCAAGTCGCGCAAGCTGGCCGAGCTCGGCGTGCTGGCCGCCGGGGTGGCCCACGAAGTCGGCACCCCGCTCACCGTCATCGAGGGCCAGGCCCAGCGCCTCGAGCGCCGCGACGGCATCGGCGACGACGAGCGACGGCGCCTGGGACGCATCCGCGGCGAGGTGCAGCGCATCGTCGAGATCGTGCGCCAGCTGATGGACCTGGGGCGCCAGCACAGCGTCGACAAGGAGCGGCTCGCCCTGGACGACCTGGTCCACGACGCCCGGCAGCTGGTCGAGGCCGACCTCGAGGCACGCGACATTCGCCTCGAGCCGACACTCCCGGACCCGCCGCTGATGCTGCTGGCCAATGGCCAGCAGCTGGTCCAGGTCCTCACCAACCTGCTGCGCAATGCCACCCAGGCCGAGGGCGTCCGGCGGATACGGCTCGTGGCCCGCCGCCGCGACGACAGCCTCTGCCTGACCATCGAGGACGACGGCTGCGGCATCCCCGAGGCCGACCGGACCCGGGTCTTCGACCCCTTCTTCACCACCAAGCCCGTGGGCCAGGGCAGCGGCCTCGGGCTCTCCATGGTCCATCGCATCATCAACGACCACGGCGGCTCCATCGGCGCCTTCGACAGCGCGCTGGGAGGCGCCGGCTTCGAGATCGTGCTGCCACTCGAGGACACCCCCCCATGAACGGACACAACATGCCAGACACGGAACGCGACACGCCTGCCCTGCCCCTGCTGGTCGTCGAGGACGACCCGGCCATCCTGGAGCTGCTCGAGGAGGAGCTGGCCGACGCCGGCTACGCGACTCTCACCGCGACAAGTGCCGAGCAGGCCCTGGCCACGCTCAGCCACAGCGAGGTGGCCCTGGTGATCAGCGACGTGCGCCTGCCGGGCATCGATGGCATGCAGCTGCTCGAGCGGCTGCGCCGCGAAGGGAGCACGGTGGGCTTCATCGTGATCACCGCCTTCGGCACCATCGACCAGGCGGTGGAGGCACTCAAGCAGGGCGCCGACGACTTCCTGACCAAGCCGCTGGACCTGGAGGGGCTGCGCGAGGCGGTCTACCGGGTGCTGGAAAGCCGCCGGCTGGCCTCGCGCCTGGCAAGCGACGGGGCGGCAAACAGCTTCCACGGCATCGTCGGCGAGAGCGAGGCGATGCAGTCGCTGTTCCACGACGCCGCCCGGCTGGCCGACAGCGACGCGCCCATGCTGCTGCTCGGCGAGAGCGGCACCGGCAAGGAGCTGATGGCGCGTGCCGTGCACGCCGAGAGCCCGCGTCGCGACGGTCCCTTCGTCGCCGTGAACTGCGCCAGCATTCCCGCCGAGCTGATGGAGAGCGAGTTCTTCGGCCACGTGAAGGGCGCCTTCACCGGCGCCGACGAGTCCCGCCAGGGGCTCTTCCAGGCCGCGCGGGGCGGCAGCCTCTTCCTCGACGAGATCGGCGAGATGCCTGTCGCGCTGCAGGCCAAGCTGCTGCGGGCCCTGCAGGAGAAGAGCGTGCGCCCGGTGGGCGCAGAGCGGGAGGACGCCGTGGACGTGCGCATCATCGCCGCCACCCATCGCCAGCTGGAGGAGGAGATCGAGGCGGGTCACTTCCGCAGCGACCTCTTCTATCGCCTGGAGACCTTCTCGCTGCGCATCCCGCCCCTGCGCGAACGGGAGGGGGACATCGAGCGGCTGATCCCGGCGCTGATCGACAAGCACGCCGGTCAGCAGGACAAGCGCATCGCGCGCATCGAGCCGGCGGCCCTGGAGGCCCTGCTCGGCTACGACTATCCGGGCAACGTTCGCGAGCTGGAGAACGCCATCATGCGGGCGGTGACCCTGGCCGAGGCGGGACAACTCTGTCACGCCGACCTGCCCCAGCGGCTCCGCGACCAGGGCGAGGCCCGGCGTCGCGCCTGCCGCGAGACCCGGGCCGACAGCACGCTGGCGAGCACCGCCACCCAGGCGGACTGGCCGAGCCTGGAAGAGGTGGAGAAGCGCTATATCCGCAAGGTGCTGGCGGCCACGGGCGGCAACAAGCGGCGCACCGCCGAGGTGCTGGGGATCGCCCGGCGCACCCTCTACCGTCGCCTCGAGGAGGAGTAGCCAGACAAAAAAGGACCCCCGCCGCAGCGGGGGCCAGGGGTCACATGCCGGGCCGGGCAGAGGGGAACGCGATGCACCGGCCTGGGAAGGGCATGGACCGGGAGAACCGTCCATCACGCAGGAGCCGCCCCGCGAAGCGGGGCAGCGCACAGGGCTTACCCGCCCTGCTCCTCATCCTCGCTGCTATCGCCCTCCTCGTCCCAGGGCGCTTCCTGCTCCTCGTTCTCGTACTCGTACTCCTCCTCGCCGCCGGCGGCAGAGTCATCGGCGCCGGGCATCGCCTCGGTGCCTTCACCGAAGCCGGGGTCCTGGGCCGGGTCGCCCTGGGCATTCGGCTCACCGGCCGCGGGGTCCGCCTGCTGGGTAGAGGGATCGGCCGCGGAGTCGGTGCTCTGGGTCGCGGGGTCGTCGCCCGGCACGGCCGGGTCCCCCTGGGCATTCGGATCGGCTGACGGGGCGCCGGCTGCCGGGTCGCCGGTCGCCGGATCTGCCTGCTGGCTCATGGGGTCGGCCGCGGAATCGGTGCTCTGGGCGGCAGGGTCCTCGTGCATGTCACCGAAGGCCAGCGGGCTGGCGATCAGGCCGAACGAGACACCGAGAATACCGAGCTTCTTGAGGGTTTCCTTGGACATCATCTTGCACCTCCTTCCTTAACGTGAAGATCGAGGGTGAATCGGGCGGGTTCGCCCGTCGAGTGACCGGCGGCTGTCCGTCCGGCCGGTCACCGATGAGACGCCGGCGGTCAGGAGCCGCTCCGGTCGTCGTCTTGCTCCTGGCTGCCGGATTCCGGCTCCGTGGCGGAGGCCGAGTCACCTGACGCCGCCTTTGCATCCATGGTGGACTCCTGGTCCATCACCTGGCCCTGCTGGGTGGCGGGATCCTGGCTCTCCATGCTCGAGTCCTGCCCCATGTCGGTCTCCTGCTCCGTGGAGGAGGACGAGGAAGACTCTCCATTCATACTTGAAGACTCCCCCTCCATGATGGAAGACGCCTCACCGGCCGGCGCTTCCTTCGTCGGCGGCTCCTCCTCGCCGTTGCCGCAGCCGGCCAAGGCCAGGCTGCCGAGCCCCAGGGCAGCGATCGCGGCGAGGGTCGTCAGCCGGCGCGATCGCCGCTCGCGGGGCCTGTCTCGGTTCAGCTCATGGTCGGTCATCGCTGTCTCCCTGGTCGTCGGGTCTTCACCCAACAGCAAGCAGCCAGCATGCCAGGCACCCGACATTCTCAATATAAAAACCATTAAATCAATAGTTTAAAAAATCCCTGGCAAGCAGAAAGCGCTGTTCGTCGAGGACCGGGAGGTGGTCAGATTCGACACATGGGTCATCCCTGCTCCATCCTGCACGTCTTCGACGCCCCGGGTTTTAATTTGAATGATCATTCAAAAACCGATAGGGTAGAAGCCACTCCATCGTCACCCGATGCCGCTGTCAACGCAGCAGCCTGGCATCATGACGTCGTTTTCTTACGTCACGACACTCGACCCTTCGGCGCTTCCCGCCCGGTGGCAGGGAGCCGACAAAAGGCAGAGCCAATGAACGAGAACCGAAACGTCAAGATTCGGGTACGCAACCTGAGCAAGGTCTTCGGCAACCAGCCGAAGAAGGCGCTCGAACTGCGCGACCAGGGACTGAAACGCCCCGAGATCCTCGACAAGACCGGCCAGACGCTGGGCCTGTCGAACATCGACTTCGATGTCTACGAGGGCGAGCTGCTGGTGATCATGGGGCTGTCCGGCTCGGGCAAGTCCACCCTGATCCGTTGTCTCAACCGGCTGATCGAGCCCACCGAGGGCGAGATCGTCATCGACGGCGAGAACATCCCCGAGCTCGGCGACAAGGCGCTGCTGGAGTGCCGTCGTCGCCACTTCTCCATGGTGTTCCAGAACTTCGCGCTCTTCCCCCACCGCACGGTGCAGCAGAACGCCGAGTTCGGCCTCGAGATCCGCGGCGTGGACAAGGAGGAGCGCGCCAGGGTGGCCCGCAATGCCCTCCACCAGGTGGGCCTGGACGGCTGGGAGGATGCCTACCCCAACCAGCTCTCCGGCGGCATGCAGCAGCGCGTGGGCCTGGCCCGGGCGCTGGCCAACGACTCGACGGTGCTGCTGATGGACGAGGCCTTCTCGGCACTGGACCCGCTGATCCGCGGCGACATGCAGCAGGAGCTGCTCGAGCTGCAGCACCGCATGCAGAAGACCACGGTGTTCATCACCCACGACCTGGACGAGGCGATCAACATCGGCGACCGCATCATCCTGCTCAAGGATGGCGAGATCGTGCAGATCGGCACGCCGGAGGAGATCCTCACCCATCCCGCGGACGACTATGTGGCGCGCTTCATCGAGGGCGTGGACATGTCCAGGATCCTCACCGCCGAGCATGCCATGCGGCCGGTGCGCGCCACCGTCCGCGAGGAGGACGGCCCGCGCACCACCCTGCGCAAGATGAGCGAGAACGGGCTGGACTCCATCTACGTCACCAGCCGTGACCGCAAGCTGCAGGGGCTCGTCGTGGTGGACGCCGTCGAGCAGGCCGCCAAGGAAGGCAAGGAGAACATCCGTGACATCATGACCCAGGACTTCCGCGCCGTCGGCCCCGAGGAACCGCTGCACAACCTCTTCGCGATGTTCAGCGAGAAGAGCTTCCCCATCGCCGTGGTGGACGACAGCCGCAGGCTGCTGGGCGTGGTGGTCAAGGGTGCCGTCCTCGACGAGCTGGCCCGGGCCGCCGAGCCCGCCCAGGTGGGCGAGGGCGAGAGCGATAACGCCAACCAGAACATCGCAGCGGCAGGAGACGCATGATGGCTATCGAGATTCCGCGCATACCGCTGGGCGACTGGATCGAGGGCGGCCTCGACTGGCTGACCAGCAATTACTCCATCGTCACCCGCGCCATCTCCCGGGTGACCCAGACCGGCATCGACGGGCTCAACGACGCCCTGATGTGGCTCCCCGAGTGGGGCCTGCTGGCGATCATCGTCGGGCTGTGCTGGTGGGTGGCGAACCTTCGCCTGGGCATCGGCGCCGCCCTCGGCCTGGCGCTGATCTGGAACATGGGGCTCTGGGAGCCGATGATCGAGACCCTCACCCTGGTGGTGATCGCCACCTTCGTGGCGGTGGTGATCGCCATCCCGGTGGGCATCGCCGCGGCGCTCTCCGAGCGGCTCTACAAGACGATCATGCCGATCCTGGACTTCATGCAGACCATGCCGGCCTTCGTCTACCTGATCCCGGCGATTCCGTTCTTCGGCATCGGCTCGGTGTCGGCCATCTTCGCCACGGTGATCTTCTCCATGCCGCCGGCGATCCGCTTCACCACCCTGGGCATTCGCCAGGTACCGGTAGAGCTGATCGAGGCCGCCGACGCCTACGGGGCGACCCGCGGCCAGAAGCTGCTCAAGGTCCAGCTGCCGATGTCGCTGCCCACGGTGATGGCCGGCATCAACCAGACCATCATGCTGGCGCTCTCCATGGTGGTGATCGCCGCCATGATCGGCGCCGACGGCCTGGGCAGCGAGGTGTGGCGCGCCATCCAGCGCCTGCGGCCGGGCGACGGCTTCGAGGCCGGCATCGCCGTGGTGATACTCGCCATGCTGCTCGACCGCGTGACCCAGTCGCTGCGCAAGGGCCGCAAGACTTGATCATCGAGGCCACCCCTTGAATCCTTGGGGGGGCACCTCCAAGGTAAATGGTTGAACATCAAGAGAAGGAAAGCACGATGAACAAGCATCCGATGAACCGTCGCATCCGTCTTGCCGGCCTGGCCCTGGCCGCCGGCACCGCGCTCGCCGCCGGTTCCGCCCAGGCCCAGGAGAAGGGCAGCGTGCACCTGGCCTACGTGGAGTGGTCCTCCGAGGTCGCCTCCACCAACGTGGTGCGCGCCGTGCTGGAGCAGGCCGGCTATGAGGTGGAGATGACCTCGCTCTCCGCCGCCGCCATGTGGCAGGCCGTGGCCACCGGCGATGCCGATGCCATCGTCGCTGCCTGGCTGCCCACCACCCACGCCGACTATCTGGAGCGCGTGGGCGACGAGGTCGTCGACCTGGGTCCCAACCTGGACGGTACCAAGCTGGGCCTGGTGGTGCCGGCCTACAGCGAGGTCGACTCCATCGCCGAGCTCAACGACCACGCCGACTCCTTCAATGGCGAGATCATCGGCATCGATCCGGGCGCCGGCCTGATGGGCCTCACCGAGGAGGTGGTCGACACCTATGACCTCGACCTTGCCCTGCGCAGCGGCAGCGGCGCCACCATGACCGCGGCCCTGCAAAGCGCCATCCAGAACGAGGAAGACGTGGTGGTCACCGGCTGGACGCCGCACTGGAAGTTCGCCCGCTGGGACCTCAAGTACCTCGAGGACCCGGAGAACGTCTACGGCGGCGCCGAGCAGATCCACACCATCGCCCGTCAGGGGCTCGAGGAGGAGATGCCGGAGGCCTACGCCATCCTGGACGCCTTCGAGTGGACCCCGGAGCAGATGGGTGAGGTCATGCTGATGAACCAGGAGGAAGGCGCCGACCCCTACGAGAACGCCAAGCAGTGGGTCGAGGAGAACCAGGACCTGGTTCAGGAGTGGCTGCCCGAATCCTGAGGGTAGGACAGGCTTCGCCCGTCCGGCGAGGCTGAGCGCATCGAGCGCAAGGGGAGACACCGCAGGGTGTCTCCCCTTCTCGTTGGCGACGACCGGTCATGTGGCGAACCCTGTCGCCCAACACAGACAGGTACACTGCAATCCCCGGCCGGGATGGGTACCATGGCCGCTCGAGATGCACAGTGCCGCCGTTGAATCGTCGCCTGGCAAGGTGGCGCGGAACGGTCACACTGAACAGACTCGCAGGACCTTCGTGGCCAACAAGGAGATACAGGCATGTTCAAGAAGATCATGGTGCCGGTTGACCTGGCACATCTCGAGCTGATCGAGCCGTCGCTGCAGGCGGTGGCGGACCTTGCTCGCCACTATGATGCCGAAGTCTGCTACGTGGGGGTGACCGCCAATACGCCCGGCAGCGTGGCGCGCACGCCCCAGGAGTTCTCGCAGAAGCTAGAGGCCTTCGCCCAGGAGCGGCACAAGGTCCACGGCCAGCCGGTCACCACCCATACCATCGTCAGTCCCGACCCGATCGCCGATCTCGACGACGACCTGATCGAGGCCATCGACGAGGTGGGCGCCGATCTCGTGGTCATGCCGACCCATCCGCCCAAGCATGTGGATGCGATCATGCCGTCCCACGGCGGCAAGGTGGCAACGCATACCAAGGCATCGGTGTTCCTGGTGCGTCCGGGGGCCGGCAAGTAAGCCGGATCGATAAACGCAAGCACACCAATAACCGCAAGGGAGATGTCTCGTGGCTCAAGATCCCCAAGACGAGAAACCCCAGGAGCCGAATACCGGCTCCGAGGGGATTCCCGCCCCGCAGGGGGCGGCGAACCTGATCGATACCGACTATGTGATCGGCCAGGACAACATCACTGCCTCACCGCTGGGCGTGAATGTGGACCTGCACGGCAAGGTCTTCATCTTCTCCTCGATCGTGATCCTGCTGTTCGTGATCCTGACGCTGGCCCTGCAGGATCAGATGGAGCCGATCTTCAACAGCATGTTCAGCTTCCTGACCACCAACCTGGGCTGGTTCTTCCTGCTGGGCGCCAACGTCTTCGTGATCCTGGCGCTGGTGCTGATCTTCACCCCAATGGGCAAGGTGCGCATCGGCGGCGCCGACGCCACACCGGACTTCGGCTACGCCGGCTGGTTCTCGATGCTGTTCGCCGCGGGCATGGGCATCGGGCTGATGTTCTACGGGGTCTCGGAGCCGCTGGGCCACTATGGCACCGCCATGGGCGGTATCAGCATGGGCGAGGATGGTATCCGCACCGACTGGGCGCCGCTGGGTGCGGCCGCGGGTGACCAGGCCGGCGCCATCGACCTGAGCATGGCCGCCACCATCTTCCACTGGGGTTTTCACCCCTGGGGCGCCTACGCCATTGTCGGCCTGTCGCTGGCGATCTTCGCCTTCAACAAGGGCCTGCCGCTGACCATGCGCTCGATCTTCTACCCGATCCTGGGTGAGCGCACCTGGGGCTGGCCGGGTCACGTGATCGATATCCTGGCGGTGTTCGCCACCCTGTTTGGCCTGACCACCTCCCTGGGCATCGGTGCCACCCAGGCGGCCGGGGGCCTCAACTACCTGTTCGGCATCCCCTCCGGCGACACCACCCTGGTGCTGCTGATCCTGGGGATTACCCTCGTGGCCCTGGGCTCGATCATGCTCGGCGTCGACAAGGGCGTACAGCGCCTCTCGCAGATCAACATGGTGCTCGCCGCCCTGCTGCTGCTGTTCGTGATCGTCGTCGGCCCGACGCTGATGATCGCCACCGGCGTGCTCGATAACCTGATCGGCTACGTGACCCACCTGCCGGCACTCTCCATGCCGTTCGGGCGCGAGGACGCCAACTTCAGCCAAGGCTGGACGGCCTTCTACTGGGCCTGGTGGATCGCCTGGTCGCCCTTCGTCGGCATGTTCATTGCCCGCGTCAGCCGCGGCCGCACCGTGCGTGAGTTCCTGATCTCGGTGCTGCTGGTGCCGTCGATGGCCTCGGTGGTGTGGATGACCGCCTTCGGCACCACTGCCATCGACCAGGTGATCAACCAGGGCATCACCGACGTGCAGGATGCCGCCCTGGAACTGCAGCTGTTCACCATGCTCGAGCACCTGCCGCTGACCGCCATCACCTCCTTCGTCGGGATCACGCTGGTGATCGTGTTCTTCATCACTTCCTCCGACTCCGGCTCGCTGGTGATCGACTCCATCACCGCCGGCGGCAAGGTCGACGCACCCAAGCCCCAGCGTATCTTCTGGGCGCTGATCGAGGGGGCACTGGCCATCGCCCTGCTGCTCGGCGGCGGTCTCGCCGCCCTGCAGACGGCGGCCTTGACCACCGGCCTGCCCTTCACCCTGGTGCTGCTGGTGGGCTGCTACGCCATCGTCAAGGGACTGATGAGCGAGCCGAAAGCCAAGTAGGTCCGACACGCCTCATTGGCGTTCGGCAAGCAACGGAAAGGCGGCCCGCGGGCCGCCTTTCTCGTTTCCGTTTCACCTTCCGGCCGGGTCAGCTCCAGAGTGCACTCACCGGCGTCGTCGGGCTGTAGTGGCGTGCCACCTGGGCCTGCAGCAGCTCGGCGGTGGCCAGGGCATCGATCAGCGCGTGGTGGCCCGAATAGACGGGCAGGCCGTAGCGAGCACGGCTGTCGTAGAGGCGAATGGAGGCCGGCGGCCTGCCGATCCAGCGCTTGAAGCGGGCCAGCAGCGACTGGCGGTGGATGCGCGCCTCCAGCGACATGGTGTCGATGACCGGGAACATGATCCCCTCCCCCACCCTGGCCTTCACCGCGGCATCCAGGAAGGGCCGCTCGATGTGCCGGTAGTGGACCACCACCAGGCGCCCCGCCAGGGCCTCGAGCAGCTCGCCGAGGATCTCGTCGAGGTCCGGGGCACGGGCGATGTCGGCGTGGGTGATATGGTGGAAGGTCACCGACTCCTCGCTGAGCGGGCGCGAGGGCCGCACGACCCAGTAGCGGCGCCGAGACAGGGCGATGCGCCCCAGGGTGAAGGGCACCACGCCGATGCTGACGATGGCGTGGCGCCGCTCGTCCAGGCCGGTGGTCTCCATGTCCAGGGCCACCATCGGCGCCTCGCCGATGGGGGTCTCGGGGGTCGGCAGGCCGGCGGCAAAGAAGCGCGCCAGTCGCGGGTCTTTGGCCGCCTCGGCGCGGCGGGCCAGGTACTCCGGCCAGCCCGGGGTCGGCGGGGAGGCTCGCGGACGCAGGCGTATCACGGTCATCTCAGCGGGACCGCGAGCGCGACGGCATGGGATAGCGGAACTTGAGGAACTTCTGGGCGTTGCTCAGCACCTGGAAGGCATCCTTGAGATTATGGCGCTCGGTGTCGGAGACGTTCTCCGGCTCGATATTGTTGTCCGGGCTGCGCTCGTGCTCGATATCGATCACGTGGTGACGGATCCGCGACATCGAGAGGAACTCCAGGGCATAGCGCAGCTTCTGGCCCACCCCGGGGGCCAGCAACTGGGTGCGGTCGATGTCGTCGAGGCGCGCGAAGCTGTTCTGGGCCCGCGACCCGCAGGCCAGGGCATGCACCCGGATCAGGTCCGTCAGCGGGGCGGTGCCGCGGCGCTTGAGATTGATGGAGTTGTTGTGCTTGCCATCCTTCTCCATGACGAAGGTTCGGAAGAAACCCAGCGGCGGGGTGCGGTTCAGGGCGTTGCGGGCCATGGCGGCCAGGAACAGCGGGCTCTTGGGAGCTCGGGTGGCCACCAGGTCCTGGAGTTGCTCGACGAAGGGGTTCTCGCCGTGCACGGCGTCCAGGTCGAAGAAGATCGAGCTGTGCAGCAGACGCTCCGGCGATGGCTGGTCGATCCACTCCCGGAAGTACCGCTTCCACACCGACAGCGGCTGCCGCCAGCGGGCGTTGGTGGCCATGATATCGCCCTTGCAGTAGGGGTAGCCGCAGGCATCCAGGCCATCGCTGACCCGCTGCGCCAGCGCCAGGAAGTAGGCATCGTGGTGCTCGGGGTCGAAGTCGTCGGCGAGCACCAGGGCATTGTCCTGGTCGGTGACGATGGACTGCTCGTTGCGCGCCATGGAGCCCAGGGCCATGAAGCAGTAGCCCACCGGCGGGGGCCCCAGCTCCTCCTCGGCCAGCTCCAGCAGCCGGCGCGTGAAGCTGCGCCCGATGGTGGAGAGCGCGCTGCCCACCATGCGCGAATCCGCCCCCTCCTCGACCATGCGCACGAAGGCGTCGCGCACGTCGGGGGCCAGCCGCGCCAGGCCCTCTGCGCTGGACTGGTGGAAGATGTTGCTCACCAGGTAGAGGCTGCTGCCGGTCTCGTAGCGGATGATATCGGAGAGGTGCACGATGCCCACCGGGTGGCGACGGTGCATCACCGGCAGGTGATGGATATTGTTGCGCAGCATGCACAGCATCGCCTCGTGCACCGACTCGTCGGACTGGATGGCGATCAGGCGGGGACCGATCACCTCTCCCACCGGCGTCTCGGGGGAGCGTCCCTCGGCCACCACATGCTTGCGGAAATCGCTGTCGGTGAGGATGCCCTGCACCTGCCAGTGGCGATCCTGGCTGTCGCGGAAGGTATAGCGGGGAGTATCGCCGGGGGCATCGAGCACCAATACCGCCGAGGCGCCGAACTCGGTGATCTGGCGGGCGGCCTCCTGCACCGTGGTGCTGGCCTCGACCATCACCGGGTAACGGGTCAGCAGCTTGCGCACCCGGGTGATCATCATGTCGCTGTTCTTCTTCTGTTCCTTGACCGTCGACTCCAGGCGCGGCCGCTCGAGCTCGACGAAGTCGGCGAAGTTGTCGTCGGCCTCGCAGAGCCGCTGGAAGGCGGGCTCGGGGATGAAATAGATCAGGCTGTCTTCCATGGCCCGGGCCGGGAAGCGGGCACGGTGGTTCCGCAGCAGACTGAAGTGCCCGAAGATGTCACCCTCGCCCAGGCGATTGTAGAGCTCACCGCCGCGGCGATAGACCTCCACCGCGCCGCTGCGGATGTAGCAGAGCTCATGGACCTCCTGGTCGAGCACCAGGATGTCGCTGCCGGCCTTGAAGTAGGCCACCTCCACGCTGCCGGCCACCTCGTCGAGCAGCTCGTCGGAGAGGCCGTCGAAGGGGGGGTGGCGCCCCAGGTGCTGGCGGATCTCAAGCAATTCCACGTCCATGCGTCACGCTCCCGCCCGTTGAATGTGTGGCCACCAGTCTGGAATGGCCGCTCGGGGCTGTAAAGAGGACAGCGACGACCGCCAGATACAAGGAGGGCCACCCCGTGGGGTGGCCCTCGTCTGCCGAGCGGGTCGGCCGAGATCTTCCCGTGCTTACGACTGGGCCATCTCCTGAACGCGCTGCATCAGCTCGGGATCCTGCTGGATGGCCTGGCCGATGGCGTTGAAGGTATCCACGTCGAGACCGCTGTCCTCGACCACCTCGACCATCTTGTCGTTGGCCTCCTGGCGGACGTCCTGCTGGGCCTGCTCGTCCTCTGCGGACTGCAGCTGCTGGGTGTACTCCTGGGAGATCACGGCGATCTCCTGGGAGGCGTCGGCAAACTGCTGCAGCTGCTGGTCGGAGAAGTCCTGGGCCGGCGCAGTCGCCTGCGGCTGTTCTGCGTTGGCTGCAGAGTCCTGCTGGGCCTGGGCAGTGGCGGCCAGGCCGAGTGAGAGAAGTGCGGCCGAGAACAGAGCAGTCATCCGTTGCATGAATACCTCCAGGGTGTTGCGTTATGAATGTGCCCCCTTGTGACGTCCGCAGTAACCTCGAGTTCAGACTATCGCGTAACCAAGTGTAAGGACTGGGGATTTCCTCGGACCGACGAAAAAGGCGCCCCGCAGGGCGCCTTCGATACCGCTATGGGCCAACCACCTGGCGTCAACCGTAGGCCAGGTTGGGCAGCCAGGTCACCAGCGCCGGGAAGAGGATCACCAGCAGCAGCCCCAGCGCCTGGATCCCCAGGAAGGGGAAGGAGGAGCGGAAGATCTGCGCCATGGTGATATGCGGCGGACAGACCCCCTTGATGTAGAAGAGCGCATAGCCGAATGGCGGGCTCAGGAACGACATCTGCATGTTGACCAGGTAGATGACGCCGAACCACAGCGAGACGTCGGTTGGGTCGACGCCGGGCAGGCCGAACACGCCGTCGAAAGTGAGCCCCTTGATCAGCGGCACGAAGATCGGCACCGCCAGCAGCAGGATGCCCACCCAGTCGAGGAACATGCCCAGCGCCACCAGCAGCACCATCATCAGCGCCAGCACCGCATAGGGGCCGAGGCCCGCGCCGGAGATCAGCTCCTGCACGAAGGTCTGACCGCCCTGCAGGATGTAGAAGCCGACGAAGATGCTGGCGCCGAAGATGATCCACATCACCATCGCCGAGGCCACCAGGGTGGTCATGCAGGCGGCATGCAGGTTGGGCCAGGTCAGGCGCTTGTGCATCGCGGCCACTATCAGGGCACCGAAGGTACCGATGCCGGCCGCCTCCACCGGGGTGGCGATGCCGGTGAAGATGACGCCCAATACCAGGATCACCAGGATGATCGGTGCCAGCATGTTGCGAAGCAGGCGCAGCTTCTCCTTCATGTCGACCCGGTCCTCGACCGGCATCGGCGGCGCCAGCTTGATGTTCAGGGTGCCGCGCATCCAGCAGTAGAAGCCATACATGAAGGCCAGCAGCAGGCCGGGGATCAGCGAGCCCAGGTAGAGCTCGCCCACCGACTGCTGGGCGATGACGCCGTAGATGATCGCGAGTATCGACGGCGGAATCAGGATGCCCAGGGTCCCACCAGCCATGATCGAGCCGATGGCGATCTCCGGGTCGTAGTGGCGCTTGAGCATCGCCGGCAGGGCGATCAGGCCCATGGTCACCACCGCAGCCCCGATCACGCCGACCATGGCGGCGAGCAGCGTGGAGGCGATGACGGTGGCGATGGCCAGGCCCGCCTTGAGGCCGCCCATCCACTTGTAGACGACGTCGAACAGCTCCTCGATGATCCCCGCCTTCTCCAGCACCGAGGCCATGAAGATGAACAGCGGGATGGCCGAGAGCTGGTAGTTGGTCATCATCGGGAAGATGCGCGAGGGCATCAGGTTGAGCATGTCCTGGGTGCCGACCAGGTAGAGGAAACAGACCCCCAGGCCGCCGGTGACGAAGGCCAGCGGCAGGCCCGCCACCAGCACCACCATCAGGGTGCCGAACATCACCAGGGTCAGGCCGCCGATGCCCACGTTGGCCAGTGCCCCCTCGAGGCTGCCCGCGAGGCTCTCGTAGTCGGTGGTGGCGATATTGATCATCTCGAACAGGGTCCAGGCCGCCAGGATGGCCCCCACCGCGACCAGCAGGGTCGAGAAGGTGCGGCTGCCCTCATGCACCCGGCGATGGTGCCGGAAGGCCTGGAAATCGCGGATCAGCTGGGCGATGCCCTGAAGCAGCAGCAGCAGCGCGCCGAAGAAGAGCATGAACTTCACCGGGTAGAACTGTATCGCCCACTCGGTGAAGGAGGTCTCGTTGGCGTAGCTCGATCCGAAGAAGAAGCGGTCGCTCACCGACTGGGAGAAGAACTTCCAGCCAGTGACCAGCAGCGCGATGGTGAAGATGAAGAAGAACACCGAGGTTACGAGGTCCAGCGCCGCCTTGTTGGCCGGCCTGGCCCGGGAGTAGAGGATGTCGACACGCACGTGCCCGCCCTCGCGCAGGGCGAAGGCCCCGGCGATCAGGTACTGCATGCCGAACATCAGGGTCATCGACTCGTGAGCCCAGTTGGTCGGCGAGTTGAAGGCATAGCGCATCAGCACTTCATAGGCGAACACGAAGGGGGCGATCAGCGCCCAGTAGGCCACGTAGCGGCCGAAGAACCCGGAAATTCGGTCGACGGCGGCGGTGAACAGGTTGCCTGGGGGCTGGTAGGCGACCTCGCTGGCCTCGCCGGCGGGGATCTCGGCGGTGTTACCGCCACTGATGGTGCCGCCGCGGCGAAAGCTGCGGTCGACAAGCCACATCACCAGCAGGGGCAGGAAGAACAGCACCGACCAGTAGAGCCAGTGCGGCAGGACGAAATTGATCTCAAGATTCATGGAAACTCCTCCGCGCTACCATCGCCTCCCGGCGATGGTGACGGATCATCGAGCCGACGGGATGCGGGATTGAGAGTAGTGCCCTATGCAAACCGGGTGTTGCGGCCCTTGGCCCACAACACCCGGAGTGGTCGAGCAGACGGGTCAGACGTTGAGTTCGTAGTCCTTGATGTCGTCCTCGGTGATCAGCGCCACCGCGGGATCCATCATGGTATCCAGGTGCGCCTTGAAGAGCCGCGCGGCATCCGGGTCCTTGTTGGCCCACTTGAACCACAGCGGGATGGCGACCTCGCGGAAGCGGGTGGCGTCCTCCTCGGAGAGGTGGATGATCTCCACACCCTTCTCGCGGTACTTCGGCCAGGCCTCGGCGTTGGCCTTCTGGATCGCGGCATAGTGCTCGCGGGAGTAGGCCGCTACCAGGTCGTGCATCAGGTCCTGGACCTTGGGCGACATGCGCTCGTAGACGCGACGGCTGACGGCGATGTCCATCAGGTCGACGGCCTGGTGCAGGCAGGGCGTCGAGGGCGGCCCCATGATGATGTAATCGGCGACCTGCCAGAAGCCCAGCTCGTAGTTGACCGCGGCGCCGGTGAAGTCGGCGGCATCGATGGTGCCCTTCTCCAGCGCCGGATAGACCTCGGAGCCCGGCAGCAGGGTGGTCCGTGCCCCCATGGCGGCGAAGGTCTCGGCGACGATGCCGCCGGGCATGCGGATCTTGATGCCCTCGAAGTCGTCGAAGCTGCGCAGCGGCTTCTTGGAGTGGATCAGGTTGAGGTCGTGGTGGACATAGCCCAGCAGCTCCTGGCCCTGCTTGCGGTAGAGGTCCTTGGCGATATCGAAGCCGCCGTAGGCGCCGAACATCATGTCCCACTGGTGGGGCAGCGACAGGCCCATCGGGAAGGCGGTGAGGAAGACGCCGGCCGGCATCTTGCCGGGCCAGTAGACGGTGAACCAGTTCTGGCCATCGAGCACGTTATTACGCACCGCATCGGCGACCTCGAAGGCGCCGGCCACGGCACCGGCCGGGAAGGGCTCGATGCGCACCTCGCCGCTGGTTGCCTCGACGACGCCCTCGGCCCAGGACTCGAAGGTGCGATAGCCGACTGTGCCCGGCTGCCAAGAGGACTGCATGCGGATACGGATGCCCTCCTGAGCCTGGACGTTGCCGACCCAGGGGGCCGCCACGGCCGCCGCCGACCCGACGGCCGCGGCCTTCAGGAAGTTACGCCGGCTCGGGGTCTTGAACTCCTTCAGGACTGTCGTGTTGTCGTTGTCGACGGATGAGATGCTTGACGGCTGCTTGTCGTCTTGCATGGCATGGTCTCCTGGTTGGGTAGCGAGCCCGCACCCATGTGGGCGGGCATCAACGGGATCTTGTTGTTTTCTTCCCTGCGCCATCACGCGTGCCAACGGGTTCTGATGATCGGCCGGCACGCAGGGCCCGCTATCCTTATGGGCCTGAGGGAAGATTCCATATATCTGGAAACGTCTTCCATGGCGAAAGCTAGCGAAAAGCCGGCTCCCGGCCAATAGCGACTTTCAACGCAAGCCGCCTTCGGCCATTGGTCAGACCAAGCGGTCACGTGTGGCAAGACGCTGTCTATTCAGGCAAAACTGTGGTCTGACCAATTTTCCGCCGCGGCGTGACCTACGACCAAAGCACGAGCCGCGAGAGTGGCATCCCGTGCCCATGGCCGCGATGATGCCCGCACCCCCTGACCCTGGAAGTCCCTTACCATGACATCGGAACGTCGCCGCCAGGCCTGGCTGGCCGCCATGCCCATCCTCTTCGTGGCCCTGTGGAGCACCGGCTTCATCGGCGCCAAGTTCGGCCTGCCCCATGCCGAACCCTTCACCTTCCTGTTCGTGCGCTTCGTGCTGACCCTGGCGCTGCTGATCCCGCTGGTCATGCTGTTGCGGGGTGGCTGGCCACAGGGGCCTCGGCTATGGGGGCATATCGCCGTCTCCGGCCTGCTGGTCCACGGGGCCTACCTGGGCGGCGTCTTCTACGGCATCTACCAGGGCATGCCGGCGGGCCTGGCCGCCCTGCTGGTGGGGCTGCAGCCATTGCTGACCGCAGCGCTCGCCGGCCCCCTGCTGGGCGAGCGGCTGGGACGCCTGCAGTGGCTGGGGCTGGTGATGGGGCTCGCCGGCATCGCCATGGTGCTGGGCGGCAAGCTCGACCCGGGCGAGATGCTGTTCCGGGGGTTCGGCCTCGGGGCGCTGGCAAGCGTGATGGTGGCGCTGGTGGGCATTTCGCTGGGCACCCTCTACCAGAAGCGTTTCTGCACCGGCATGCCGCTGCTCTCCGGCACCGTGGTGCAGTATCTCGGTGCCGGGGCGCTGCTGGGACTGGGCGCGCTGCTCTTCGAGACCCGGGAGATCGACTGGGCGCCCACCTTCCTGCTGACCCTGGCCTGGCTGGTGCTGGTGCTGTCCATCTCCGCCATCCTGCTGCTGATGGCGCTGATCAAGCGCGGCGAGGCCTCGCGGGTGGCCAGCCTCTTCTACCTGGTCCCGCCGGTGACGGCGCTGGAGGCGTGGTGGCTGTTCGACGAACGCCTGCCGCCCCTGTCACTGGTCGGCATGGCGATCGCCATTGCCGGCGTGGTGCTGGTGGTGAGAAGCGGCCCTCAGAGCCGTTCGAGATAGCCGGTACCGCCGAGGTTGCGCATCTGCTGGCGGATCCAGGCGCTGCGTCGATCCACCTGGGGGCCAGGACGTGCCGCATCCCGACCGCGGGGGTCGGGCAGGATCGCCGCCAGGCGGCTCGCCTGGGCCTCGCTGAGCTGGTCGGCGGCGACACCGAAGTAGTGGCGTGAGGCGGCCTCGAGGCCGAATACCCCGCTGTCCCACTCGACGATGTTGAGGTAGACCTCGAGGATGCGCTGCTTGGGCCACAGCGCCTCGATCAGCAGGGTGAACCAGGCCTCCAGCCCCTTGCGCACCCAGCTGCGCCCGGTCCACAGGAAGAGGTTCTTGGCGGTCTGCTGGCTGATGGTGCTGGCCCCGCGCAGGCGACCGCCGTTGCGGCTGGCCTCCCAGGCGCGGCGCATCTCGCCCAGGTCGAAGCCGTGATGGAGTGGAAAGCGCTGGTCCTCGGCGGCGATCACCGCCAGCTTGGCGTGGTCGGAGAGGCGATGCCAGGGCTGCCACTGGTGGCGGATGTCGAGGGCCTCCCCGGCGACCCAGGACTGGACCTTGCGCTCCACCATCACCATGGAGCCGAACACCGGCACCACACGCAGCAGCAGCACCAGCACCAGGGAACACACCACGAAACCCAGCAGGGTACGCCACAGCACCCGCCAGGCCCGCTGCCGCCACTCCCTCATTGCGCGTCTCGCTCGGCCATGGGCTCCCCTCGCCGCCTCGTGAATGCCCGCCAGTATAACGACGCTGCCTCCCCGAAGGGAGGCAGCCTGTCATCCTGATAGGAACCTGGGCCCGCTCAGCGCTTGTTCAGCCGCTCGGCATGGTAGCGCAGGTGCTCCTCGATGAAGGTGGCGATGAAGAAGTAGCTGTGGTCATAGCCCGGCTGGCGCCGCAGGGTCAGCGGGTGGTCGTGCTCGGCGCACACCGCCTCGAGCCGCTCGGGGCAGAGCTGCTCCTCCAGGAAGTCGTCGGCCTCGCCCTGGTCGATGAACAGCGGCTGGCTCGAGGCCCCGCGGGCCACCAGCTCGCAGGCATCGTACTGGGTCCAGAGGCCACGGTCCTCCCCCAGGTAGCCGGAGAAGGCCTTCTGCCCCCAGGGGCACTCGCTGGGATTGACGACCGGCGCGAAGGCCGACACCGAGCGGTAGTGGCCGGGACGGCGCAGCGCCATCACCAGGGCACCATGCCCGCCCATGGAGTGACCGCTGATCGACTCGCGGCCGTTGACCGGGAAGTGCTGGCGCACCACCGAGGGCAGCTCCTCGGCCACGTAGTCATACATGCGATAGTGCTTCTTCCAGGGCTCCCGGGTGGCATTGACGTAGAAGCCGGCCCCGCTGCCGAAGTCGTAGCTGTCATCCTCGCCCGGCAGGTCGGTGCCCCGCGGGCTGGTGTCCGGGCAGACGATGGCCATGCCGAGCTCGGCGGCGACCCGATGGGCACCGGCCTTCTGCATGAAGTTCTCGTCGGTGCAGGTCAGCCCGGAGAGCCACCACAGCAGCGGTACCCGCCCGGCCTCGGCCTGGGGCGGCAGGTAGATGGAGAAGGTCATCTCGCAGTCCAGTGCCCGGGAGCGGTGGCGATAGCGCTTGTGCCAGCCACCGAAGCTCTTGTTGGCCGAGACCAGCTCGAGGTGTTCGGTCATGGTCATGGTGTCAGGCTCCTGATCGATGGCTCAGTAGTGTAGGACGGTGCGGATGCTCTCGCCCCGGTGCAGCAGCTCGAAGGCCTCGTTGATCTTCTCGAAGGGCATGTCGTGGGTGATGAAGTCGTCGATGTTGATCTCGCCGTTCATGTAGCGCTCCACGTAGCCCGGCAGCTCGGTGCGCCCCTTCACCCCGCCGAAGGCGGAGCCCTTCCAGACCCGGCCGGTGACCAGCTGGAACGGCCGCGTGCTGATCTCCTCGCCGGCGCCGGCCACGCCGATGATCACCGACTCGCCCCACCCCTTGTGGCAGCACTCCAGGGCCGAGCGCATCACGTTGACGTTGCCGATGCACTCGAAGGAGTAGTCG
>NZ_JAWSUJ010000042.1:0-34777 GCF_033549285.1 Halomonas sp.
CGGTGACCCGAAGCGCCTGGAGAGGCTCGCCCGCAAGGTCCTGGCGGCGCTTCGCAGGATGGCCTGACTGCCTCTGCCTGAGCCTCCGCCGAGTCGCGTGCTCCGCCGGTTCAGTGAGAGTGGGCGGCGCCGAAGCGGGCGCGATGCTGTCCCGGCGTCAGCCCCGTGTGCTTGATGAACATCTTGCGAAAGGCGCTGGTGTCTTCGTAGCCCACCGCCAGGGCGACCTTTTCCACGCTGTCCCGGCGGTTCTCCAGCAGCTCCCTGGCGCGCTGCAGCCGCAGCTGCTGCAGGTACTCGCCGGGGCCGAACCCGGTGGCCTGGCGGAAGCGGCGCATCAGGGTGCGCTCGCCGAGTCCCGCGGTGGCGGCCATCTCGGCGGTGGTCTGGCGACGGGTGAAGTGTGCATGCAGGTGGTGCTGGAGCCTCAGGATCGCCCGGTCGCCGTGGGCCATCTCGGGCGTGAAGGCGCGGTAGTAGCGCTGCTGACGCTCGCCGGTGTCGATGACCAGGAAGCGACCCAGCGCCTGCACCACGGAGGGCGGCACGTGGCGCGCGACCAGGTGCAGGCCGAGGTCCATCCAGGCCATGACGCCGCCGGCCGTCACCAGGTCGGCCTCCGATATCAGCAGCGCATCGGTATCCAGGGTGAGATGGGGGTAGTGGGTCCGGAACGCCGTCTCGAGCTGCCAGTGGGTGGTGGCCCGGCGTCCGTCGAGCAGGCCGGCCTGGGCCAGCAGGAAGGCGCCCGCACAGACAGAGCACACCACCGTGCCTGCGGCGTGCCAATGCCGCAGCGTCCGGCAGAGTTCGGGCTGGGCGTTCAGGTAGGCATTACCTGCCAGGATGGGCGGCACGATGGCGATCTCGGGGGGCGCGATGTGCGTGCTGCCGGCCGGCAGCAGCTCCACGGCAAAGGCCACCTCGGGAGCTGGCTGCAGCTCCTGCAGGATGCGGTTGGCGGTGCCGAAGAGGTCCTGCAGCCCATAGACGGCCGATTGGGCGCTGCCCGGCAGGGTCGGGATCGCGATCCGGATGCGGCGGGGCAGCTTGTCACTTCTTGCCTGCATTGTGTCACTCCTGCCACCCGACCCCATGGCCAGAGCCTGCCATGATGCTGGCTCAAGCCTCCAAGGAGAAGCACATCATGCGCAACACCGCCCTGATCATCGTGGATCTGCAGAACGACTACTTCCCCGCCGGCAAGTGGCCACTGGTGGGCATTGAGCTGGCCGCCGACAACGCCGCCGGCGTGCTCGCCCACTTCCGTGAGCAATCGCTGCCCATCGTGCATATCCGACACGAGTTTCCCTCCGACGAGGCCCCTTTCTTCGTTCCCGGCAGCGAGGGGGCGCGCATCCACGCCTCCATGGCGCCGCAGGAGTCTGCCAGAGAAGCGGTGATCCTCAAGAACAACGTCAACGCCTTCCTGGGCACCACGCTGCACGAGCACCTGCAGGAGCAGGGCATCGAGCAGCTGGTGGTCGTCGGGGCCATGAGCCACATGTGCATCGATGCCGCCACCCGGGCCGCCTCCGACTTGGGCTATGGGGTCACGGTGCTGCAGGACGCCTGCGCCACCCACGACCAGGCGTTCAACGGCGTGACGGTGCCGGCCGCCAAGGTGCACGCGGCCTTCATGGCAGGGCTCGGCTTCGCCTATGCCGAGGTCACCGATACCGCCGCCTGGCTCAAGCAGCAGGGGTAAGGGTGCTGGGAGATCTCCCTGTGGCTCCCCACTATCTACGAATCACAAGCCGATCTGCGGCTGACCCTTCGCGAATCAGCCATCAGTGCTAGCGGCCCGCCTTGACCCTCGACAGCTCCGCGCTGGTGTTTCGCCTGCTGCTCCGCCGGGCCCCTCGGTAGACGGGCCCGGCGGTGGCGTGCCAACTCAACGGGCATGGTGATGAAGACGCTGCTGCCAGGTGCGCAGGCGGCTGTGAATGACTGCCACCAGCCCGAGTGGCGGCATGGCCGGCATGCAGAACCTCGGCATGGCTGGGCGGTTGGTGCGCTCTGCGCCGGTGTCGAGCTTGCGAGTAGGGTCGAGTTGACGCATGACGATGCCTCCTCTGGCCGGTCGCCGATGACGGCGATCCATGGATCGAGGCACGAGGATGTGTGTCGTGGCCTCGTGGGCAGCATGGTTGATGGTCTTTGTTGAATCCAGCGAAAAGGATTACATTGAGCTTTCAGAAATTCTGAAAGTGTTGCCATGCCGTTCTCTTCCCCGACGGTGCATGCAGGCCCGCTGCCGCTGCTGGATCTCGAGGTGCTGCGTACCTTCGTGGCGATTGCCGAACGTGGCAGCTTCACCCGTGCCGCGCGCGAGGTGTCCCGCACGCCCTCTGCGCTGAGCATGCAGATCAAGCGGCTTGAAGAAACCCTGGGGCAGAGGCTATTCGTGCGCGAGGCGCGCCAGGTGCGGCTGACCCCGGAGGGTGAGGTGCTGCTGGGCTATGCGCGGCGACTGCTCAAGCTCAACGAGGAGGCGGTGACGCGCTTCCTCGCTCCCCCGGTGGAGGGCACGGTGCGCTTCGGCACCCCTGACGACCAGGGCGCG
This sequence comes from Halomonas sp., assembly GCF_033549285.1. Taxonomy (GTDB): domain Bacteria; phylum Pseudomonadota; class Gammaproteobacteria; order Pseudomonadales; family Halomonadaceae; genus Halomonas. The sequence continues at coordinate 2,567 of NZ_JAWSUJ010000042.1, forward strand.
CGCATCCTGCCCGAGGTGCTGGCGCAGTTTGCTCGCACGCACCCGGCGGTGCAGGTCGATGTGATCGTCGGTGGCAGCGTGAGCATGCAACGCCGGCTGGAGGCTGGCGAGCTCGACCTCGTCCTGATGACCGCCGGAACCCCGGGGCAGATGGCGGACCAGGGAGAGGTCGTGCATAGCGAGCCGCTGGTGTGGGCCGGTCGCGACGGTGGCGTGGCGGCCTGGCGCTCGCCGCTGCCCGTGGCCCTGGCCAGTCAGGGGTGGCCTTGGCGTGGCAGGGCGTTATCCGCCCTTGACGCGATCGGCCGGGCCTATCGCATCGCCTACACCAGCGAGCACTGGGCCGGCCAGGAGGCCGCGATGCTCGCCGATATCGCCGTGGCGCCCTTTCCCGTAAGCCTGGTGAAGTCGCCACTACGTCAACTACCCCGCGAGGTCGGGTTGCCCGACCTGGGTGATTACCATGTCGTGCTGGTACGCCGTGAGGGGGCGGGGGAGGCCAGCGAAGCGCTGGCCGGCCAGGTGATCAGGGCGTTTCGCGAGTTGCGCCGCTAGCGTGCCCGGTGCTCGGCTGATCCGTGGCCGAGCGTCCCGGGTCAGCCCCCGGCGCGCGCCAGCGGCCCGCCATTGATCCTCGTGAGCGCCTCGTTGGTCTCGAGGATCTGTGCCTCGATACCGGTTACTCCCATCCCCTCCAGCCGGGCGGTGTGCATCTGGCGGTAGGCCTCGGCGTCCTGCCGGCTGGCGAACAGGTAGACGCCACCGGCCAGCTGGCGCTCGGCGTCCTCGGTCCAGATCTTCCACAGCAGGCCGGGCTCCGCGTTGATGGACTCGGCCAGCGGGGCGAGGGCCTCGGCCATCTCGTCGCCGAAGGGGCCGGGGAAGGGGAAGTGCACCTGCAGTATCACGGCCATGGGGCCTCCTTATCGAGTTGATAACTACCCAGGCCCCGCCGGGCCCTGGTGGATGCATCGTTGGTGGGTTAGTGTCGCAAAATGTGGACACCGGACGGGGCATTGGCGATAGTCGCGCCCCACCCGGATCGCGTTCCCGGCCAGGCGAGTCGCCTGGGACCGTTGCCATCCTACATCGTCCATCCCGCCACGGGAGTTCCCATGCGTGTTCCTTCATTCCCCGGTCGTGTCTGGTGCCTGGCCGGCGGGCTGCTGCTGGCCGTTGTTGCCACCGCTTCTGCCTACGCCGACGTCCCGGTGCTGACCCTGACCGAGGGCACCGAGTCCCGTGAGCTGACCCTCGAGCAGGTCGAGGCAACCGGCCTCGATGCGGTGGAGATGCGCCACCCGGAAGGACCCGAGGGCACCTTTTCCGGGGTCTGGCTGGATGACTTCCTCTCCGCCCAGGGCCTCGAGTAGGCGCGCCGTGTCAGGTTCATCGCCCTGGACGGCTACACGACCTTCCTCACCCCGGCGCAGCGACGGGAGAAGCGTTACCTGCTGGTCACGCGCCTCGACGGCGAGCCCGTCGGCGAGGATTCGCTGGGACCCTTGATGCTGGTGGTGCCCGCGGACGCCGCGGCCGCGCGGGAGGGCAGCGTGCCGATGACGCGCTGGATCTGGGCGATCAGCGAGATCAGCGCGAGATGAGGGCGGCCTCCTCCCGAGGCCTGGGGATGCGCCTGGTGCTGGCGTTCAGCCTGATCGCCATGCTCTGCGCCGTGGCGATCGCCTACTACGTCACCCAGGCGCGCCAGCAGGTGGGGGCCGACTACACGGCGCTGGTCACCGACGTCGTCAGGGCCCAGCAGGACCCCGCCGCCATGCGCATGACCCTGGATAGCCTGATCGACCGTCCGGACCACATCCACCTGGAGCAGATCCACGAGCTGCTGTGGCGCATTCCCCGGCGCATCGAGGGCATCCGGCTGCAGCTGCGCCGCAGCGAGCTCGCGCCCGCCAGCTATGACGCACTGCTCGACGAGCTGACCCATGTGGAGTCACGGCTGCCCGCCCTGGAAGCCGCCGTCGACGCCGCCGCCGAGGAGGGGCTCGACGCGCGGGGCGGCGAGGCCATCCTGGCCCTGGGCCTGGACATCGAGGAGGGGCTGGCCTGGGCCTACAGCGAACTCAACGAACTGCTCCACCGGGCCTCGGCCGAGCAGCGCCAGCTGATGGAGCGCCTGGCGCTGGCTGTTGCGGTACTGCTGCTCCTGCTGCTGGTGGCGATCGCCGCGGTGATGCGCATGCTGTTCCATCTGCATCGCCAGCGCGAGACCATGCGCCTGCAGAGCCGGACCGATGACCTGACCGCCCTCGGCAACCGCCGCTGGCTGCGCGAGGCGGCGGGGGAGGCGTTCGAGCGGCGTCGACGCCACGGTTCGCCGCTGAGCCTGATGCTGCTGGACCTGGACCACTTCAAGTGGATCAACGACGCCTACGGCCACCCGATCGGCGACGCGGTGCTGGTCGACTTTGCCCGCATCCTGGAGCGGCAGGTACGGCGGGTCGACAGGGTGGCGCGCATGGGGGGCGAGGAGTTCGCGATCCTGATGCCCGACAGCGACCTCGCGGGCGCCGAGGCCCTGGCCGAGCGGATCCTGCGTGCGACCCGGGCGATGCCGCTGCCCGGGCCGGCCGCCGAGCACCGGCTGACGGTGAGCATCGGGGTGGTCGAGGCCGAAGAGGAGAGGAGCTTCGACCGCCTCTACAGCCGGGCCGACCAGCTGCTCTACCGGGCCAAGGCGGATGGTCGTGACCGGGCCGTGGCCGGTCAGGAGCACGGGGCGTCTCGCCTCGCTGGCAGCGGGGTGGGCTTCCACCAGGGCGCGGGTGTCATGCAGGCAGCCCAGGAAGGCAGTTCCCGAGGCTGACCCTGCCGCGATTCTGCGGCGCCGGCCCCGCTTCTGGTGTGGGGCCGGCGCTGTTGCGTCAGGCCTGGCGGCGTTCCTCGCCCCGGCAGGCGGCCGCGGTGAACAGCACGTCCGTGGAGGAGTTCAGCGCCGTCTCGGTGGCGTCCTGCACCACGCTGATCACGAAGCCGATCGCCACTACCTGCATGGCCACCTCGGTGGAGATGCCGAAGAGGCTCGCGGCCATGGGAATCAGCAGCAGCGAGCCCCCGGCCACGCCGGAGACCCCGCAGGCCGCCAGCGCGGAGACGACGCACAGCAGCAGGGCGGTGGGGAAGTCGACGCTGATCCCGAGGGTGTGGGCGGCGGCCAGGGTGATCACCGAGATGGTGATGGCCGCGCCGGCCATGTTGACGGTGGCGCCCAGCGGGATGGAAATGGCGTAGGTGTCGGCGTCCAGCTTCAGGCGCTTGCAGAGTTCCAGGTTGACCGGGATGTTGGCCGCTGAGCTGCGCGTGAAGAAGGCGGTGATGGCGCTTCCGCGCAGGCAGGTGAAGACCAGCGGGTAGGGGTTCCGGCGGGTCTGCCAGTAGACGATCAGCGGATTGGTGACCAGCGCCACGAACAGCATGCAGCCGACGATCACCGCCAGCAGGCGGCCGTAGTCGAGCAGGGCGCCCAGGCCGGATTCCGCCAGGGTGGCGGCCACCAGGCCGAAGATGCCCAGCGGGGCGAAGCGGATCACGATCCTGACGATGTTCGATACTGCCTGGGAGAGGTCGCCGAGCATCGCGCGGGTGGCCTCGTTGGCCTGACGCAGCATCAGGCCCAGGCCGATCGCCCAGGCCAGGATGGCGATGAAGTTGGCCTCCATCAGTGCGGTCACCGGGTTGCTGACGGCGTTGAGCAGCAGGTCGCGGAGGATCTCCACGATGCTGCCCGGCGGGTTGCCGCTGACCTCGGGCATCTCCAGCGCCAGGGTGGTGGGGAAGGCGAAGCTCGCCACCACGGCCACCAGCGCCGCGACCAGGGTGCCGATCACGTAGAGCACCAGCACCGAGCGGATATGGGTCGGCTGGCCCTGGCGATGGCCGGCGATGGCCGCCGCCACCAGCACGAACACCAGGATCGGTGCGACCGCCTTGAGGGCGGAGATGAACAGCTGGCCGAGTAGCGCGACCGACTCGGCGGAGGCCGGCGAGACGATGGCGAGCAGGATGCCGCAGACGATGCCGATGGCGATCTGGGGGATCAGCCCCAGGCGGAGCAGCGGGCGGCTGAGGGCGTGCACGGTGGCGAACATGGAGGGTATCTCGGGGTTGTCATGGGCGGGCAGGCGCCACCTGCGGGGCGCTCGACGGTCGAGACGTGGACGCGGGTGGGCGCCGGGTCGAGTCGGACGAGTCGCCCCGGGCGGGTAGCCCGAGGCAGGGGCGTCTGCGGTGCGCGCGGGATTCTAGCAATTTTCGCGACTGGGGTGGATGGTATTTCTGTATTTTAGACTAAAAGTAGAGAGCATTACTGTATCTATGACGTGAGTCAGCATGCCTGCCGGGGCGATGAACGGGGCGGGCGGGTCGAGAAGGCCAGTACGAAGGTGGAGCCGAGAGGGCGGTCTGCTGTCAGGAGCGTCGCCGATGCCCGATGCGCTATGATCAGGCAGGAACGCATGGTCAGCCAGGAAGGGGGCGGTCTCCGGGAGGCCGGACCGCCGCGCGAAGAGGAGGGGAGGCGATGGACAGGAAACAGGGCAAGAAGGGCACCACCGGCAAGCTGATCGGCCTGGGGATCCTGCTGCTGGTGGCACTGACACTTCAGAACTGCGGGGTGATCTGAGCCCGCGCATGCCGTAGGCAAACACTAGGCGGCCCCGGCCCGAGAGGGCGCAAGGCCGCTGTCGGCGTGTCAGGCGGCCAGTCGGCTTGCCACGGCGTCGAGGAAGCCCTGCATGTCGACGATGGTCTCGGACGCGGGGTCGGTGGTCTTGCCCTTGAGGTCGCCGGTGATGATGCCGTCGGCGACGGTATCGATCAGCGCGGCCTTGAGGCGGGTGGCGTAGTCGACCAGGGGCGCGTTGCCCTCACGCTCGCCGAGGGTCTCCAGGGCATTGGCCACGGCGAAGATCAGCGCCGAGGAGTTGAAGTGCGCCTCCTTGCCGTCGCTCTCCAGGTACTTCAGGTAGAGGTCGTGGGCGGTGCCGTGGGGCGCCTCGAAGAGCATGGTGCCGCTCTTGCTCTCGATGATCGAGCTGGCCGTGGCCAGGCTGCCGCCGAGGGCGGCGGAGATGTCCGAGAAGATGTCGCCGTCGAGGTTCTGCGCCGGGTAGAGGGCGTTGCGCGGCGGGTCGGTGATCATCTTGATGAGCTGGCTGGAGGGCCGCATGATCATGAACGACGGCGGCGGGGTGTCGGCCTGGGCCAGCTCGCGGCGCACGTCGGTGATCACGGTGCTGAACACCTCGTCGTAGTCCATGTACTCGCGCTTGAGGCCGAAGTAGACCTCCTTCTGCTTGCGCGAGGCGTCGCGGAACACCTGGGTGACCCAGTCCTTGATGGCCTCGTGGTCGTTGGACATCAGCAGGATGGGGTCGCCCTGCTTGACGTGGCGCGCATGCTTCTCGTCGCCGTCGACGATCACCTTGAGGATGCCGTCCTCGGTGGCGGGGGCGTTGTAGCTGCCGTACTGGTCGCCGCCGCCGGCGCTCATCCGCGACAGCGAGACGTGCGCCTTGCGGGTGGGAATGCCGTGCACCTTGAGCTGCTCGACCAGCTTGTAGAGCTTGCGGCCGGTGGTGTTGTCCGGCACGCCCCACAGGGCCCGCTCGGGCGGGTTGGCGACGATGCGCGCGGCCTGGGCGTCGATCAGCTCGTAGTGGTAGGCGAGCCCCAGCGCCTCGACCTGCGCGCGGTAGTGCTGATCAAAGATGCCCTCGATGGCGGCGCGCATCACCCCGTCGTAGCCGGCGATCACGGTGTCCTTGAGGCCCAGGTAGATGTCGCGCTTCTCGTCGATGGCGCGCTGGAAGAAGCGGTGCGCCCAGGCCTTGATCTCGTCGATGTCGTTGGTGGCGAGCAGCCAGGGGTCGCCCTTCTTGACCTCGCGGCGGTGCAGTTCCACCGGGTCACCGCTGGCACCCACGAACATCAGCTTGACGATGCCGGTGGCGCGGGAGAGCTCGTTGTAGCTGTCCTTGCTGCCGCCGGTCGCCATGGTGTCGACCTCGATATCGCGGCCGACCCACTCCGGCTTGTTGAACTGCAGGTTGCGGAACTGGATGTCCTCGCGGGTGATGTTGCCGCCGATGCCCTTGCGGATGGCGCCGTTGGGCGACTTGGTGGCCAGCGGGTGCAGGCTGGTGCCGTCGAGCTCGGGATGGGCCGCCAGCAGCTCGCCCAGCTGGGCGCGGTTGACCGTCATGCCGGCGTTCTTCACCCCCACCCCGTGGCGCTTGAGCGCCTCGATGGCATCGATCACCGCCTGGCCGTTGGTGACCAGGCGGTTCTCCGCGGTCAGGTCGACCTCCACCAGCTCGATGTCAAGCGGGGAGGTCACGAAGGTATCGAGGATCCGCTCGAAGGCCACCTGGGCCATCTCGTCGCCATGCAGGATGACCAGGGGGGCTGTCACTTTCAACTTGCTGCTCATCACTCTTCCCTTGTTGAGATGATGGAAACCGGTGCGATGATCGAATGCGCACAGGGTACGCCTGCCGCCGGCCCTGCGCCATGCGTCCAAGGTGCAGGTCAGTGCCCCTCGGGGTCGGCGGCCCAGCGCTCGTCCGGGTGCACCTCGTTGGCGGGCAGCACCGGGTCGTAGCCCTCGGCGCGCAGCGCGGCGATCACCTCGCGGGTGTGGTCGCTGCCCAGGGTCTCGAGGGTGGCCTCGACCTCGGTGGCGCGCAGCGAGAGGTCGGTGAAGGTGCGCTGGTGGGCGATCTGGATGACGTTGGCGCGCTGCTCGGCGAGCAGGCGGGTGAGCTCGGCCAGAGAACCGGGCACGTCGGGGATGCCGACCCGCACCCGCACGATGCGCCCGGAGCGCACCAGGCCGCGCTGGATCACCGAGGAGAGCGCCAGCATGTCGATGTTGCCGCCACACAGCACCAGCCCCACCCGGCGACCGCGGTAGCGTTCCGGGTCGGTGAGCAGGGCGGCGAGCCCGGCGGCGCCGGCGCCCTCGGCGACGCTCTTCTCGATCTCCAGCAGCATCAGGATGGCGCGCTCGATCTCGGGCTCGTCCACCAGCACGATGTCGCTGACCAGCTCGCGCACGATCTCCCGGGTAAGCGTGCCGGGCTGCTTCACGGCGATGCCCTCGGCCAGGGTGGCCAGGCCGCAATGGATCTCCTCACCGGCCAGCGCCTGCTTCATGGCCGGGAAGCGCCTGGTCTGCACGCCGATCACCTCGATATCGGGCTTCAGCGCCTTGGCCGCCACCGCGTTGCCGCTGATCAGGCCGCCGCCGCCGATGGGGATCACCAGGCACTCCAGGTCGGGGACCTCCTCGAGCATCTCCAGGGCGATGGTGCCCTGCCCGGCGATGATCCGCTCGTCGTCGTAGGGGTGCACGAAGACCAGATGGCGCTCCTCGGCCAGGCGCCGGGCATAGGCCCCGGCCTCGTCGACCCCGTTGCCCTCGAGGTGCACCTCGGCGCCGAAGTTGCGGGTGTTGCGCACCTTGAGGTTGGGGGTGTGGCGGGGCATGACGATGGTGGCGTGGATGCCCAGCCGCCTGGCGTGATAGGCCACCGCCTGGGCGTGATTGCCCGCCGACATGGCGATCACGCCCCGGGCGCGCTCCTCGGGGCTGAGCGAGAGCAGGTGGTTGAGGGCGCCGCGCTCCTTGAAGGAGGCGGTGAACTGGTGGTTCTCGAACTTGATGTAGAGCTCGCAGCCGGTGAGCTGCGAGAGGGTGGTGGAGTGCAGGCAAGGGGTGCGCTCCACGCTCCCCTGGAAGCGGGCGGCGGCCTGTCGGACGTCGTCGAGGGTCACGCTCATGGGAGGGTCGTCTCCGTTGTCGAGGTGGTGTCGGGCATCAGGCACCTGCCGGGTGGGGCAGGTGCGCTGCCAGGGCGAACACGTGGGGGTCGTCCACGCCGAGTTCGCGGAGGGCCTGGGCCAGGTTGACCAGGTAGTCGCGGTTGGGGCCGCTGGGGCCGTGGGCCACGGCGATCTGTTCGGCGATGGCCTCCAGCGGGGCGTCGCCGAGGAAGGCGGCGTTGTCCTCGGTGGCGAGGTACACCAGCCCCTCGGTGCTCGAGGGCGGTGCGGCGTCCTCGAAGTGCAGCCGGGTGACCTCGCGCAGGTAGCCGTTCTTCTCGCGCACGTCGAGCGGGCCGAGCACCTCGGGGGTGATGCGGTAGGCCATGCCGTGGCAGGTCGCACCGGGCTCGCGCACCAGGGTGACCACGCGGCCCGGCGCCTCGGGGGTGCCGCGGTGGTCGTGGGAGCCCTGCCAGAAGCGGCGCACCCAGCCATGGATATGGGCCGGGCGGCGCTCCAGGAAGGGGAAGTCGGCCTTCCAGATCAGCGAGCCGTAGCCGAACAGCCAGATCTCGTCGTGGCCGTCGAAGTGGGTCATCTGCCGGTTGCGGTGGGTCGTGTCGAGCGTCATCCCTGAATGATGCGTCGGTCGGCGGCGAATGTCGAAGCCTGGCGGCGAGTCCTTGCCGATTCGGCCACCATCGACCTTCGTCGTGCCGCCGGGTATCTTGGCCGCTGCTCGGCCGGCAACGGCCGGGGGCGGGACGCCAGGGTGCGCCCCGCACCATCCATCGCGCAGGGGGCAAGGAACATGGAGTTCGCACTGATGTGGCTGGCCACCGGCCTCGGCACGGGGCTCTCGCCCTGGGCCTCCGGCACGGTCGGCTCCCTGCTGGGGCTGCCGCTGGCCTGGTGGCTGCTGGGCCGCACCCGGCGGGTGCAGGTGGTGGTAACGCTGACGCTGCTGCTTGCCGCGGTGCCGGTCTGCCACCTGGCCGAGCAGTCGCTGGGCGACAAGGATGACGGGCGCATCGTGCTCGACGAGATCGTCGCCTTCCCGGTGGCGGTGCTGGGCCAGACGGCGGCCCGCCAGCCCTGGGCGATGGCCTCCGCCTTCGTGGTCTACCGGGTCTTCGACGCCATCAAGCCGCCGCCGGTGAGCCTGGCCGAGGCGGTGCCCGGCGGCGCCGGCATCGTGCTCGACGACAGCGTGGCGGCAGCCATGAGCTGGCTGGTGATGGCCGGCGGCCTCACCCTCTGGCGGCGGCGTCAGGTAAGCCGATAAGTCCTCATCCGACGAGTTGCCAGGGAGAGGCGTCATCGCGTAGCAGGAAGGGGCGATCCCCCTTGATGGTCACGCGCTCGCCGCGCCGCACCTGGCCGGCATAGTCGAACACGGCACGATGCTGGGTGCTGCGGTTGTCCCATAGGGTCACCGTGTTGGGTGCCCAGTGCACGCGTACCTGGAACTCCGGGGTCTCCTGGTGCCGGTAGAGATACTCGAGCAGGGCCTGACTCTCGGCATGCCCCAGCTCGACGATCTCACGGGTGAACCCGCGGTTGACGAACAGGCTCTTTCGGCCAGTGTCCGGATGTGTGCGAACGACCGGGTGTACCGCTTCCGGATAGGGCGTGTCGCCTCGCACACCGAATCGACTGCGATCTTGGGCCGGCTGGTTGCCGTAATGCAGCCGGTAGGTGGCCTCGCCCGAGTGTACCGCGGTCAGCCCCTCCAGGAATGCCTGCATGGCGGGCGAAAGCGCCTCGTAGGCGGCATGGCCGCTCGAGAACAGGGTGTCGCCGCCAACCTCGGGCACCTCGTGAAGGTAGAGGATGCTGCCCAACGGTGGCTCCGCGTCGCAGGAGACATCGGAGTGCCAGTGCCCCCCATTCACGGCGCGCTTGCCGGCGCGGATGGCCTTGGGATCGTTGCTGGAGTTGGCTCCGGCCTCGATGGGAAAGACCTCCGGGTAGCCTTGTGGCCCCTTGGCCATGGGGTGGACATGCAACTCGCCGAAGCGTCTGCCGAGGGCAATATGCTGATCCCGTGTCAGCTGCTGGTCGCGCAGGACCAGCACTTGATGCTCCAGGAACAGGCCATGCAGCGCCTCGAACCCTCGGTCGTCGAGACGAGACAGGTCGATCCCGCCGATCTCTGCGCCGATATGGCCGCTCAATTTCTTCACTGTGATCTCTTGAAGTGACATGGTTCGCTCTCCGTTCTGGCTGTGGTCTGCGGCTTATCGAACCAGTCATCGCTTCGCCCTGGCCAATCGTCATTCGCGATGTGCATTTCACGAAATACCTTTCCCCGGCACTCTGATAAGTATTTTGCCGGGGTCATGATTTACTAAGCAAAACAATCCATTGGAGGCTGGCTCGGAGCGGCGGCATGGTAGGTCATCCCCATGACTCGAACTGGAGCGACCCATGCCAAGCTACCTATCCCGATTCGCCGGTCTGACCTTGCTGGCTCTTGCCACCGGCAGCGCCACCCAAGCCGCGGAGGCGAGCGAACGCCTGCGCATCGCCGAACAGTTCGGCATTGCCTACCTGCCGCTGCAGGTCATTCAGGACCGAGAGCTGATCCAGAAGCATGCCGAAGAAGCCGGGCTCGACGTAGACGTCGAGTGGCGGCGCCTTTCCGGCGGTGCCGCCGTCAACGATGCGCTGCTCTCTGGCAGCATCGATATCGCCAGCGCCGGCGTAGGCCCGCTGCTCACCGCCTGGGACCGCACTCGAGGCAACATCGATATCAAGGCCATCGCCGCCTTGGGTCATGCCCCCAACTTCCTGCTGACCCGTGACCCGGAAGTGAAATCGATCGAGGACTTCGGTCCCGAGGATCGCATCGCCCTGCCGGCGGTGGGCGTCTCGGTGCAGGCGCGTTTCCTTCAGTATGTCGCCGCCAACACCTTCGGCGCGGATGAATACGACGTACTGGATCGTCAAACGCTGTCGCTCCCCCATCCCGATGCGACGGCGGCCCTGATCTCCGGTGGCACCGAGATCACCGGCTACTTCTCCAGCATTCCCTATCAGTATCAGGCACTGGAGCACGAGGGTATCTCCAAGGTGACCGACTCCTACCAGATCCTCGGTGGTCCCATCACGCCCGTGCTGGTCTATGCCACCGATCGCTTCCGCACGGACAACCCTGAACTCTATGAGGTGTTCCGTGCCGCCCTGGCCGAGGCCAGCGAGATCATCGAGGCGGATCGTGACGCCGCCGTGGATATCTTCCTCCGCGTCACCGGCTCTCGGTTGGAACGCGACTTCCTCTCCCGGCTGGTCAATGACCCGCAGATCGATTTCACGTTGGTGCCCGACAACACCTATTCGCTGGCGGAGTTCCTGTACCAGGTGGGGGCCATCGAACATCGCCCCGAGAGCTGGCAGGACTACTTCTTCGATGAGGCACACGCCTGGGAGGGAAGCTGATGACGGCGGCCACGGCAGCTCCCCTGGCAAGGCGGCAAGGCAGTGCCGCACCGCGACCAAGACCTGCCACGCCGCGACTGGCGGTGGATGGCGTCACCCTGGAGTACCGCACGCCCCGCCAGGTGGTGAAGGCCACCCAGCGGGTCAGCTTCGGCGTCCAGGAGGGGGACCGTTTCGTGCTGCTGGGCCCCTCGGGGTGCGGCAAGTCGACCCTGCTCAAGGCGGTGGCGGGTTTCCTCTCCCCGGCGGAGGGAGAGATCCGGCTCGATGGCCAGCGGGTGGCCGGGCCGGGCCCCGACCGCCTGGTGGTCTTCCAGGAGTTCGACCAGCTGCCGCCCTGGAAGACGGTCAAGCAGAACGTCATGTTCCCCCTGCTGGCCTCGCGCACCCTGGGGCGCCGGGAGGCGGAGCAGCGAGCCCTGGCGACGCTGGAGAAGGTGGGGCTCGCCGCCTTCGCCGATGCCTATCCCCATACCCTTTCCGGGGGTATGAAGCAGCGGGTGGCCATCGCCCGGGCACTGGCCATGCAGCCACGCATCCTGCTGATGGACGAGCCCTTCGCGGCGCTGGATGCCCTGACGCGTCGCAAGATGCAGGAGGAGTTGCTGACCCTCTGGAGGGAGGTTGGCTTCACCCTGCTGTTTGTTACCCACTCCATCGAGGAGGCGCAGGTCGTCGGTAACCGGGTGCTGCTCCTCTCGCCCCACCCGGGCCGAGTACGCGCCGAGCTGGGCTGCGAGGCGGACAGCCTGACGAGCCTCGGGAGTGCGTCCACCAAGTCTCGTACTCAGCAGATCCATCAATTGCTGTTCGAGCACGAGGGGCGGCCATGAATGAACCTCGGCCCTATCGCTACGCCACCCACCTGGCCATGCCCACCAATGGCAACGCCGGGGCGGCCTGGTCGCTCTACGCCGCACGCGCGGGCATCGGGGCCACCATCGCCATGCCCGAGGACGCGCCGCGCATCACCCGGCAAGAGTGCGCCCTCGCCGGTGCCCACCTGGCGCTGGTCGATGGCCTGATCAGCGATGCCGGTCGTCAGGTGGCCCGCTTCGTCGAGGCGACCGACGCCTTCGATGCCTCCACGCTCAAGGAGCCCTATCGCATCGAGGGCAAGAAGACCATGGGGCTGGAGCTGGCCGAGCAGCTCGGCTGGCAGCTACCCGACGTGATTCTCTACCCCACCGGGGGCGGCGTGGGCCTGATCGGCATCTACAAGGCGCTGCAGGAGCTCCAGGCCATCGGCTGGGTCTCGGGTCCCTTGCCGCGGCTGGTGGCCGTGCAGGCCAAGGGCTGCGCGCCCATCGTCCGCGCCTGGCAGGAGAGAGCACATGAGTCGCGCTTCTGGGAGCACAGCAAGACACGGGCCTTTGGCATCAACGTGCCCAGGGCGCTGGGCGACTTCCTGGTCCTGGAGGCCCTCTATGCCACCGATGGATGGGCCATCACCGTCAGCGAGTCAGCCATCGACTGGGAGCAGCGCCGCGCGGCCCAGCTCGAGGGCACCTTCGTCTGCCCCGAGGGCGCGGCGGTGCCGGCCGCGGCCCGTGAGCTGCGCACCCTGGGCGAGATTCCCGCCGAGGCGCGGGTTGTCGCCCTCAACACCGGCGCCGGCATCAAGTACCCCGACAACCGCGACCTCGGGCTGCCCCTGTTGGCTCCCGAGGAGGATCTGGCGAAACATCACGCACCGCACGGGAGAGCCCTATGACTCTGCATACCCTGAGCGTCGACCGCTTCCAGCGGACCGACCGAATTCACGAACTACCGCCGGTCGAAGCCAGTGATCTGGTGGTGTCGCGTCCGCGCTGGCAGCAAGCTTGGGATCTGGGCGTGGTGAGGAAGCTGACGATCCTGCTGGCCCTGGTCGGGTTGTGGGAGCTGGCCGCCCGCTACCAGGCCAATCCGCTGCTGCTCCCCGGTGCCAGCGATACCGCCACCGCCCTGTGGCAGGGCCTGGCCTCCGGCACCTTGATCCAGCGCAGCGTGGTGTCGCTGTCGGTGCTGCTCAAGGGCTACGCCCTGGGCGCCTTGCTGGCATTGGCCCTCACGACCCTGGCGGTGTCCACGCGCCTGGGGCGCGACCTGCTCAGCAGCCTGACGTCGATGTTCAGTCCGCTGCCGGCCATCGCCCTGCTGCCCCTGGCACTGCTGTGGTTCGGCCTCGGCGAGGCCAGCCTGGTGTTCGTGCTGGTGCACTCGGTGCTGTGGGCCATGGCGGTGAACATCCACCAGGGCTTCCAGGGCGTTTCCGAGACGCTGCGGATGGCGGGTCGCAACTACGGCCTGCGCGGCCTGCGCTATGTGGTCCATATCCTGATCCCCGCCGCGTTGCCGGCCCTGCTGGCCGGGCTTCGCATCGGCTGGGCCTTCGCCTGGCGCACCCTGATCGCCGCCGAGCTGGTGTTCGGCGCCTCATCCGGGGAGGGCGGGCTCGGCTGGTACATCTTCCAGAACCGCAACGAACTCTATACCGACAACGTCTTCGCCGGGCTGGTGGTGGTGATCCTGATCGGCCTGCTGGTGGAAAACCTGGTCTTCAATACCCTGGAACGCATCACCGTCAAGCGCTGGGGCATGGTGCACTGAACCTCCTGCCGCCTAGCATCTCGTCCCTCGGTCGGCCGAGGGGCGTCGGACCCGTTTACCGCCGAGGAGTGCCAGCATGCCCCTGACCCGAGTGATCGACTTCTTCAATGCCCACCTCGAGGCTTTCAACCCACAAGCCAGCCTGCGCCGTCATGCCCGTTTCCACTATGAAAACGGGCAGGTGTCGGCGGACGTTGCGGGCAAGCATGTGCGGCCCCGCCAGCAGCCTATTCTGGAGCTCGCCGGACTCACGTCTATGGCCCATGAGAGCCGCATTCAACTTGTGGAATCACACAGCACTCAAGAGACGACGGATCCGCTCTATTTCTTCTCCTGGGATCGCGAGGATGTGATCTTCCTCGACCGCTTCCTGCGCGTGCTACACGCGCTGCACCATCTCTCACGCCATGGCGTCAATGCCGCGCCACTGGTGGTCGACGTTCACTGGTGCCATCTCCAGGCTGTGGATGCCTCCCACGGGGCGGTCTTCGAGGTGCTGCTGGCTCGCCTTGGCCTGCATCCCCGGCAGGCGGTGCTGCGCCTGAGTGCACTGCACCTGCTCAGCGACGCCCATGCCCGGGAGGCCGCCGAGAGTTTCCAGCGGCATGGTTATCCGCTGCTGGCTCAGGGTGTCCCGATAGATGCACCACCGACCGCCTGGCGCCTGCTGAGCGACAGCGGCGTGCGCTGGGTGACGCCGGAACCCAACGCCCTGCTCCTGGCACGCCGAGGCCGCGAGCACTGGCCCCGGCTCACCCAGTGGAATCGCGAGGCGTGTGCCGCCGGCCTCACGGTCTGGTGGCCAGGGCTCGACACGCCCGGTGATCTCGGTGCGGTCACCCCGCTCGAACCCGCTCTTGTCAGTGGCAGCCTGTTGGGAGACATGCTGGAGGATCAGCGCGCATAGAAGACGGTTCAGGCGCTATGGGCCAGAGCGCCTGGTAGCACAAGCCGTTGGAGCAGCGCGAAACCCTCTTCCCACTCCCGATGACCGGACGCCGGGTTGAGGTGCCCGGCATCGTCGAGCACCACCAGCTCACTGTCCCAGGCGGTGGCAAAGTTGGCGGCGCGCCGGGCGCTGGCGGCCGGGTCATTGGTGGAGCCTACCACCAGACTCGGGAACGGCAGGCGGTGCATTGGAATGGGAGCAAAGCTGGCCAGCGGACGACTGACGCTGCCTCGTTCCACATCCGCCGGTGCGACCAGCAGGGCACCGGCCACCTTACTGCTCGATGCCTGTCGCGCGGCCCAGTGCGCGACGGTGATACAGCCCAGGCTATGGGCTACCAGCAGGATGGGGGAGTCGATGCGCCGGGTTGCCCTGTTCAGGGCGCCGATCCAGTCATCGAGCTCCGGTTCCTGCCAGCTGCCGACGCGGGTGCGCGAGGTATGGGGTAGTCGAGACTGCCAGTGGGTCTGCCAGTGGTCATCTCCGGAACCCTGCCACCCGGGCACGATCAGGCAGTGGTAGCCCTCGAAGGATGGAAGGTGGTCAGCCATTGGCCACCCGCGAGTCGGGCAGAAACACCCGGCTATGAATGGGGCGAATCCAGGCATCGCCGCCCTGGGCCAGGCCCAGTTCCCGGAAGCGGTGCTTGGGCAGCTCGGCGTGAACCAGGTCCTCGCTGTTGTCGGTGCGCAGTTCGAGGCGCACCGTGGGGCCGACCACCGAGACCAACTCGACCTTGGCGTGCAGGGCGCCGTCGTGATCGCGATCGGAGAAGACCTCGATCTCGTGGGGGCGCACATAGGCCTGCCCCTGCTCATCGCGGTAGCCTTCGTACTCCGGTGCGGGCAGGTGAACGTCACCGATACGCGCCACGCCGTCGTGGACGCGAGCATGGAACAGGTTGACGTTGCCGAGGAACTGATAGACGAACGGGTTGGCCGGATGGTCGTAGACCTCCTCTGGCGAGCCATCCTGCTCCACGCGGCCCTGGTTCATCACCACCACCCGGTCCGAGACCTCCAGGGCCTCCTCCTGGTCATGGGTGACGAAGACGCTGGTGACGTGGATCTCGTCATGCAGACGGCGCAGCCAGCGACGCAGCTCGGCGCGCACCTTGGCATCCAGGGCACCGAAGGGCTCGTCGAGCAGCAACACCTTGGGCTCCACCGCCAGCGCGCGGGCCAGGGCGATGCGCTGGCGTTGGCCGCCGGAGAGCTGATGGGGGTAGCGGTGGGCGGTCCAGTCGAGCTGGACGAGCTCCAGCAGCTCCATCACCCTGCGCTTGATCTCGGCCTTGCTGGGTCGTTGGCGTCGCGGCTTGACGGTGAGCCCGTAGGCGACGTTCTGGAACACCGTCATGTGCTTGAACAGCGCATAGTGCTGGAAGACGAAGCCGACGCTGCGCTTGCTGACATGCAGGTCGGTGGTGTCTTCGCCGTGGAAGCGGATCCGCCCGGTATCGGGTTGTTCCAGACCGGCGATGACGCGCAGCAGGGTGGTCTTGCCCGAGCCCGAGGGTCCGAGCAGGGCGGTGAGCTCACCATCGCGGAAGGTCAGGCTGACGTTGTCGACGGCGATGAAGTCACCGAAGTGCTTGTTGACGTGATCGATCTCGATGCTCATGGCGTTCTCGTTGATTCAGGGAGTCGGGCTCATTCGGCGGCGAGGCGCTGTCGGCGCTCGTCGTGCCATTCGACAAGGCTCTTGATGGCGATGGTGACCAGCGCCAGGCCGGTCAGCAGTGAGGACACGGCGAAGGCGGCGGTGAACTGGTACTCGTTGTAGAGCACCTCGATATGCAGCGGCAGGGTGTTGGTCTCGCCGCGAATGCGGCCCGATACCACCGCGACGGCACCAAACTCGCCCATGGCGCGGGCGTTACAGAGGATCACGCCGTAGATCAGCCCCCACTTGATGTTGGGCAGGGTGACGTGCCAGAAGGTCTTCCAGCCGCTGGCCCCCAGGGTCAGCGACGCCTCTTCCTCTTCCTTGCCCTGCTGCTGCATCAGCGGAATCAGCTCGCGAGCCACGAAGGGCAGCGTACCGAAGACGATGACGATGACGATGCCCGGCACCGCATAGAGAATCTTCAGGTCGTGTTCCGATAGCCAGGGGCCGAGCCAGCCCTGGGAGCCGAACATCACCACGAAGATCAGGCCGACGACCACGGGGGAGATGGCGAACGGCATATCGATCATCGAAATCAGCACCGACTTGCCACGGAACTCGAACTTGGCCACCGCCCAGGCGGTGGCCACGCCGAACACCAGGTTGGCGGGTACCGCGATGACGACCACCAGGAGCGTCAGGCGGATGGCCGCCAGGGCGTCGGATTCGGTGATCGCCGCTTGCCAGGCATCGATGCCCTGGCTGAAGGCGCTGTAGAGCACCACGATCAGCGGCAACACCAGAAACAGGCCGAGAAAGGTCAGGGCCACGGCGATCAGGCAACGTCGCAGCCAGACCGGCTCCTCGGTGGCACGACGCCAGTGCCCCGCCAGGGTGGTGTGGGATACCGATGATGAGAGACTCGATGAGGTCATGAAAGGAATTCCTTAACGGCGCCGCGAGGCCCACCACTGCAGGCCATTGATCAGCAGCAAGAGCAAGAAGGCGGCGAGCAGCATCACGCTGCCGATGGCGGCGGCGCCGTGGTAGTCGAACTGTTCGATCTTGGCGACGATCAGTAGCGGCGTGATCTCGGTGCGATAGGGCAGGTTGCCGGAGATGAACACCACCGAGCCGTACTCGCCCAGGGCGCGGGCGAAGGCCAGGGCGAAGCCGGTCAAGGCCGCCGGCAGCAGGGCAGGGAGAATCACCCGGCGAATGGTGGTGAAACGGCTGGCTCCCAGGCTGGCCGAGGCTTCCTCGAGTTCCGCCTCGAGATCCTCCAGCACCGGCTGCACGGTGCGCACCACGAAGGGCAGACCGATATAGGTCAGGGCGATGACCACCCCGAGCTGGGTATAGGCGACCTTGATGCCGAAGACGTTCAGGTGCTGTCCCACCCAGCCAGTGGTGGCGTAGAGGGTCACCAGGGAAATCCCCGCCACTGCCGTCGGCAGGGCGAAGGGGAGATCGACCAGGGCATCGATGATCCGCTTGCCGGGGAAGGTGTAGCGCACCAGCACCCAGGCCACCAGCATCCCGAAGACCAGGTTGATGGCGGCGCCTGCCAATGAGGCACCGAAGGAGAGCTTATAGGAGGCCACCACCTGGGGATGGCTGATCGCCGACCAGAAGTCCGCCCAGCTCATGGTGGCGGTAAAGACCAGCAGACCGGCCACGGGGATCAGGAAGATCAGGCCGAGATAGAACAGCGAGAACCCCATGGTCAGGCCGAAGCCCGGGATCACGCTGCGAGGTTGGTTGAGGATCGGCATGGTCAGGCTCGTCGTTTATCCGTGAGTCGGTTACCCAAAAAACCCCGGGCGCGAGGCCCGGGGGAGACATCACCCAACATGCTCAGTTGGTAGGGTTGCCCACCTGCTGCAGGATGTCGTCGAAGTGGCCGCCATCGTTGAAGTGGGTCTCCTGGGCGTTGGTCCAGCCGCCAAACTCCTCATCGACGGTGAAGCGCTCGACATCGGGGAACCGGTCCTCGAACTCCCTGGCGATCTCGGGATCGGCGGGCCGATAGAAGTGCTTGCCAGCCAGGCGCTGTGCGTCATCGGTATAGAGCTGCTCGAGGTACGCCGTTGCCACCTCGCGGGTGCCATGCGCCTCGACGTTCTTGTCGATCACCGTCACGGGCGGCTCGGCGAGGATGCTCACCGACGGCACCACGATCTCGAACTCTCCCTTGCCGAGCTGTTCTGTCGCCAGAAAGGCCTCGTTCTCCCAGGCCAGCAGTACGTCGCCGATCCCGCGCTGGACGAAGGTGTTGGTGGAGCCGCGAGCACCTGAGTCGAGCACCGGCACGTTCTTGTAGATGTCACGCACGAACTCGAATGTCTTCTGCTCATCGCCGTCGAACTTATCCAGCGCGTAACCCCAGGCCGCCAGGTAGTTCCAGCGTGCGCCGCCGGAAGTCTTGGGGTTGGGCGTGATGACCTCGACGTCATCGCGGGTCAGGTCGTCCCAGTCCTGGATATTCTTCGGGTTACCATCCCGGACCAGCAGCACGATGGTCGAGGTGTAGGGGGCGCTGTTATTGGGCAGGCGCGACTGCCAGTCGGCGGGGATCAGATCGGCACGCTCGTGGAACTGATCGATGTCGTAGGCCAGCGCCAGGGTCACGACATCCGCCCCGAGGCCATCCAGCACGGCCCTCGCCTGGGAGCCGGCACCCCCATGAGACTGACGGACGGTGACATCGTCGCCGGTCTGCTCCTTCCAGTAGTCGCTGAACCAGTCGTTGTACTCTCGATAGAGTTCTCGGGTCGGGTCGTAGGAGACGTTGAGAATCTCGACGTCCTCGGCATGGGCTTGCCCGCCGGGGGCAAGGATGGCCAGCGCCGAGGCGGTGGCAATCAGCGCCAGGCTGAGACGGTACGGTGAGGAAGGCGTCAGCGGCATGAGGTGAACTCCGTATGCGTTGAGGGTGTGTCCACCCTACTGCCGCCTCTCATGCCACTAGAACGAATTAAAAACGGATTGTTTATTCTTTTTATGAATTAACCAGGGGTGCCGGCTAGCACCTGCTGGACGGTGGCCTCATCCAGGTCGTCTCGGCAGAACTGCAGGAACTGGTAGGCGAACCCGCGCAGGAAATGTCCCCGGCGCAGGGCCAGGTAGGTGGTGTTGCGCGGGAGCAGCTCGCTGGCATCGAGCAGCCTCAATCCCCGGTCGCGCTCTTCCTGATAGGCCATCGACGCGATTACCCCGACGCCCAGTCCGAGTTCCACGTACGTCTTGATCACATCGGCATCCAGTGCCGTGAGCACGATGTCGGGTACCACGTCGGCGGCAGCGAAGGCCTGGTCGATGCGAGCACGCCCGGTGAAGCCCTCGTGATAGGTGACGATGGGATGCGCGGCGATTCGCGCCAGGGTCAGCGGCTGTCCATCGTCCAACGGGTGTCCCTCCGGGACGATCACCCCGTGGTACCAGTGGTAGAAGGAGAAGCAGGCGAACAGCTGCCCGTGCTCGTGCAGGGCCTCGGTGGCCACCCCGATATCCACCTTGCCGGCCTTGAGAAGCGACACGATCTCGTCGGGCCCGCATTGGTGAAGCTCGAGGTGAACCTTGGGAAAGGCCTGCTTGAAGCGGGCGATGATCGGCGGCAGCGCATAGCGGGCCTGGGTATGGGTGGTGGCGATGGCCAGGCTACCCTGATCTTCATGCGTCAACTGGTGCGCCGAGCGCTTGAGGTTCTCCGCATCCAGCAGGATGCGCTCGATGATCTCCAGCAAGGTGCTGCCGGCCTGTGTCAGTCCCAGGATGCGCTTCCCCCGGCGCTCGAAGAGCTCGACACCCAGCTCCTCCTCCAGGTCACGAATGTGCTTGCTGGCCCCCGATTGGGAGGTGAAAAGCGCGTTGGCCGCCTCCGTGAGGTTGAAGTGCTGGCGTACGGTTTCTCTCACGATGCGCAGCTGTTGAAGGTTCATGCGGAATATCCCTGCACAGAAAATGCTTATGAGAATATAAAATACGTTTTTTATTCTTTAAAAGCATTTGTTGCGATATGGATATCCGCGCTGGCGGCTTACTCTCGGGGCGGGAAGGTGACGTCGAAGCCGCGGGCATCGAGTTGGCGGATGTCGCTCGGGCGGCCCTGGGCGTCGAGCTCCACCAGGCCGATGCCGGCGCCGTTCCATAGCCGCTCGCCGGCCTTGGCGCGGTCCGGGTCGCGCGGGGTGATCACCATGCGCCGGCGCTGGGTGAGCCAGTTGAGCGGCGAGCGCGGGGCATAGAGCCAGCGGTTCAGGCGGTCGAACCAGTCGAGCAGGGTGTCGGGGAAGGCGTTCTTGATGCCACTGGAGGTGATCTGCCAGATTCTCGGCCCCTCGCGGCGCTGGCGGATGCGGATGTCGTAGGCGAAGGAGTAGTGCACGTCGCCGGAGAGGATCACGTAGTGCCCCGGCGTGCGCGAGTGGCGGAAGATGTTGAGCATCACGCTGGCCGCGCCGCGGTGGGCCATCCAGTTCTCGGCGTCGACCAGCAGTGGCCTGCCGGCCAGGGTGAAGAGCCGCTGGATGGTCTCGATCAGCTTGACGCCGAACATCGGGGCCGGCGAGACGATCACCACCGACGTGGCCCCGAGGAGCTGCTGCTGCAGCTCCGAGAGTGCCTCCCAATCCATGAGGCCGGAAGGGCGTTTCGGACTGCGCTCGCTGCGCCAGCGTCGGGTGCGGGTGTCCAGCACCACGAGCTTCGGCTCGCCCTCGACCTCCACCTCCCAGCCCTGGAAGCGCAGCACGTGCTCGATCACCGCGTCCTGCTCCTCGGCGGGCAGCCAGCCCTCCCGGCTGGCCGCCAGGTCGAGCAATTCAGCGGCCTCGGCCAGCGGCTCGGCCAGGCGGTCCGGGTCGTTGCCCCAGCCCTGGCAGAGCAGGTAGGCCAGCAGGGCGTTGCCGATGATGCGCCGCGAGAAGGGGTGGCCGTAGGCGGTGCGCTCCCAGTCCGCGGTGAGGTTCCAGTCGTCGGTGATGTCGTGGTCGTCGAAGATCATCAGCGAGGGCAGGTGGGCCATCACCCGGGCGGCGGCAGGCAGCCCCTTGGCGAAGCGCTCGATGACGCCTCGCTGCTCGCCGAAGCGCGCCGCGTCTTTCTCGTCCAGCGCAGGCTCGCCCATCTCGACCAGCCGCCAGGGCATCGGCGACCAGACCAGCAGGTACATGGCGATGACCTCGGCGAAGCTCATCAGGTGGTTGTGGGCGTTGGCCGAGGTGAACACCGGCTTGCGCACCCCGCCGAAGAAGCCCTCGCGCAGGTCCTCGCTGCTCTTGACGTCCGGCAGCAGCGCCTCGCGCCGGTAGTAGGTGGCGGCATCCGCGTAGAGGGCCTGGCTGTCGGGCACGGTGGCCCCCTCGAGGGTCTCGTCGAACAGGCCCAGGCGGCGGATCAGCGCATGGATGGCGACCAGCAGGGGGCCGGCGACGTCGTCGGCATAGACCTGGTCGCCGGTCATCAGCAGCCAGGCGGGCCACGCCTCGGGCGTCTCCCGGCGCTCGGCCAGCCAGGCATCGGTGCGCACCAGGCCGTCGGGCCCGTCGTAATGGGGCCGGCGACAGGAGCCGTGGAGCAGCCGACGGTGGCTCTCGGCCAGCACGAAGGCGGGATGCGTGGCGCCCTCGTGCAGCAGGTGGGGCGCCCAGTCGGCGATGCCGCGCTCGACCCCGCTGTCGCTCCCGTCCGGGGCGATCTTCAGGTCGTAGTCGATGCGCACGCCGCGGGGCAGGGGCGTGTCGAGGGCCACGTCGATCAGGTGCAGCCAGGCATGGCGGCCCAGCGGCAGGCATTGCAGGCGCCGCGCGTTGTTGAGGGTCAGGCGGCGCGGCGGGTGGCCGCCGGGGTGCAGCATCAGCCCCAGGTCGAGGGGGCGCGAGCCCACCAGCCAGATCACCAGGCGATCCGCGCTCAGGCGCCGCAGGATAGGGCCGGCGAGGACCTCGGGCAGGGGGGCGGTGTCTCCAGTCATGGCAATCCTTTGCGTCGCGGGTGCTTTGGCGGTCGACGGCACTGGTCGTGAACAGGTCAACAGACTAGGCTGGCGGCGGTTTCGTTCCACTTTGCCCTTTCCCTGATGGAGACTTCCACCATGACCGTGATGCTGCTCGGCATGTTGATCTTTCTCGGCGTGCACTCGGTGCGCATCGTCGCCGACGACTGGCGAAGCGCCCATATCCAGCGCATGGGTGTGCTGCCCTGGAAGGCAGCCTATTCCGTGGTCTCGATCATCGGCCTGGCCCTGGCGATCTGGGGCTATGGCCAGATGCGCCTGGACCCGGTGTGGGTGTGGCAGCCCCCGGTGGGCCTGCGCCATGCCGTCTCGCTGCTGATGATTCCCGCCTTCGTGCTGCTTGTGGCGGCCTATGTGCCGGGCAACCACCTCAAGGCGAGGCTTGGCCATCCGATGATCCTGGCGGTGAAGCTCTGGGCCTTTGCCCACCTGCTGGCCAACGGCCGGCTGGGCGACATCGTCTTCTTCGGGGCCTTCCTGCTGTGGGCCGTGTTCGACTTCCGCGCGGCGCGTCGTCGTCCCCGGCCGGAGAGCGCCGCCCCGGGCATGGCCGGTACCGTCGCCACCGTGGTGATCGGCCTGGTGGCCTACTACCTGTTCGCCTTCCACCTGCACGTCTGGGTGACCGGCGTGCCGGTGATGTGACCCCGACGCGGCGACGGGGCCTTCCTCTCGACTGGGCCTTTCCCTATATGGTGCTACGCTGATTGAGTCGACGCTGAACCGTCATCGGCGGGTCATGGCGTCGTCACCTCGCCGCGCGATAACGGGGTGCGTCCCAGCCACCATGGAGAGCTCGTCATGTCGTTCACACGTCGCCGTTTTCTCAAGGGCAGCCTGGCCGCCGGGGCCGTGGCCAGCGTGCCGTCCTTCTACGTCAACACGCTGCTGGCCCAGGAGCAGACCCTGCGCATCTACGCCTGGGCGGGCTACTTCAATGACCGGATGCTGGCGGACTTCACCGAGAAGACCGGCATCAAGGCCACCTTCACGCCCTACGGCACCAACGACGAGCTGATGAACTCGCTGCGCGCCAGCGACGGCAGCGGCTTCGACGTCATCATGCCCACCGTGGACCGCGTGCCCGGCTATCTCGACTACGACCTCATCCAGCCGCTGGACACGTCGCGCATCGACTGGAGCGGCGCCCTGGACAGCGCCATCGAGGGCTCCGAGACCGGCGGCGTGGTCGACGGCAAGCGCTACTTCGCGCCCAGCGACTGGGGCACCGAGGCGATCACCTGGCACCGCCGCTTCGCCGACGTGGACCGCGCCAACCTGAGCTATGCTGACCTGTGGAACCCGGAGCACGGCCAGGGCGTCACGGTGCGCGGCCACTCGGCGCTGGTCGGCATCGGCCTGTGGCTGGAGCGCGAGGGTCGGCTGCCGCACCCGCTGCTCGACTCCTACCAGAGCGAGGAGGCGATGCGCGCCAACTTCGACGTCATCCTCGAGGAGGCGGTCAAGCACAAGTCCATGCTGGTGCAGTTCTGGAACACCGAGAACGAGGCCCAGGCCGCCTTCCGCACCAACGGCGCGATCATCGGCCAGACCTGGGACTCCACCGCCTTCCGCCTGCAGCAGGAGGGCGAGGAGATCGCCTACGGCGCGCCGAAGGAAGGTGCCCTGGCCTGGATGGAGGGCTTCGTGATTCCCAGGAACGCCCGGAACCCGGACGCCGTGTACGAGCTGATCAACTGGTACTACACCCCGGAAGCCGGCGCCATGTTCGTCGAGGCCACCGGCTACAACTCCACCTCCAAGGGGGCGACCGAGCTCTTGCCCGAGGCGACGCGCAACTTCTTCACCGAGTCCTACACCGAGGAGGACCTTGCCAACCTCTGGTGGTGGCCGATCCAGGAGCCCTGGTACGTGGCGCTGCGCAACGAGTACCAGGACCGCTATCTCTCCGCATGACGTCGCCTGACCCCGGCCCCGAGGTGAGCATGGACGGCAGCGTCCGCCTGGAGGAGGTGGTGATGCGCTTCGGCGACTTCACCGCCATCGACAGGACGACACTCGAGATCGGCTCGGGGGAGTTCTTCAGCTTCCTCGGGCCCTCGGGCTGCGGCAAGACCACCCTGCTCAACATGATCAGCGGCTTTCTGACGCCCAGCGAGGGGCAGGTGCTGATCGGCGGCGAGCCCATGGCCGGGGTGCCGGTGAACCGCCGTCCCACGGCGATGATCTTCCAGAACCTGGCGCTCTTCCCGCTCATGACGGTGTACGAGAACATCGAGTTCGGCCTGGAGGTGCGCGGGGTCGACCGCAAGGCGCGCCGCGAGGCCTCCGAGCGCCTGCTGGCGCTGGTGGCCCTGGAGGGCAGCGGGCCGAAGCGGATCGGCGAGCTCTCCGGCGGGCAGAAGCAGCGGGTGGCCATCGCCCGGGCACTGGCCGTGGAGCCGCGGGTGCTGCTGCTCGATGAGCCGCTCTCGGCGCTGGACCTCAAGCTTCGCCAGCACATGCGTGCCGAGCTCAAGGCGATCCAGCGCAAGACCGGCATCACCTTCATCTACATCACCCACGACCAGGGCGAGGCGTTGACCATGTCCGACCGGGTGGCGGTGATGTCGGCGGGCCGCATCCAGCAGGTGGCCGACCCGGTGACCCTCTACCGTTCGCCGGCCACCGGCTTCGTGGCGGCCTTCGTCGGCGAGAACAACCGGCTGCGGACGACGCTGATCGAGCGCCAGGCCGAGCGGGTGCGCCTGGACGGCGGAGCGCTGGGCGAACTGGCCGGCCGAGTCGCGGCCGCGTCCCGGCTGGCGCGCGGCGACCCGGCGGCGCTCTACATCCGCCCCGAGCACCTGCGCCCGGTCGAGGAGGGGAGTGCCGGGCCGATCCTCGCGGCCACCCTCGAGGCGGTGCACTTCGAGGGTGCCTGGGTGGTGCTGGAGGCGCGCCTGGACGCCTCGGGCGAACTGCTCAGGGTGCAGCTGGGCCACGAGGTCTCCCGACAGTACACCGATGCCCTGGTCGCGGGGCGTCGCATGAGGTTCGGCTATGACCCCGACGATGCGGTGGTGCTGCCCGCGGATGGCAGCCCCCGGGTCGACGAGGCGACCGGCGAGGTGGTGGAGGCTGGCCATGTTTAGGCAGCTCGCCGCGCGTTTCGGCGGCCCGCTGGCCATGGCGATCCTCGGCCTGCTGGGCATCTGGCTGATCGTGATGGTCACCCTGCCGCAGCTGCAGATGATCGACTACTCGCTGCGCCCCAACCTGCTGCCGGCCCAGCGCGGCGGGCCACAGGACGGCTGGACGCTGACCAACTACGCCACCCTGTTCGCCAACGACATCCACCGGGCGATCTTCTTCAAGACGCTGTGGTCCAGCGTGCTGGTGACCCTGCTGACGCTTGCCGTGAGCTATCCGCTGGCCTGGTACCTGGCCAAGGTGGCCACCCCGCGGCAGGCGGCGCTGTGCATCCTCTTGCTGATCATTCCCTTCTGGATCAACGAGATCCTGCGTACCTACTCGTGGTTCATCATTCTCGCCTTCCGCGGGCCGCTCAACGAGGTGCTGATGATGCTCGGGCTGATCGATCGGCCGATCCGCTTCCTCAGCGGTGACGCCGGGGTGATGGTGGGGATGGTCTACGCCTATATCCTGTTCATGGTCTTCCCGGTCTACAACGCCATCGAGAGCCTCGACGACAACCAGGTGCGGGCGGCCCGGGACCTGGGGGCGGGGACGCTGCGCACCCATCGGCGCATCGTCATCCCCCATGCCAAGCCGGGGATCGCCACCGGCTGCATCATGACCTTCATGCTGGCGGCGGGCAGCTATGCGGTGCCGGCGCTGCTCGGCTCGCCGGGCAGCCGCTGGTTCACCCAGATCATCTACAACTGGTTCTTCGAGGGCGGCAACTGGAACCAGGGGGCGGCCTACGCCTTCCTGCTGCTGGTGCTGTGCATCGGCTTCATGTCGCTGGTGATGAAGGTGTTCAAGGTGGGCCTGGGGGACATTGCCAAATGAGGGACCGGGCGAAATGAAAGGGGGCGGGACGTGAGCTCACAGCGACTGATGGCCCTGGGCCTGCGCGTCTACGTGGTGGTGTTCTTCACCTACCTCTTCCTGCCGCTGCTGGTGATGGCGGCGGCCACCTTCAACGACAGCCGCTTCCCCACCGTGACCCCCTGGGACGGCACCACCCTGAAGTGGTTCGGCGAGCTCGCCGCCGACGGCGGCATGTGGCAGGCGCTGGGCAACAGCGCCATCGTCGCCGTGGGCGTGCTCCTGCTGGCGGTGCCCATCGGCATCGCCACCGCGCTGTTCCTCAACACGGTGCAGAGCCGCGCCAAGCCCTTCCTCTATGCGCTGATCCTCTCGCCGCTGCTCACCCCGGGGGTGATCATCGGCATCTCGACGCTGATCTTCTGGCGCCAGCTCGGGGTCGGCGGGGGCATCTTCCTCACCGTGCTCGGCCAGGCCACCTTCATCGCCGCCTACGTGATGCTGATGGTCACCGCGCGGCTGCAGCGCTTCGACCGCACCATGGAGCGTGCCGCCCTGGACCTGGGCGCCAGCCAGTGGCAGATGTTCCGGCGCATCCTGCTGCCCTATCTGAGGCCGGCGATCCTCTCGGCGGCGGTGATCGCCTTCCTGCAGTCCTTCGAGAACTACAACACCTCGCTGTTCGTGGTGGGCTACGACACCACCCTGACGGTCTACATCGCCTCCAAGGTGCGTACCGGCCTCACGCCGGCGGTCAACGCCCTGGGGCTGATCCTGATCCTCGTCACCGTGCTGCTGGCCGTGGCCTACGAGCTCAAGCGGCGCCGCGAAGCGGCGAGAAGCGTGAAGGGGGTGTGAGCCCTGCGTTATGCTGGGGCCTGGCAAGGGAGGGCTCATGGCTCACGATCACGACCATCACACCGGGCAGGACAGCCAGCGCCGGCTCTTCTGGGCGATCCTGCTCACCGGCGGCTTCATGGTTGCCGAGGTGGTGGGTGGCATCCTCTCCGGCTCGCTGGCGCTGCTGGCCGATGCCGGCCACATGCTCACCGACACCGCCGCCCTGGCGCTGGCCTGGTTCGCCGCGCGCATCAGCCGCCGCCCGGCGGACGAGAAGCGCAGCTTCGGCTACCACCGGGTGCAGATCCTGGCCGCCTTCGTCAACGGCCTGACGCTGATCGCCATTGTGGTGTGGATCTTCATCGAGGCGATCCGCCGGCTGCTCTCGCCGGTGGAGGTGATGGGCACCACCATGCTGGCGATCGCCGCCCTGGGGCTTCTGGTCAACGTGGTGGTGTTCGCCATCCTGCACTTCGGGGACCGCGACAACCTCAACATCCGCGGCGCCGCCCTGCACGTGCTGGGCGATCTCCTGGGCTCGGTGGCGGCCATCGTCGCGGCCCTGGTGATACTGGCCACCGGCTGGATGCCCATCGACCCGCTGCTCTCGCTGCTGGTGGCGCTGCTGATCCTGCGCAGCGCCTGGAAGCTGACACGGGAGTCCGGCCATATCCTGCTGGAAGGCGCCCCGGACGACCTGGATGCGGCGACCCTGCGCCGCGAGATTCCCGAGCAGCTCGAGGCGGTCTGCAACGTGCATCACGTGCATGTCTGGTCGCTGACCCCGGGACGCCACCTGGTCTCGCTGCATGCGGCCATCGAGGAGGGCGAGGATCGCCAGGCCGCGCTGGTGGCGATCCGGACCCTGCTGGTGAAGCGCTACGGCCTGGACCATGCCACCATCCAGCTGGAGAGCCGGCACCAGTGTGCCGACGAGCCCGAGGAAGGCGCGGGCAGCCGCGGCTGAGCCGTGTTCGCTGCGTCAGTCGGCGGGCCGGAAGGGGCGGTCGGGGAGCCAGACGCGCACCGCCAGTCCGCCTAGGCGCGAGCGCGCGAGCTCCAGCCGGCCGCCGTTGAGCTTTACCAGGTCGGCCACGATGGCCAGGCCCAGGCCGCTGCCCGGGTGTTGCTCGTCGAGTCGGGCACCGCGGGCCAGGGCGGCCTGGCGCTGGGCCTCGTCCATGCCCGGCCCGTCGTCCTCGACCTCCAGCCAGCTCCCCCCCGCTTCGCTGCCGCCGCGCATCTCGACGCGTCCCTTCGCCCAGCGCAGGGCGTTCTCCAGCAGGTTGCCGACCAGCTCCTGCAGGTCCTGGGCCTCCATGCGCACGCGCATCCCGGCCGGCAGGTCGTGGCCGAGGGTGATGCCGCGTCGTTCGGCCAGGCGGCCAAGCCCCGCGAGGATGGGGGTTAGCACCTCGCCGGCGTCGACGCGGGGGGCCAGGCCGGCGTCCCCGGCCGCCGTGGCGCGGGCCAGGTGGTGGCGTACCGCGCCATCGATGCGCGCCAGTTCGTCACGGATGCGGGTGCGCCGCGGCTCCTCGATGCCGTCGGCCAGGGTGGTCAGCACGCTCACCGGGGTCTTCAGCGAATGCGCCAGGTTGCCCGCGGCGTGACGCGCATGGGTCATCAGTCGCCGGTCGCGCTCCAGCACCCCGTTCATGGCCCGGGCGAGACGCGCGAGCTCCGGCGACAGGCGGGTATCGAGGCGCTCGGCCTCGCCGTTCTCCACCTGCTGCAGATCGGCCTGCACCCGGCGCAGCGGCGCCAGGCCCCAGCGCACCTGCAGGGCCAGGGTGGCCAGCAGCAGCAGCCCCAGGCCGACCAGGAAGAGCGTCACCAGCCGGGTGAAGCGGGCGAGCTCCGCGTCCAGCGTTGCCCGGGAGACGGCCACGCTGACGTGCAGCGGACCGTCCAGTGGTGCCAGGCGGATATCGCGCTCGATGACGCGCAGCGGTGTCCCGCGCGGGCCTGGCAGGTCACGGATCATCACCTGGCGGTGGGAGCGCACCGGCAGGCGCTGGTCCCACAGCGAGCGGGAGGTCAGCACCCGCTCGCCGCCGTCGCTGATCTGCCAGTACCAGCCGGAGAGCACCTGCTCGAAGCGTGGGTCGCCCAGCGAGCGTTCATGCACCAGCTGCTGCTGCGTCGGCTCCCAGGCGAGGCCGGCGACCACCACGTTGAGCAGCGCCTCCAGGCGCTCGTCGAAGGCGCCCGTCGCGGTCGTGCGGAAGTAGTGGGAGAGTCCCGCGCCGGCCAGCGGCAGGGCGATCGCCAGTGTCAGCAGGGACGCCAGCAGCAGGCGACTGGCCAGCGACAGCCGCCGCAGTCGACTCATGGCGTCTCGTCGCTCCCGGCCAGGCGATACCCCTGGCCACGGTGGGTCTGGATGCGCGCGGCGCCCAGCTTGCGGCGCAGGCGGCTGATCTGGACGTCGATGACGTTGGAGTCCGGCTCGTGGTCGCGGTCGTAGACGTGCTCGGCGAGCTCGCTGCGGCTCACCACGCGGGGGGCGGCGTGGGCCAGGTAGGCCAGCAGGCGCGACTCCTGGGCGGTCAGGCTCACCGGGCGGCCGGCCAGGGTGACGCTGCCGCTGTGGGTGTCGAAGGCGAGCTCGCCGATCCTCAGCACCGGGTGGGCATGGCCGTGGCTGCGCCGCACCAGGGCGCGCAGCCGGAACAGCACCTCGGCGGTCTCGAAGGGCTTGGTGACGTAGTCGTCGGCCCCGGCCGAGAAGCCGGCGGCCTTGTCGGCCCAGCGGGTGCGCGCGGTGAGCACCAGTACCGGCGTGTCGATGGCGCCCTCGCGCCACTGGGCGAGCCAGCGGCTGCCGTCGCCGTCGGGCAGGCCCAGGTCGAGGATCACCGCGTCGTAGGCCTCGGTGCGCACCAGGAAATCCGCCTCGCCGCCGGTGGTGGCGGTCTCCAGCAGCACGCCGGCGTCCCCCAGCGCCTCTTCCAGCGCCTTGGCGAGTGCCCGGTCATCCTCCACCAGCAGCACCTTCATTCCGCGCCATCCTCGCGTCGCATCCCGTTGATGTTCACCCCCTCCATGCCGATCAGCTCGCCACTGGCGGCATCGAACTCGAACTCCACCACCTGGCCACGGGGGCCGAGCATCTCGACCTCGTAGGTCATCTTGCCGTCGTCACGCTCGAGCTCCACCTCGAGTACCTGGCCCACATAGCGGGCCTCCAGCCAGTCAAGGATCTCGGGCAGGGGCACGATCCTCCCCTCGCGTACCGCCTCGTGAAGGTCATGCCACGCCTCGTCCGCCGGCGCGGGGGAGGCGGCCAGCAGGGCGAGGAGGGCAGACAGCGCCAGCAGGCGCAGGCGGGGAAGAAGGCATCGAGTCATCATGGCCACAGGGTGCCAGGCCGAACATGAATGCAGCATGAATGGCCGCGTCACCCTGTGGCAAGGTCGGTGGCGATATAACGGAGTGGCACCCATGAACGGAGGTATGACCCATGAAACGCAAGATGATCCTGACCGCTTCCCTGGCCGCCCTGCTGGGCGCCGCCACCCTGGCCCAGGCCGCGGGTGATCGCCTGGCCACCGAGCGCTTCGACGAGGTGCTGGCCCAGGCCGGCGATTTCGGCTTCCAGACCTTCCAGGAGATCGAGGTGAAGCGCTCCGACCGCGTCGAGGTGGAGGGCTGGCTCGACGACGAGTGGCAGGCCGAGGTGAGCTTCGACCTGGCCAGCGGCGAGAGTCTAAAGGAGGAGCGCAAGAAGCGTGACGACGGCGCCTGGGGCCTCTCCGAGGCCGAGGTGCGTGACGCCATGGCGCTGGCCGTGGCCGAGGGTCTGGTCGAGTTCGAGGAGTTCCAGGTCGACCGTGACGGCCGCATCGAAATCGAGGGCTACGATGCCGACGACCGCGAGCTGGAGGTTAAAATCCGCGACGGCGAGGTGCTCGAGGTCGAGCACGACTGACGCCATCGTCGGGGCCTCGCCCCGGCGAAGTCCCTATCCCGCATGAAGCCCGTCATGAAGAGGGCCCGACGCGACAGCTTCGCCTCGGGCCCTCGTCGTTTGCGGCTACCCCGCCGAGCTGACGAGCCCCATCACGCTGACCAGGATGAGCACCCCGCCGAGCACCCGGAAATAGAGGTTGGTGCGGCTGGCGAGCATGTGCCGGTGGGCGCCCTCGCCCAGCAGGTGGCCGACCAGGGCGCAGGGCAGCAGCCACAGGTGGTGGATGAGCTGCAGGTCGACGCCGGCGATCACGAAGGAGACCATCTTGATCAGCACCAGGATGAACCACAGCACGAACAGGGTATCGCGCAGCTGATGGGCGGCGACGTGGGTGGCGAAGACCGCGACGATCAGCGGAGCGCCGATCAGCGAGGTGCCGCTGACGTAGCCGCCCAGCGCCAGCAGCACCGCATCCACCACCCGGTTGCGGCTGCGAAAGGGCTTGTCGAGCAGGTAGCCGACCGCATAGACCATCACGATCACGAAGATGATGCTGGTCAGGACGTTGCCCGGCAGGGTCAGCAGGCCGATTACCCCGATCAGCTTGGGGATGATCATCACCTTCATCGCATTGAGCAGGTAGCGCCAGTCGATGTTGCTCTCGGCTGGTGCCTGGCCGCCGTTGTCGGCCACCAGCTGCCGGTGGCCGCGCCAGGCGATCCAGCTGGAGAAGATCAGCAGGTGCACGGCGATGATCGGCAGGAAGACCAGCGGCTCGTCGAGCACCAGCAGCAGGAAAGGCAGCGACAGCACGGCGCCGCCGAAGCCCAGGCTGGTGCGCACGAACCCGCTCCAGACGAAGATCAGCCCGATCAGGACGAGCTGGGGGATCTCGAGGCCGGCCATCAGGGCGCTCCTTTCCCGTGGGGTGGTGTCATGGTGCCAGTGCCCCCCAGACGCCGGTGAGCACCTCCAGTGCCTCGGCGATCACCGCCTCCTCGCCGCGGTCGCGGCGCCAGACGAAGCTGAGCGCGCAGGGCAGGCGCACGCCCTCGGCGACCACCAGGCCGCGCTCCTGGCGCTCGGCCATGGCCAGGGCGTCGCGGG